>JBDHSX010000117.1:0-11989 GCA_039808365.1 Xanthobacteraceae bacterium | reverse complement strand
GCCAGCAGCTTGCCGCCCGGTGACCACAGCGCGGCGGTCTGGTCGCAATAGCTTTTATGGAAGACGCTGGCATCCACCACCGCCAGCACATGGCTGGCGTTCTCGGCGATCAGATCCTCGGCGTCGACGTGAAAATAGGTGGTCAGCGACACCGTGCCGAACGGCGTCAGTTGATGTCGGACGTGAAAGAGCCGGCCGAAGAACGCATCCGACATCGACGTCAGCGACAGCGCGTCGAGCCGTCGCGGCGTGGTGTCGCCGACCCATACCTTGGAGAACGGGCTCGACAATTCGCCGGGCGCGGCGACGTCCAGCAGCAACGGGCCTTCGACGAAGCGGAAATCGTACTGCCGGACCCACGACATCTTGAATCCACTCTTGGGATAGCGCCGAGTTTCCGCGAACGGCGTGGCGTCCGGGGCCGGCACCGGGCGATGCGACCATGACGGCCGCCGCACCGCGAACACCGCCGTGGCGAAGGCCGCCGTCTCGCCGGCCTGCTGCGTGAGCTCGACCGACCAGTGCTGGGTCGAGCGGTTGGCCTTGATCAGCCGCACGTCGAGATCGAACGGCCCCGCCGCGATCGGCGCGCAGTAGTTCACCGTCAGCGACAGCACGTCGCCGTCGCGCTGCGGGTGCTCGACGATGGCGCGCAGCATGGTTGCGGCGGTGATGCCGCCGAACGGACCGATGAAGGCCCAGTAGTCGTCGCTGGTGTGGCCGCGCCACTGGCTGTCGCCGGCGGTGACGCGCGTGGCCCTGTCGAACGGATGTTCGGTGGTTTCAGGCAGGCTGGTCGGCATGGGGGCTCCGGATGGTGGCGAGACGAGGCGGAGCTTTGATCGGATGGACTCCACGCCACAGGGATGGCGCAACCGTTCCCGAAATTCAATGACGTTGCAGTTCATGGCGGCCGCGCGAATCCGCCGCGCCGTGTCAGCCGTGGCTGCGCTGGTTGCGCGCCGGCCGCGACGGCGCCGCGAGCGTCGGGACATGCCAGATGTCCTCGGCATATTCGCGAATGGTGCGGTCGGCCGAGAACCACGCCATCCGCGCCACGTTGAGGATGCTGGCGCGAGTCCAGCTCGGCCCAGCGAGCCAGCGCCGGTCGATCGCGCGCTGCGCCTCGTAATAGGCGTCGAAATCGGCGCTGACCATGTAATGGTCGAGATGGCGGAGCGCATGGCCGATGGCGTGGAAGCGATCCGGCTCGTCCGGCGAGAACGCGCCGGATTCGATGGCGTGGATCGCGCGGGCCAGCCGCGGCGAGCGCCTGATGACGTCGCCGGCGTCGAGCCCTTGCGCGCGCCGCGCCGTCACCTCGTCCGCCGTCATGCCGAAGATCGCGATGTTGTCGGCGCCGACGTGATCGCGAATTTCGATATTGGCGCCGTCCAGCGTGCCGATGGTCAGCGCGCCGTTCAGCGACAGCTTCATGTTGCCGGTGCCCGACGCCTCCATGCCGGCGGTCGAAATCTGCTCGGAGAGATCGGCGGCGGGGATGATGACCTCGGCGAGGCTGACATTGTAGTCGGGCAGGAACGCGATCTTGAGACGGTCGCCGACGACAGGGTCGCTGTTGACGACGCGCGCCACGTCGTTGATCAGCTTGATGACGAGCTTGGCGTGACGATAGCTCGCCGCCGCCTTGCCGGCGAAAACCCGTACGCGCGGCACGAACTCGCGTTGCGGCGCGTCGCGGATCTCCTGATACACCGCGATGGCTTCGAGGATGTTGAGAAGCTGGCGCTTGTATTCGTGAATGCGCTTGATCTGGACGTCGAACAGCGCGCTGTCGTTGGCGTCAATGCCGAGCTTTGCTCCGATCAGCCGGCCGAGCGCCAGCTTGTTGCGGCGCTTGATGGCGGCGAAGCGCTGCTGGAAGGCGGCATCGGAGGCATAGCGTTCGAGTTGCGACAGGCGTGTGGGATCGTCGAGCACGGCGTCGCCGCAGGCCTCGCGCACCAGCGCGGTGAGGCCGGGATTGGCCAGCATCAGCCAGCGCCGGAAGGTGATGCCGTTGGTCTTGTTGGTGATGCGGCCGGGATAGAGCGCGTTCAGATCGCGGAATACGGTTTCCTTCAGGAGTTCGGTATGGATCGCCGAGACGCCGTTGGTGGAGTGCGATCCGACGAACGCCAGATAGCCCATGCGCACGCTGCGATGGGTTTTCTCGTTGATGATCGAGACACTCGCGCGAAAGTCGACGTCGTGCGGGCGCAGCGCCTCGGCGCGGTCGAGATGCAGGCTGTTGATGTGGTAGATGATCTCGAGGTGGCGCGGCAGCATGCGCTCGAACAGGTCGACCGACCACACCTCCAGCGCCTCGGGCAACAAGGTGTGGTTGGTGTAGGACAGCGTTTTGGTGGTGATGCGCCATGCCGTGTCCCAGTCGATGGCGTGCTCGTCGACCAGCAGGCGCATCAGTTCGGCGACCGCGAGGCTCGGATGGGTATCATTGAGCTGGACGGCGGCCTTGGCCGGCAGCGTGGTCAGCGACCCGTCGGCGCGCAGGTGGCGGTCGATCAGATCCTGCAACGAGGCCGAGACGAAAAAATATTCCTGCCGCAGCCGCAATTCGCGCCCCACGGCGGTCTCGTCATTGGGATAGAGGAATTTGCAGATCGCTTCGGCGCGGGCCTGCGCCGACATCGCGCCGAGATGATCGCCGGCGTTGAAGACGTCGAGCCGCAGCGGATCCGGGGCGCGCGCCGACCACAGCCGTAGCGCGTTGACATGGGCGCCGTGCCAGCCGACGATCGGCGTGTCGAACGCCACCGCCCGCACCGTCTCGGCCGCATGCCAGACGCAATGCTCGCGTCCCTCGCCGTCGGCGATCCGCTCAACATGACCGCCGAAACGCACGTCATGGACCACCTCGCGCCGGGGAAACTCCCACGGATTGCCGAACGACAGCCAGTCGTCGGGATATTCCTGTTGCCGGCCGTCGGCGATGATCTGGCGGAACAGGCCGAAATCGTAACGGATACCGTAGCCGATCGCCGGCACCCCGAGCGTCGCCATGCTTTCCATGAAGCAGGCGGCGAGCCGGCCGAGGCCGCCGTTGCCCAGCGCCGCGTCCGGCTCGCAGTTGCGCAGTTGATCGAGATCGACGCCGAGATCGCCGAGCGCCGCGGTGAACAGCGGCAGCAGGCCCATGTTGTTGAGCGCGTCGGTGAACAGGCGGCCGATCAGGAATTCGAGCGAGAGATAATACACCCGTTTGCGGCCGGCGTCGTAGCTCTCCTTGTCGGTCAGGAGCCAGCGATGGGTGATGCGGTCGCGCAACGCCAGCGCCGCGGCTCTGTACCAGTCATGCGTCGTCGCGATCCCGGCATCCTTGCCGATCGCCAGCGTCAGCTTGCCGAGGATGGCGCTCTTGATGTCGGCAAGCGCCAACTCGTCGATCGGCTCCCGGGAATGCGGAACACGGTCCGCGAATGAGTCATGCGGCAAATGGTCGATCCTGAAAGACGCTCGCCCTTAACGGGCCACGGCGGAAAAAGTTCCCGGTCGCGGCATCGATCATTGGTCCCGCGCTCGGTTCGGGTGGCATCGGAGAATGGCCGGAACAAATTAAGAACAAAATAATAAGTAATTGATATATCATTGTGATTCGTTGTGGTCGCTGCACAATATCTAGCGTCTGTCACGTCATTTGAAAGCTATATGTCCCATGACCGCCTGTCAGCAATTCGCCCTCACCCGCATCGCTGATTTCGCCCGGTCGCTGTCGCGGCTGCATCGGCTGTCGCATCGGCGGCCGGTCGACGACGATCAGATCGATCGCGCGTTCAATGCCGTGTGCCTGTCGATATGGGGTTACACCACCGATGACTTCACCGACGATCTGTTCTCGATCGAGGATCACGCCTGGCTCGATACGCTGGACGAAGCCCATGCGCGGATTTTCGCCGCCGAGCACGGTTACGATCTGGTCGACGACAACGGCATGCTGGCCGATTGGTGGGGTTACTGCTGGATGATCCTGGCCGAGGCGCGCGGGCTGTTGACGCCGGAGAACCGGGCGGCCGCGCGCGCCGCGATGGAGGAGAAGTATCTCGCGGCGCCGAACGTCATCGGCGTCATTGTCGGGCGCTGACGCGGAACTTAAGAGCCGTCATTGCACTCGGATTAGCGCTTTGCGCGGTCCGAGCACAGGCTCGCGAAGCAATCCCCTTCCCTTTATCCCTCCCGCCGCTTGCGGGGGGTAAGCGATAGGCGTGGGGGTTCTGGATTGCTTCGCTTCGCTCGCAATGACGAGATCGTTTAATTGACGACGGTGCGCTTGGTTTTCGCTGTCGGCGCGGCTTGCGCGGCGGTGTCCGGCGCGGGCGTCGCGGTTGCGCCGTCGCTCAGCATGCCGGCGCTGGCAGGGGCGACCTTCATCTCGCCGAGCTTGGCGCGAATGCTGGGGGTGAGCCCCGGAAAATCGGCGACCGGTGCGAAATCCGGCGACTGATCGGCGCCGAGCCGGACGCCGGTATAGGCGACCAGGCCGTCGGCGGTCGCGATCACGTCGCCGGAACGCAGCGACGGGTCCTGCGACAGATCGACCTGCGCGAGGCCGGCCGGATCGCGGCCGTTGCAGGTGCAATCGGCCTTCAGCGCCTTGCGATAGGCGAAGGCGTTGGGGCTGTCGGCATAGCGTTCGCCGTTGCTGGCGACCGCGCCGTCGATGGCGCCGCCGGAATAGACCCTGGTCTGCGCGGCCGGACAGAACGCCTGGCACATCCGCGCCGCGGTCGCGCCACTCCTGACCGACAGCGCGAAATATTTGCCGTCGCAGCTGCGCACGCAATAGGTCGTGCCGCGCCCGGCGCTGGCGCTCGCGCTGGGTGGCGGCGGCGGGGCGGAGTGCTGGTTGAGGCCGAAGGGATCGGCGAAGAAATCGGCGGGCGACGGCGCGGACCGTCGCGGCTGCGGTTGCTGCTGCGCCGCGCCGCCGAACAGAAAATCGAACAAGCCCTGCGCGGCCGCGGGATGGGCCGCCAGGGCGAGGGGGGCCGCCAGGGCGACCGCCACCAGAACGGCGCGGCCGCGCCGGGCCATGGAACGCGATTGGTGACGCAACGCCAACTCCAGCAGCAGCCGCCCGCGCAGCGCGGGTTTGCGCTGCATCGTCCGAGACGGACTTTATCGCGGGATGGTAAACGAGATATGAGCGAGAACGTTCCGGCCGGGAAAACCGCTCTCCGGGGTTTGATCAGATGGCGACCAGCGACAGCACGATAAAGACCGGCAGCAGCACCATGATCGACCACACCATGTAGCCGAAGAAACTCGGCATCTTGATGCCGCGCTCGGTGGCGATGGCGTAGACCATGAAATTGGGAGCGTTGCCGATATAGGTCATCGCGCCCATGAACACCGCGCCGAGCGAGATCGCCGCCAGCACCGGGGCGAGATCGGTCATCAGATGCGCCGCGTCGCCGCCGGCGAGCTGGAAGAACACCAGATAGGTCGGCGCGTTGTCGAGAAACGACGACAGGCCGCCGGTCAGCCAGAAATAGGCCACCGGATTGGGCGTGCCGTCGCCGCGCGTCACCAGGCTCAGCACCGACCTGAACGCGCCCTCGGATCCGGCTTGCAGCATCGCCATCACCGGCACGATGCAGATGAAGATGCCGGCGAACAGGATGGCGACTTCCCTGATCGGCCCCCAGCTGAAGCCGTTAGCGGCGCGGATGTCCTTGCGCGTCAAGGCGATCGAGGCGACGGCGACCAGCACGAAGATGGCGTCGCGCGCCAAATTCTGAAGTTCGAGATGCACGCCGGCGACGGTGAAGCTGACGCCGGGTTTCCACTGCGCGCTCATCAGGATCGCGCCGATGATGACCGCGATCAGCGCGAAGTTGACGCCGCCATGCAGCTTGAGCGGGGTGTCCGGCGTCGGATCGCGCCAGCGCGGCCGTCCCTCGCGGCGACGGATCAGGATATCGATGACGACAAACACGGCCAGCACCACGGCGCTCACCGCCAGCGTTTCCGGCCACAGGTGTTGCGTGGTCCAGAAGAAGTCGACGCCCTTGAGGAAGCCGATGAACAGCGGCGGATCGCCGAGCGGCGTCAGCGAGCCGCCGATGTTGCAGACCAGAAAGATGAAGAACACGAAGACGTGGGCGTTGTATTTGCGGTCGTCGTTGGCGCGGATCAGCGGCCGGATCAGGATCATCGCCGCGCCGGTGGTGCCGACCAGGCTTGCTGCCACGGTGCCGATCGCCAGCAGCGCGGTGTTGGTGATCACGCTGTCGTGCAGGTTGCCTTGGAGATAAATGCCGCCGGCGACCGTGAACAGCGCCAGCAGCAGCAGGATGAACGGCATGTATTCGAGCAGCGCCGTATGCGCCAGCGTCGTCGTCACGAGGTGCGGATCGGTGGTGACGAGCAGCGGCACGATGACGAGCGCCGACCAGAAGGCGGCGAACTTGCCGAGGTGATGCTCCCAGACGCGCGGGTAGAATACCGGTCCCGTCGCGATGCTGAGCAGGATGCCGACGAACGGCAGCGCCCACGGCCAACTCAGTCTGGCGCCGTCGAGCCCGTCGGCCGCGCAAGCCGCGTCCGGCCATGCGACGCAAGCCGCAAGTGCGGCGAGTGTGAGCGGGGCGAGCGAACGAAACGGCAGGGTCATCGCATGGAGCTACCGGGCTTGGATCGCCGACGCAATGAGGCGATCGGTCGCCGCTATCTATTGAGGAATTCGGACGCCTTGAATAGTGAACGAAAGGCGAGGCCGGCGGCCGAAAACGTCTCCGCCGCGCCTTCGTCGCGATCGACCATGGTGAGCACCAGCGCGATCTCCGCGCCTTCGTCGCGAACCGCCTCCACCGCCTTGATCGCCGAGCCGCCGGTGGTGGTGACGTCCTCGACGATCACCACGCGCTTGCCGCGCAGGCTTTCGCCCTTGGTCAGGCCCTCGATCGCCAGCCGCGCGCCGTGCTCCTTCGGCTTCTTGCGGACGAAGAACGCGGCGATCGGCGCTTTCTTCAGCCAGGACAGTTGCGCGATGGCCCCGGCGAGCGGCACCGCGCCCATCTCCAGCCCGCCGACATAATCGAGCTTGTCGTCCTTCAGCGCTTCGAAGGTCAGTTCCGCCAGCAAGGCCGCGCCCTCGGGATCGAGCATGGTCGGCTTCAGGTTGAAATAGAAATCGCTTTTGCGCCCGGATGCGAGGGTGATTTCGCCACGCCCGAACGAGCGGGTGAAGATGATGTCGGCAAGGCGGGCGCGCGCGGCGGAACTGGACACGGTGGGGACTCTCAGATCGGTGGAACGGTCCGCCGGACCCTAGCGGTCGCGGCGGTCCGTTTCCAGAGCGGATCGCGCCTCGTCAACAAGCGTCGCTTCAGCCCGCGCGCCCGGCGACCGGCCCCATCAGCGTGTCCGGTAACCAGGTCGCGATGTCCGGAAACACGCAAAGGATCACGATCGCCAGCATCATGCACAGCACATAGGGGATCGTGCCGTACATGATCCTGGTGACCGGCACGTCCGGCGCGATCGAGTTGACGATATAGAGGTTCAATCCGACCGGCGGATGGATCAGGCCGATCTCCATGTTGATGGTGATGATGACGCCGAACCAGATCGGGTCGAAGCCCGCGGCGGTGATGATCGGCAGCAGGATTGGCGCGGTCATCAGGATGATTGCCGCCGGCGGAATGAAGAAGCCGCACACCAGCAGGAAGACGTTGATGAGGAACATCAGCACCCAGCGGTTGACGTGCATGTCGGCGATCGCTTGCGCCAGCGTCTGGGTCAGGTACAGCGAGGTCAGCATGTAGCCGAACAGCACGGCGGCGGCGATGATCATCAGGATCATCACCGACTCCCGCGTGGTGTCGTAGAGGATCAGCCACCACTTGTCCGGCGACCACATCCGGTAGATCACCACGGCGAGCACCACGCACAGCGCCGCGCCGACGCCGGCCGCCTCCGACGGCGTCGCGACGCCGCCGTAGAGCGTGTACATCACGCCGAGGATCACCAGCACGAACGGCAGGATTTTCGGGATCGACTGGAATTTCTCGCGCCACGAATAGCGGAAGTCCGGCGCGTGGGAGCGGAAGCCGCGCTTCCACAGCAGGAACATGGTCCACAGGATGAACAGCGCCGTCAGCAGGATGCCGGGAAAAACGCCGGCGAGGAACAGCCGGCCGATCGAGCTTTCGGTGGCGATGCCGTAGAGGATGAAGGTGATCGACGGCGGGATCAGGATGCCCAGCGTGCCGCCGGCGCAGATCGCGCCGGTGGCGACGTCGTCCGGATAGCCGCGATTGCGCATCTCGGGGATGCCCATCTTGCCGATGGCGGCGCAGCACGCCGGCGACGAGCCGGTCAGCGCCGCGAAAATCGAGCACGCGCCGATGTTGGAGATCACCAGTCCGCCGGGCACGCGATAGAGCCAGCGGTCGAGCGCCTCGTACAGATCCTTGCCGGCCGGCGAGGAGCCGATCGCCGCGCCCATCATCACGAACATCGGGATCGAGACCAGCGTGAAATCGTTGAGGCTGCTGTAGAGCGTTTCGGCCGCGACCTGGAGCGCGCCGGCGCCCTGAAAAATGGTCAGAAACGCCAGCGCCAGCGCGCCGAGCGCGAACGCCACCGGCGCGCCTGACAACAGCACGATGAGGGTGACGATCAGGACGACGGCGCCTTGAACTGCCGGGCTCATGCGGCCTCCTTCGGTGCCAGGCCGAACGGAGGCTCGCGGCCGGTGATCAGGTTATAGAGGCTGGCGACGTATTGCAGCGACAGGATGCCGAGGCCGATCGGCATGGCGGCGTAGGGAATCCACAGCCGCACCCGCCACATGGTGTCGGAGGCCCAGTTGTTGCTCCAGGCCTCGAACCAGAACTCGGCGCCGAGCACGGTCATGACGACGCAGAACGCGAACGACATCAGCCCGGCGGCCAGCGCCAGCCAGTAACGTCCGGTCTGGCCGAGATAATGCGGCAGCACGTCGACATTGACGTGACCGCGATTCAGCAACAGGAACGGCGCGCCGATGAAGGTCGCCGCGATCAGGCTGTAGGTGGTGAAGTCGGTCTGCCAGATGGTGTTGTGGTTGAGCACGCTGCGAACGAACACCATGTGGCAAACCACCACCACCGCCGCCGCGATCAGCAGCGCCGCGACCAGGCCGCACAGTTTCGAGATTAGCGTGATGGCGCGAATGTAAGTATCCATGAGGGGCATTCCGACACGAGAGGCAACGGCCGGCGCTGGCCTGTGACACGGCTTATTTGTCCGTCATTGCGAGGAGCGTGAGCTCCGAAGCGATCCGACCGCCCCTCCGTCATTGCGAGGAGCGAAGCGACGAAGCAATCCAGTCCTTGCTTCGTGGCCTTCTGGATTGCTTCGCTTCGCTCGCAATGACGGCTCAAGTTCGCAATGACGATTCAAACGACGCGGTGCATCGCCGGCCTATTTGACCGCCAGCGCCTCGTCGATCAGCTTCTTGCCGTCCGGCACTTCCTTGGCGAAGGAGGCGTAGGAGCTTTTCTGCGCCACCTTGATCCAGGCGTCGTATTCCTCCGGCGTCAGCGTCACCACCTCGACATTGTGCTCCTTGAAGGTCTTGACCAGCTTGTCGTCGAGTTCCTTGCTTGCCTTGGCGAAATACTCCTGCGCCTTCCTGCCGGCGGCGAGCAGCGCCTCCTGCTGCGGCTTGGTCAGGCGGTCGAAGGTCTTCTTCGAGATCAGCACCGGCTCGTACATGAACCACAGCGCGTTGTCGCCGGGCGCGGTGAGGCACTTGACCTGCTCGTAGAGCCGGAACGAGATGAAACTGCCGCCGCTGGTGTCGGTCGCCTCGGCGACGCCGGTTTGCAGCGCGTTGTAGACTTCGTTGCTGGGGATGGAGACGATCGAGGCGCCGGCCTCCTGCCACATCGCGGCGAAGGTCGGGCCGGCGGAGCGCGTCTTCAGGCCCTTGATGTCCTCGGGCTTGCGGATGCACTTGTCCTTCGAGGCCACCGCGCCGGCCAGCCAGGCGTCCGCCAGCACCATGACGCCGGCCTTCTCGATATGCGCCTTGATGTCCTTCATGAATTGCGAATCGTTGAGGCGGGCGGCGCGTTCGTGGTTGCGCACCAGGCCCGGCATCAGCGTCGCGCCGAAGGCGCGGATCTTGCCGCTGGCGTAATCCAGCGGGAATGACGAAATGTCGAGCTGGCCGCGCGTCATCGCGTTCCATTGCTCGTTCGGCTTGAATAGCGAGGCGCCCGGATAGACCTGGATTTCGAGGCCGACATTGGCGGCCTTCACGTCGCGGGCGATCATCTGCACCATTTCATCGCGCGGATCGCCCTTGCCGCCGGGAAACTGATGCGATGCCTTGAGCACCGTCTGCGCCTGAGCCGCCATGCTGAATGCGGCGATGGTGGCCACCCCCGCCAGAACAGAGATCAGCTTTTTCATCGTCGTCCTCCCGTTGCCTGTTTTTGTTGGGCGGCATTAGAACGGCCATCGCGGCGCACTGTCAATCGATCGTCCGTCGGATGTGCGGGACGCGCCGGCCACGCGCGAATCGAGGCTATACTTCGCGGATGACGAATCGCCGCCCCCTTCTCGCGCGCCTCCTGCTGACGGTCTGTGTGACCTTCTCGATGTCCGCGGCCGCGCGGGCGCAGGAAAAAGGCACGCTGCACCCGAAGCCGCTGCCGCCGCTGGCCCATCCCGACGATCCCGCGCTGCCCGCCAAGCAACTGTTCGGCCGCAAGCTCAAGCCCAGCGCCCAGCCGCCGCAGGCGATCGGCTTCTACGCCAAGGGCTGCCTCGCCGGCGGCGCGCAACTGCCGGTCAACGGGCCGACCTGGCAGGTGATGCGGCTGTCGCGCAACCGCAACTGGGCCCATCCCGACATGGTGGCGCTGGTCGAAAAACTGTCGGCCAAGGCGCATCGCGCCGCCGGCTGGCCCGGCCTGTTGATCGGCGACATGGCGCAGCCGCGCGGCGGCCCGATGATCACCGGCCACGCCAGCCACCAGATCGGGCTGGATGCCGATATCTGGCTGACGCCGATGCCGAATCGGATGCTGTCGCGCAACGAGCGCGAGGAGATGTCGGCGGTCGACATGGTGCGCACCGACCGGCTCGATATCGATCCGCGGGTGTGGACGCCGCGCCATCTGGAGGTGATCCGCGCCGCCGCGATGGAGCCGCGCGTCGAGCGCATTTTCGTCAACGCCGCGATCAAGAAGGCGCTGTGCCGCGAGGCGCGGGGCAACCGGAGCTGGCTGTCCAAGGTGCGGCCGATGTACGGCCACAACTATCATTTCCATGTCCGCATCACCTGCCCGGCGGGCGATCACGGCTGCACCCCGCAAGCCCCGCCGCCGGACGGCGAGGGGTGCGCGGCGTCCGACCTCGCCTATTGGTTCAGCGACGCGGTGCTGCATCCGAAGCCGCGGCCGAAACCGCCGAAGCCGCCGCACCAGATCACGCTGTCGGAATTGCCGCCGGCCTGCCGCCAGGTGCTGAAGGCGCCGTGAGACCCGGCGGGCGCTATCAGGTCATTTCGAAATGCGCTAGGATTGGACGTCGCGATGCCGTCACGCGCGCGATCTCACCGGAACGGCGGTTCCCGCTCGTGTACCCCCGAATACAATGGGAGGCCGCCATGCGTCTCAGCGCGCGCAATCAGATCAAGGGCACCGTCGTCGAAGTCACGAAGGGCGCTACCACCTCGCACGTCCGGGTCGATATCGGCAACGGTCAGATCGTGACCTCGTCGATCACCAACGAGGCGGTCGATGAACTCGGCATCAAGGCCAAGGGGCATGTCATCGTCGTCATCAAGGCGTCGGACGTCATGATCGCGGTGGAATGATGATGCGAAGCCTCGTTATCCTCGCCGTGGCGGTCGCGGCGACCACGCCGGCCTTCGCGGCCGAGCCGAGCGGTTGCGACCAGTTCAAATGGCCGATCGACCGGGAGCGCGCGGCCTTGACCGCGCCGGAACGTCCGGCGCTGGTCTCGGGTG
>JBDHSX010000116.1:0-12035 GCA_039808365.1 Xanthobacteraceae bacterium | reverse complement strand
CGGCTGTCGGTGCGGCGCGTCACCGGCGCGGAGATTTTCGCGGCGGCGCGCGAGTTGGAGGCGGCCTATGCCCAGGCCGGCTTCGTGCTGGCGCGGGTGAGTCTGCCGCCGCAGCATCTGGTCAACGGCACCCGGCTGCGGCTCACCGTGGTCGATGGCTTCATTGAGCGGGTCGAGTTGAAGGGCGTGCCGGGGACGGTGTGGGGGCTAATCGAGTGGCTGGTGATGCCGCTGACTGGATAGCACGGCCTCACCTTGCGCGAGCTGGAGCGGCGGACCCTATCCGATGCGTCGTCCGCCCGGATTGCTTCTTGTCATGGCTCTTTGCTCTCGCCGCTACCCGCCTCGGCATAGGCGCCCAAGGGCGCGGGCCAGAACGGCCCGGCAGCGAAGCCCCCCACGGTCACGGATGCGCTGCGACAGCGTGACCGGCGCGACGAAACGGTATGCGAGGCGGCTCACGGTCATGTTGCAGGGACAGACGGCGCCGATCGCGCAAGTCGCGGCGCTGGACGCCTCATATCGCGTATCCGACGAATTGAACTCTTGACCCAGACCATTGTCGATCGAGGCGCGGGTGCAGATCGCATATCGAACGGCCACCTTCGATGGCGAGCGAGCGGTCCTCTTCACGGCGCGTCCTTCTCATCTGCCGCGCCATCACGTAAGCCAGAGAAGCGAGGGCCATTCCACCGGGTGCCGGTGATGGCGAAGGCTTCCTCTTGCGAAATCGCTATTTGTCCTTGCGTCGCTTGTGCCGATGCACCCCGCGCGGGCTGCCGGCCTTGTTGGCGGGGATCATCACCAGCCGGCCATATCGCACGCCGCGCTCCGCGATAATGTGGTCGGCGAAATGCTGCACCTCACGGCTCTGACCGCGCAACGCGGTGATCTCCATGCAGTCGGCGTCGTCGAGATGGACATGCAGGGTCGCCAGCGACAGGTCGTGATGACCGTGAAAGTTCTTCACCAACCGGCTGGAAAGGTCGCGCGCGGCGTGATCGTAAACATAGACGAGAGCAGCCACGCATTCGCCACTCGCACCAGCCTGCTGCGACGCCTGTTGCATCCCCGCGCGAGCGAAATCGCGGATCGCCTCCGAGCGGTTCTGATAGCCGTGCTCGCCGATCATGCGGTCGAGATCCGCCATCAGGTCGTCGTCGAGCGTCACTGTGATGCGCTGCATGGATGTCTCCGCCTCAACTCGCTCAGATCCGAGTATGATTATTTATTGACGTCGTCATACTTATCGGTCAGCCTGCCGAAAGTGGGTTACAGGGACTTCGGGGCACTAGACTATGGCGGACCCCAAATATCAAGGTCGCGGCCGCATGCGTCTCCGCAGGCCGATCGGGGGGCCTCGCGCGGGACGACTGGCCTTTTTCGCATGTGTGACGGGCGCGGGCTGGATGCAGCCGGCTCAGGCTCAGACCGCGCCACCCTCGCAGGAGGTGCTGCCACCTATCGAAGTGGTCGCGAGCCGCCCGGCGCGGCGCGCGCACGCGCCTGCCGCCGCGACGACCGCTGCCGCGCGACCCGCACCGCGCTCCGAAACCGCGGCGCCGAGCTCATCGGCGATTGAACCCGCCGCGGCGAGTGAAATGGCTGTCAGCGGCCGAGAGGTCAATGCGCGACCGTTCTCGCGCCCGGCCGAGGCGCTCGAGGTGGTGCCTGGCCTGATCGTGACCCAGCACAGCGGCGACGGCAAAGCCAATCAGTATTTTCTACGCGGCTTCAACCTCGACCATGGCACCGATTTTGCAATCACGGTCGACGGCATGCCCGTCAACATGCCCACCCATGGCCACGGACAGGGCTATGCCGATCTGAATTTTCTGATCCCCGAACTGATCGGCTCGATCCATATTCGCAAGGGGCCGTATTTCGCTGATGAGGGCGACTTCGCATCGGTGGGCGCCGCCCATATCGATCTCATCAACAGCATATCCGGCTCGATGGCGGCGGTGACCATGGGCAGCTTCGGCTACTGGCGCGGGCTCGGCATCTCCTCGCACAAAGTCGGCAACGGAACGCTGCTCGTCGCCGGCGAGGTCAACACCTATAACGGGCCATGGGAGAATCCCGACGATCTGCGCAAGTTCAACGGCCTCGTGCGCTACAGCCAGGGCACGCGCGACGATGGCCTGTCGCTGACGGCGATGGCCTACTCCAATCGCTGGAATTCGACCGACCAGATTCCGCTGCGCGCGATCGAGTCCGGCGAGATCGGGCGCTATGGCGCGTTCGATCCGACCGACGGCGGCAAGTCCGATCGCTTTTCGCTGTCCGGACAATGGAGCCGTTCCGACGACACCGGCGTCTCGCGGGCCAACTTCTACCTCATCAGGAGTTCGCTCGATCTCTGGAGCAATTTTACCTACTTTCTCAGTGACCCCGTCAACGGCGACCAATTCCATCAACATGACAATCGGCTGCTGGGCGGCGTCAACGCGTCACATACGTTCAAAGCCACCTTCGCCGGCCTGCCGATGGAAACCGAGATCGGTCTCCAGAGCCGGTATGACGACATCGACGTCGCGCTGACAAATACCGCGCAACGGCAATTCCTGTCCAATGTCCGCAGTGACAAGGTACGGCAGGGCAACGTCGGTCTTTACATCAGCAACACCGTGCGATGGACCGACTGGGTCCGGACCACGCTCGGCTATCGTGGCGATTTCTACGCTGCCAATGTCAATTCGATCTTCAACACGGCGAACTCCGGCCAGGCGAAGGCCGCGATTGGAAGCCCTAAAGTCGGCATCGTGTTCGGGCCATTCAACAAGACTGAATTTTTTATCAACGCCGGCGAGGGCTTTCATAGCAACGACGCGCGCGGGGTCACCATCACCCAGTCGCCCTCCGACGGCACACCCGTCGATTCCTCGCCGTTTCTGGTCAAGACGCGGGGCGCCGAAATCGGCGTCCGCACCCGCGCCATTCCCTATCTCGACAGCGCAATCAGTCTTTTCATTCTGGATTCGGCCTCGGAGATCATATTCGTGGGCGATGCCGGCGACACCGAAGCCAGCCGCCCGAGCCGCCGCTATGGCATCGAATGGACCAATCATTATCAACCGACGTCCTGGCTCAGGTTCGACGGCGATATCGCCATCACCCATGCACGCTTTCGCGGCGACGATCCCGATCAGGCCGCAGCCTATGCCGAGCTCGCGGGTTGGCCCGGGAGCCAGATCGGCAACGCGCCCGGCAATTACATTCCCGGCGCCCCGCGCCTGATCGCGTCCGCGGGCGTGCGGATCGGGGAAGCTACCGGCTGGTTCGGCGCGCTGCGCTATCGTTTTTTCGGCGAGCGCCCCTTGACCGAGGACGGCGCGTTCACGTCGCCAGCGACGGGACTGTTGAACGGACAGATCGGCTATCGGTTCGAGAATGGCTGGCGCATTCAGCTCGACGCCTTCAACCTGACCAACAGCAGGTCCGACCAGATCACCTATGCCTATGGATCGCTGCTGAAATCGGATCCGCTGTTCGCGCAATGCCTTGCGAATATCCCGCCGGCCGCCGTCTGTGCCACCGGAGTGATGGATCGCGTACTGCGCCCGGTCGAACCGCTGGCTGTTCGCCTTACCGTGGCCGGACGGTTCTAGCGACAGATTTCAGTTTATCGGCGGACGAATGATGTCTAGTCTCGCAACGCGCAAATCGGGATCGCATCACGATGCTGGCATTTCTGGGTTTTGGGTTCGTGCTGGGAATGCAGCATGCACTGGAGGCTGATCACATCGCGGCAGTATCGAGTATCGCGGCCCGCCGCAGCCAGATCAGCGACATCGTCAAGCATGGGCTGACGTGGGGGCTGGGACATACCGTCACCCTGTTTCTGTTCGCCGGGGCGGCGCTGGTGCTGGGAAGGGCAATTCCCGAACACATCGAGAGACCGCTCGAAATCGCGGTCGGCATCATGCTGGTCGGACTCGGCGCCCATGTGTTGTGGCGGCTGTGGCGCGATCGGGTCCACTTCCACCGGCATGGTCACGGTGATGGCACGCAGCACATTCATGTGCATAGCCACGCCGGAGAGACCGTGTCGCACAGGCAAAGCCCGCACATGCACGGCCACGGATTTCGCTGGCGCTCGCTGCTGGTCGGGCTGATGCATGGCATGGCCGGCTCGGCCGCGCTGTTGGTGTTGACGGTGTCGCAGGCCAAGACGTCCGAACAAGGCCTCCTCTATGTGCTGCTGTTCGGTATTGGGTCGATGATCGGAATGGGCGCGCTGTCGACGATGATCGCGCTGCCGATCGCGGCATCGGCAAAATTCCTGACCTGGGCCAATCGCGGCCTTCAGGTCGCGGTCGGCATCATCACCATCGGGATCGGCCTCAACACAATCATCGAGACGGCGCTGACCTGAGCGACGCGACGAGGCTGCGTCTGTTAACCTGGTGTGGAACGCACAGGGTAAGCCGCCGCCTTGCTTCCGCCTCGAGCGGGTTTGGTTTCGACGGGATCGTCATGCGCGGGCCTGACCCGCGCATCCATCGAAAATGAAGAATCGTTTCAATTGGATGGATGCCGGGTCCATAGAGAATTTCCTATTTTGATGGAAGCGTCATTGCCGGGCTTGACCCGGCAAATCCATCATTTTTCAAGAAGATGATGGATGCGCGGATCAAGTCCGCGCATGACGGCGGTGATTCCGTCAAAAGCGAAAAGTATCTAGGCGAGCGAAGCGACGCCGTTCTTTTCGAAGGGCTATGCCCGGCAATGACGCTTCTGTTTCCACCCGAAGGCAAACCTCTCCAGTATTATCCTGCGGCCTTGCCTGCGCTTGTCGCGAATCGACCCGTCATCAGCGACAATTTTCCACCGAAACCTGCTATCGGCGGACTTGACCTCGCGATAAAGAAACGACTGTCTTCCTCAGTCACGTTCAATAACGGGGTCTGGTCATGGGGCTTATCGGGATTCTGGTCGGACTCGCGCTTCTGATGTGGTTTGCCTACCGTGGCTGGAGTGTTCTCATGCTCTCGCCGCTGGCGGCGCTTGTCGCCGCGTTGGTATCGGGCGAGCCCCTTCTGGCCCATTGGACCCAGACGTTCATGGGCGGCACGGCCAGCTTTGTCCTGCGATGGTTTCCCCTGTTCCTGCTTGGAGGAATCTTTGGCAAGCTGATGGATGACAGTGGATCGATCACTTCGATCGCGCGCTTCCTCACCGAACGGCTCGGGACGCGCCGGACCATGCTGTCGGTGGTCCTCGCATCCGCCGTGGTGACCTATGGCGGGGTCAGCGTGTTTGTCGCGTTCTTCGTTCTCGTTCCGATGACCCGCGAGATGTTCAAGGCCGCAAATATTCCTGCCCGGCTGATGCCGGCGGCCATCGGGCTCGGCGCCTTCACGTTCACGATGTCGGCGCTTCCCGGGACTCCGTCGACCAACAACGCGATTCCGATGCCCTATTTCGGGACGACGACGTTCGCCGCGCCGGGCCTCGGCATTATCGCGTCGATTGTCACCTTCGTCTTCGGCATGTGGTGGCTGGCGCGGGCGGAAGCCGCCGCGCGCAAGGCCGGCGAGGCCTATGTCGATGATTCCGATACGGTCGTGATCGCCGAGAAAACACGCGAACAGGCGACCGTGTCGGGCGACTTCGACCCCGCCGAACTGACGCATGGCCAGCGCGCCGACCAGTATCCGCCGTTCTTCTTCGCGCTGCTGCCGCTCATCGTCGTCATTGTTGTCAATTTCATGATGGCGCTGGTGGTGTTCCCGCGCCTCGACTTCTCGTTTCTCACGGCTGAGCCGTGGAATCTGGAGGTCGGCGGTCTGATTGGCGTCTGGTCGGTCCTCATCGCCCTTGCCGCCGCCATTCTGACTCTCATTGCCGTCAACTTTCAGCGGCTCTCCGCGCTGCGCGAAAGCCTCGATGCCGGTGCGAATTCCTCGGTCTTGCCGATCATGACTGTCGCCAGTCTTGTTGGATTCGGCGCCGTGGTGGCGGCGCTGCCGGCATTCGCGGTCGTCCGCGATGCGGTCCTGCAAATTCCCGGAGGACCGCTGGTCTCACTGGTCGTGGCGATGAATACATTGGCGGCGCTGACGGGCACGGCATCCGGCGGAATGGCCATCGCGCTGAACGCATTGGGAAGCGAGTACATGCGCCTTGCGCTTGAGCACGGCATCGACCCCGCCTTGATGCATCGGCTGACGGTGATCAGCGCGGGAACGCTCGACGCCCTTCCTCACAACGGCACCGTTCTGCTCCTGCTTCAGATCAGCAAGCAGACACATGCCAGCAGCTATTTCGACATGGTCATGACAGTGATCGTCGGGGTTGTCCTGTCACTTGTGGTCGTTCTCGTCCTGGGCTCGATGTTTGGTTCGTTCTAGCGTGCTTTCAAGCGAAGTGAGATCTCATTCGCGCAAGAAAAGCCCGTCAAAAACAAAACTCTGGTGCTTCGTTCCGATCTATCGGAATGGAACCGGCTCTAGCGGAAAGACACGACCGCGACGCATCATGATCCGGCGATCGCAATCGGAGACGGCACTTGGTTTTTCATGACGGCCCCGGAGCAATGTCGCTTCACCTGCTGCGTCTCGTCAGCCCGAGTCTGCCGGTGGGAGCGTTCTCCTATTCCCGGGGACTGGAAGCGGCAGTCGCCGCCCGCATTGTTGTCGACGAAGCCAGCGCGCGCGACTGGATTCTCGGCACGCTGGAACACAACTACGCCGCGCTCGACGGCGCCCTGTTCTGGCGCATGGTCCACGCTCTGAAACACGATGACAGCGAGCGGTTCCTGTCATGGGATGCCTGGCTCGCCGCTGGGCGCGAAAGTCGCGAACTCGCTCTTGAGGACCGGCAGATGGGCGAGGCCTTGCTGCGTCTCCTGATCGATCTCGACGTGTCGCTCGCACGGCGCGCGCCCGGACGTGCCGTCACCTATCCGGCGATGTTCGCGATCGCGGCCCACCACTGGCGGATCGCACCCGCCGACGCGCTCAAGGGATTGATGTGGAGCGTGGTTGAAGCACAGGTGGCCGCCGCCATCCGTCTCGTGCCGCTCGGCCATACGTCCGGTCAGCGCATTCTGATCGCGGCGGTGCCGGTGGTCGAACGCGCGGCGGAGAATGCCGCCTCGCTCCCCGATGACGAGATCGGCAATGTGGCGCCGGCGCTGGCCATGGTCAGCGCCTGGCATGAGACGCAATACAGCCGCCTATTCCGGTCTTGAACTCTACCGCTTCGCCTCAAGATAGCGCCTGCGGTTGTCTTCCGGCGTCGTCGCGTCGGCGGGCGGCACGGGCACCAGCGCCTTGAACGAATACTGGCCAATCAGCATGATCCAGGTGACGATGACAAAGGTCGACGTCAGCACCGGCATCCCGATCGGCTTCAGGAAAATAGCGATGGAGGCCCAAAGCCACGCTGAAACGATCGCGCCGAAGACGGCGTAGAAAAAGCTATGCCAGGTCAATACCAGAAAGAAGCCGCCGAGCGCGATCGCGGTGAGCGCCGAATTATAGCCGAACAGGCCGTCGCGGATGGCGCCTTCGGGACCCCCGAAAATAACCGCGACGACGGTGCCGATCACCGCGCCGAGAAGCCCCATGGCCGCGCTGATCCGCGAGTTGATCGCAATACCGACAAGAATGATGTAACCGGTAATGGAGTTGTCCTGGAAAAAGATCTGGCCGATCGACGTGCCGATGCCCTCGTACCACGTCCGTAGATCATAGGGCGCGCCATAGGCGAACTGATCCGGTGAAACCGGCTTGGTCATCGGTCCCGCATCGATCGCGTCGAATTTCAAGATCGCGAACAGAAAGAGCCAGCCGATCAGCACGAAGGGCATCGTCAGCGGCGCGACCTTATGCGGACCGAGCAGCGTCGCAAGGCTCGCGAACAGCATCGTACTCATGGCCGCGGCGCAGACAAGATAGACCAGCATCGCGACCGACGGGATGGCGCCGGTACGGAAATTCTCGCTCGTGAACGCCACCAGCGCGAGCGCGACCAGCGCACCGTTGAAGCCGAACAGGCCATCACGGATAAGCGCCCGATCCGCCTTGAGGATGATGGCCGTCAAAGTGCTCGCGACCACTCCGACGAGGCAGATCACCGCGTAGATCCAGGAATTGACGAGGAGGCCGGCGAGGATCACAAGCCCGGCCAGAGGATTGTTCTGAAAGACGACCTGGCCTATCCCGCGCAACGTCCAATCGACGAAACCCAAGGCCGCATGATCGCGAAACTGGTCAACGCGCACGGGAATTCTCCAGACCCTTCGACAAGACCGCCCCGTTTTCCGGGGATATTCTCAGAACAGAAAATAGCGCTGCGCCATGGGCAGGGAGTGAGCCGGCTCGCAGGTGATGATCTGGCCGTCGACGCGGACCTGATAGTTCTGCGGGTCGACCTCCAGCTTGGGCGTGAGCCCGTTGTGGATCATGTCCTTCTTGCGAATGGTACGAGTGCCACGGACGGCGACGAGTGTCTTGGAGAGCTTGAGCTTGTCGCCGATACCGTCATCCAGCGCGGCTTTGGAAACAAAGGTGACGCCGGTCGAGCCGCGGGCACGCCCGAGCACGCCATACATCGGCCGGTAATGCACCGGCTGCGGCGTCGAGATCGAGGCATTGGGATCGCCCATCGGGGCGGTCGCGATCATGCCGCCGATCATCACCAGGGACGGCTTGACGCCGAAGAAGGCCGTCTTCCACAGCACCAGGTCGGCGCGCTTGCCGACCGCGATCGAGCCGATCTCATGCGCGAATCCGTGGGTGATCGCGGGATTGATGGTGTATTTGGCGACATAGCGCTTGGCGCGGAAATTGTCGTTGCGGGCGCTGTCCTCGGGCAGCGGACCGCGCTGCACTTTCATCTTGTGCGCCGTCTGCCAGCAACGCAGCGTGGTCTCGCCGATGCGGCCCATGGCTTGCGAGTCCGACGACATCATCGAAAACACGCCAAGGTCGTGAAGAATGTCTTCCGCCGCGATCGTCTCCTTGCGGATGCGCGATTCGGCGAAGGCGACATCCTCCGGGATCTGCGGGCTGAGATGATGGCACACCATCAGCATGTCGAGGTGCTCATCGACGGTGTTGATCGTGTAAGGGCGCGTCGGATTGGTCGAGGACGGCAGGATATTCGCTTCACCCGCCGCCGTGATGATGTCTGGCGCATGGCCACCGCCCGCGCCTTCGGTATGGAAGCTGTGGATCGCCCGACCTTTCATCGCGGCGAAGCTGTCCCGCACGAATCCGCTCTCGTTCAGCGTGTCGGTGTGGAGCGCGACCTGGATGTCCATCTCGTCCGCGACGGTCAGGCAGTTGTCGATCGCGGCCGGCGTTGTGCCCCAGTCCTCGTGCAGCTTGAGGCCGACGACGCCCGCGCGGATCTGCTCGCGCAACGGTTCGGGCAGGCTGGCATTGCCCTTGCCGAGCAGGCCGACATTGATCGGCAGCGCCTCGACCGCTTCCAGCATCCGGTGGATCGCCCACGGGCCGGGCGTGACCGTGGTCGCGAGCGTGCCGACGGTTGGTCCGGTACCGCCACCCACGAGGGTGGTCGTGCCGCTGGAGAGGGCTTCCTCGGCCTGCTGTGGCGCGATGAAATGGATATGGGTATCGATGGCGCCCGCCGTCAGGATCTTCCCCTCGCCGGCGATCACGTCGGTGCCCGGTCCAACGACAATCGTCACCCCCGGCTGGATATCCGGATTGCCGGCCTTGCCAATCCCGGAAATGCGGCCGTCCTTGATGCCGACGTCCGCTTTA
Source organism: Xanthobacteraceae bacterium (assembly GCA_039808365.1). GTDB lineage: Bacteria > Pseudomonadota > Alphaproteobacteria > Rhizobiales > Xanthobacteraceae > 62-47. Next base: position 2,292 of record JBDHSX010000116.1, on the reverse strand, counting down.
ACGATGCCCCAGTGATCGAGAATGATGACATTGGTGATGACAAGGTCGACAACCTCGTGGGCCAGCCGCTGGCTCTGGCCCATGCCGTCGCGAATGACCTTGCCGCCGCCGAAGGTGACCTCCTCGCCATAAACAGTGTGGTCCTTTTCGATCTCGATGATGAGCTCAGTGTCGGCGAGACGCAGCCGGTCACCTGTCGTCGGGCCGTAAAGGTCCGAATACGCTTGGCGTGTGATCGTGCTCATCTCACGTCTCCTGCAATTTTACAATTTGCCCATCACAAGGGCGTTGAAACCATAAACCTTGCGGTCCCCGCCCAATGCCACCAGTTCGACCGCGCGGTGCTGGCCGGGCTCGAAACGTACCGCCGTGCCGGCCGGGATGTTGAGACGAAAGCCTTTCGCCTTATCCCGATCAAAAATCAGCGCGGTATTCGTTTCATAGAAATGATAGTGAGAACCGACCTGGATGGGGCGATCGCCGGAGTTCGCGACGTCTATGGAGCGAACCTCGCGGCCGGCATTGAGCTCAACCGTGCCATCCTCGATAAAATATTCTCCGGGAATCATGGCGGCCTCGCTATGGAATCGGGTTGTGAACGGTGACGAGCTTGGTGCCGTCAGGGAACGTGGCCTCGACCTGAATGTCGTGGATCATTTCCGGCACGCCCTCCATCACGTCGTCGCGGGTAAGCAACGTGGCGCCGTAAGACATCAACTCGGCGACCGTCTTGCCATCGCGCGCCGCTTCGAGAATGGCAGCGGAGATATAGGCGATCACTTCGGGATAATTGAGTTTTACGCCCCGAGCCTTTCGCCGCTCCGCCAATAATCCTGCGGTGAAAAGCAGCAGCTTGTCCTTCTCGCGCGGCAACAATTCCATCGCCCGGTCTCCCTGCCTGTGTTCGCCTCACGTCGCCCAAATGCGCGGCGCCGCCGCCCGCTTGCCCTGGCCGGTCTCGCGCAGCACGTCCCAGGCCCGGGCGAACAGTAACTTGCCTTCGGACACTAAGTCACCGAGATAGCGGCAGACAATCCCCCGATCGAGTTGGCTGATCGAAAAGACGCTGCGCGCCTCCTCTCCGATACGGTCCAGAACCCGCTCCGCGGAATTTTCCGCGACCCGCCCGATGTAGATCATATTGCCGACGATCGGCCGCCCCCGCAATGCAAATGGCGCGCGGCCAAGCGGCGAATTTCCTTGAAGGCAAAGCCGCTCGAACCAGACCGGGCGACCGGCCAGCGAGACCTCGATCCGCTGCTGAACCGAGCCGTTGGCGAAACGCTCGCCCGCGGCGGGCCTTCCGAAGCTCAGGAAATCCCAGCCGACATAGGTCGCACTGGCGTCAGCCAGCGCCACCCGCGTCTCGATGTGGGCTTCGGCGCCGTCGAAAATGATGGTTTCCTGTGGAAGAAATTCGCATACCGCGCCAGCGGCCACATTGATGACGGTCCGCTGCCGGCTTTGCCGGCGGATGCTGCGGTAGAACTTGGTTGCGCCCGGCGTCGTCAGAACGGCGCGTGCGCCTTCTTCAAGATGGCAGGTCGTCTCCAGTATATCGCCTCCCGCGACGCCTCCGGGCGGATGCAGCAGATAGATATGGGCGGTGCCGTCGTTCTCGGGATGAAAAGGGCGCTGCACGACAAGCGGTCCGCTATGACGCCGGCGAACCAGCCGCGTTTTGCCGCTCCGATGCTCAAGCCAAAGCTCCAGTTCGGCGCGCCAACCCTCCGCATCCAAGGAAAGCTCCTCCACCCCCGCGACAGCCCGCGATTGGGCTATTCTTCTCTTGTTACCTCTCAACCTAACGCAGTAAGTAACGGCTCGCAAGCTGCGGGGATCGACAGGCAAGCCAGGATTCGACGACATATACATTAAATATGAAGCGATCGGATTGCTTGAGGGATAGCGCGAAATGCGGCACACTTCGACGAAGTGAGAGGGCGGCGGGTTTGACCTCCCTCCTCGAACATCACGATCTCGAACACCACGCCACCCCGAAGAAAGGATGCCGCATGTTGCGGGCCATCGCGGTTCGAACAGCCTCCGACCAAAAAGACAGTCCGCATACGCATCCGCATTCCGGAATCGCGGTGTTGCAGCACGACCAGCGTCATCTCCGCCGCAAGGCCATCAAGTTGACGGACGGCACCATGGTCCTGGCCGATTTCCCCGAGCCCGTCATTCTGGAGGCGGGAGACGAGCTTGTGCTCGATAACGGCGCCATGGTCACAATCGCCGCCGCCAGCGAGCCGCTCTATGAGATCACGGCGCGCGACGCGGCGCATCTCG
>JBDHSX010000115.1:0-12055 GCA_039808365.1 Xanthobacteraceae bacterium | reverse complement strand
CCGAGCGTGACCGGCTCGCGCATCGCCTGCACGTCGTGGAAGGCGCTGCGCAGGTAAACCAGCGGTCGCGCCTCGGCACGGAAACTGACGTCGCGCACGTCGCCGATGAACACCGAATGCGTCTTCGCCTCGAACGCTTCACGCAATTCGCAGTCGAACGACACCAGCGCGTCCTCCAGCACCGGCGCGCCGGTGACCGCCGTGGTCCAGCGGCCGAAGCCGAAACGCGCGTCGCCGTCGACGCCCTTCTGGCCGCTGAAGGTCAGCGCCAGCGCCATATGCTCGTTGGCGAGAAAGCTGACGGCGAAGCAGCCCTCCTCGCGGATGCGCGGATGCGCCGATGCGTTGCGGTTGACGCAGACCAGGAGCGACGGCGGGTCGTCGGACAGCGAGCATACCGCCGTCACCGTCAATCCGGTGCGCCGCCCGACCTCGCGTCCCACCGTGACCAGCGCCACCGCGCCGGCGCAATGCCGCATCGCCTGCTTGAAACCCTGTGAATCCATCGACAGATCTTTCACTCCGCGCCACCAAGCCGCCGTTCGCGTTCTCGCGCAAAGCGCCGCGGCGACGCCGTTCCGGCTCGCCTTCCGTCGCCATCTTCCGCGAGCGGACGAGCGGAATCGGAATTATGTCACGGCGCCCATCCTCCGACAACGTGATGTCGCGTCAAGCCTCGGCGAAGATGAAAGCCATACCGCGCCGGACCTGAACGCCCGCCTCTCCCCGCAGGGGGAGAGGCGGGTTCCGGATCAATCCGGCCGTCCGCTCACGCGGCCTTGACCGTGCCGGCGTCGAGATGCTTGAGGCGCGGCAGCACCTCCTGCTTCAATAGCCGCAGCGAATTGCGCCACGCTTCCGGCTTGTGCTTGTAGTCGAAGCCGAACACCAGGAGCGTGCCGAACCCGCCGACCTCGTGATAGATCTTCTCGATCTTCTCGGCGACGGTCGAGGGCGAGCCGACGATCCAGTTGTGCCTTGCGCAGTATTCGGCGTTGACGTCGCTGTCCGGCACGTCGGGTTGGTGCTTCAGATAATCCTTGAAGCCGAAATGGCCGAGCAGCCGCAGGAAATATTCGCTCATCATGCGGCCCATCATGTCGCCGACCGACAGCCGCCAGGCTTCCTCGTCGGTATCGGCGACGAACACCTCGCGCACCAGCCGCCAGTCCTTGCGGCTCGGCGTCTTGCCGGTCTTGGCGGCGCCGATCTCGACCGATTCCCAGTGGCTCGCCACATAGGCCGGGTTGAGATTGAGGCTCATCGGAATGAAGCCGCGCTCGCCGGCCAGCTTGAGCGTGTCGGAGCCCTTGCTGAGCCCGGCCACCGCGATCGGCGGATGCGGCGCCTGCACCGGCTTGATGTGCGGCTTGAGGAAGTCGAACATCACGTCCGGCTTGGTCACGGTCCAGTATTTGCCGGTATGGGTCCAGGGCGCGTCCTCGGTCCACATCCTGAGGATGATCTCCAGCGCCTCGCGGGTCATGTCGCGGTTCTGGCCGGACATGCCGTCGACATTAAACATCGCCCAGTCGCTCGGCAGGCCGGAGGCGGCGACGCCGAAATTCAGGCGGCCCTCGGAAAGATGATCGAGCATCGCGACGCGGTTGGCGAGTTCGGCGGGATGGTGATAGGGCAGCAGGAAGCCGCCGGGCCCGAGACGAATGTTCTTGGTCTCGCGGAACGCCTGCGCCAGCAGCAGGTCGGGCGAGGGATGCGGTTCCCACGGCGCGGTGTGATGCTCGCCGATCCAGCCTTCCTGATAGCCGAACTCATCGCACCAACGCAGCACCTGAAGGTCCCAGTCGTGCCCTTCCTTCAGACCGCACTCCGGCGGATGCGACGGCATAGTGAAGTAGCCGATCTCCATGACGTTTCCTTTTCGTTTGTTGTCAACTTCGCGCGCGCCCCAGGCGGGTTGAACCCGAGGCGCGCGCGAGCGGAACGGAAGCAAACACCATGCCACATAAAAACCAGCGCGGAATCGGGCGACCCGATCAATTTATAAGACATGGCACACCGTCTTTCCGGCGCGCGCAAGCCGCGACGCGGGGGCGGCCGTCACAATCTTGCGACGGCGGCGTCTCACATCTGAGACTTGCATCCGCTCCCGCCGGTTCCGGGAACCTCCGGCGGCGGGCCGGGCCGCGTTGAGCGGACGGACGATCCGGCAAGCCGTACAAGCGCGGTGGAAATCCGACCCGTGGCCGGGTGCTGGAGGCTCCGCTGTCGCGGCGCATGACGGTTCCCGTGTTGCCAAGCGCCCGCTCAGCTTGGGAGATCATGCTCTAGCGCATGGTCCGCAGCGTCGTGGCGGAGGGATCGCAGGTCAGCATCGCCTCGAAGCTGTCCAGAATATTGTCGAGGGTGAACGATCTGTCCCAAAACCGGCTGGCCTTCGATGGCCGCAATTCAAGGGCCGCCTCGCGCGCCGACAGGATCGCGTTCGCCGAAATCGAGAAGATCGACAGCCGCTGCTCGATCAACGCCGGCGGAATGCGGATCATCTGCTTCAAATAATCGAAACAGGCGATGTAGCCGGCGTTCCACTTGTTGTTGAGCGCCGCCAGCAGGACCTCGCGGTGGGCGGCCTGAAGATTCGACGTGAAGCGGATGTAGCCGCGCCACTGCTCGTTGTCCTCAAGTTCGATCACCGGCACGACGAGCACTTCCAGCACCTCGCGGATCGTCGTCGGTCCGCCGCGCGCCTTGAGATCGCGCAACATCTGTTGCCGCCGCGCGTTCAGGACCGCCGCGCCGTCGACCACCAGTTCCCGAACCAAATCCTCCTTCGACCCGAAATGATAGTGCAGCGCCGCGTTGTTGCGGACGCCGGCCGCCGTCACGATCTGCTGAACCGTGACGCCGTCGACGCCGTGGCGGGCGAACAATTGCCGCGCCGCCATCTTCAACTGGTTCTTGGTGTGAAAGGAAGGCGCCCGAGGCGGGCGCACTTGTCTTGACTTTCGAGCTGTCTCTGTCATGTTAAGTTAAATCGCTTAATAACGGAGAGAAGACCATGCGCGCGCTCATCGTTGGGGGCGGCATTGGCGGGTTGACGGCCGCCATTGCCCTTCGTCAGCAAGGTATCGAGGCGGTTGTCGTAGAGCAAGCGGCCCAGATGAGCGAGATCGGGGCCGGCATCCAGATCGCCAGCAACGCCGTGCTCGTGCTTCGCGCGCTCGGACTCGAGGACAAGATCGCGTCCGTGGCGGTCAAGCCGCAGACGTATGACTATCGCGACCTGCAAACCGGACGGCGGATATTTCAGGCGATCCTCGGCGACACCGCGGCCCGCCACTACGGCGCGCCGATGTACAACATTCATCGCGCCGACCTGATCGATATCCTTCATGCGGCGCTTCCGCCTGAAGCGGTTCGGCTTGGCGCCCCATGCACCGGGGTGTCGCAGACCGCCGACGCCGCCTCGGTTCATTTGAAATCCGGCGAGGTGCTGACCGGCGACGTCGTCGTCGGTTGCGACGGCATTCACTCGGTGGTCCGCCGGCATCTGCGCGGCGACGACGAGAAGCACGACGCCCGCATCCTGATGTGGCGCACGCTGATCCCCGCCCATGAACTCGAAGGATTGGAGCTCGGCGAGAACGGCAACTACTGGTTCGGCCCCGGCCGGACGCTGATTACTTATTGGGTCAGGCCGAAAAACCTTTACAGCATCCTGGCGTCGGTGCCGGCCAACGAAGTCCATCGCGAGTCCTGGGGCGAGAACGGCGATATCGACGAGATGCTGCGGTCGTTCGCGGATGCCGAGCCGCGCGCCCGCGCCATGCTGGAGAAGACCAGGACCGCGTTCATCACCGGCATGTATTATCGCGATCCGATCGACAACTGGACCTCGGGCCGCATCACGCTATTGGGCGACGCCGCGCACCCGATGGTGCCGTTCCTCGCCGCCGGCGCCGGCCAGAGCATCGAGGACGCCTGGACGCTCGCCCGCGTGCTGGCGCGAAACCCGAACGACATCCCGAACGCGCTGCGCGAATATCAGGAGCGACGCCTGCCGCGGACCACCCGCATCCAGGCCGGCGCGCGCGCCGCCGTCAAACTGATGCACGAATCCCAGGATCAGCGCATCAAGGGGCGCAACGGCCGCTGGAAAGGCATGGAACGCATCGATCCGATGGCCGAGACGAGTTGGGGCCTGGCCTGGAACTACAACGTCGTCAAAGCCGTCGAGGGGCCTCCCGGCGAGGTGCTGAACGTGATCGGCCTGCGCGAGGGCAAGCGCCTGCGTCGGCCGGAAGCGCAGCAGGCGTTCAATCTCTGGAAGAACGCCTTCAAACCGGAGGATGTGGCGCGCGGGCATGACGGGTTGCGGGAAGCCTATGACCGGTTCCTGACGACGAATTTTCCGCTGCCGGACGGGGCTGAGGCCGTCGCCGTCGAACTCGGCGACGTCAAGGCGTGGCGCGTCGGCGCGGGCGCGGCCCCGCGCGATCGCGTCGTCCTGCATTTCCATGGCGGCGGTTACATGATCGGGTCGGCCAAGGGATCGCTCGAATACGCCGCCCGGCTGGCCAGGGCGGTCGACGGCGTCTGCTATACGGTCGACTACCGGCTGGCCCCGGAACATCCCTATCCGGCGGCGATCGACGATGCGATCGGCGCTTACCGGGCTCTCCTCAACCAGGGCGTTCCGGCCGACGCGATCGTGCTGTCCGGCGAATCGTCGGGCGGCGGCCTTGCCATCGCGCTGGCGATCGCCATCCGCACCGCCGGCCTGCCACGCCCGGCCGGCATCATCGCGGCGGCGCCGTTCGCCGACCTGACGCTGTCGGGCGACAGCATCAAGGCGTTCAACGGCGACGATCCCGCCGCCAACCGCGATCTGCTGACCTTCATGGGCGCGTCCTATTTCCAGGGGCACGAGCCGACCGATCCGCTGGTGTCGCCGCTGTTCGACGCTCTCGCCGGCCTTCCGCCGATCTTCCTCACCGCCTCGCAGGGCGAAATGCTGCTGAACGATACGACGCGGCTTGCGGAAAAGGCGGAGCGCGCCGGCGTCGATGTCACCCTCAAGATCGTCGACGATTCAGTGCACGTCTATCCGATCTTTCCCTTCCTGCCCGAAACGCAAAGCACGATGAGCGACATCGCCGCCTGGTCGGCGCGATGCTTCGGACGGCGCGCGTCGGAACGGAACGTGGCGGCCGAATAACCTATCGGCCGGCATCGTACCCAACCAAACGAAACCACTCAGCGAGGAAACATGAAGACGTCGATACAGGCATGCGCCGTTGCCGCATGCCTTACTCTCGGATCGTTCGCAAATACCGCACAGGCAAATCAAATCTCCGACAATGTCGTCCGCATCGGCGTTCTGACCGACATGAGCGGCGTGTTTTCGGATCTGGCCGGACCGGGCGCGGTGACCGCCGCGCAGATGGCGGTGGATGATTTCGTCGCCGACGCGAAGCCGGCGTTCAAGATCGAACTGGTGACGGCGGATCATCAGAACAAGGCCGACACGGCCACCGGCATCGCCCGGCAGTGGTTCGACACCGGCGGCGTCGATCTCATCACGGAAACCATCAATTCGGGCGTGGCGCTGGCGGTCTCCGGCGTCGCCGAGGCCAAGAATCGGATGCTGATCGTCACCGGCTCCGGCTCCACCCGCCTGACCAACGAGCAGTGCTCTCCCAACACCATCAGCTACAGCTGGGATACTTATTCCTATTCGCGCGGCCAGGCGCGCATCGTCAAAAGCATGGGGCTGGATACCTGGTACTTCGTCGCGGTCGATTACGCGCTGGGCAAGTCCCTGGTGGCGGAGGCGACCGACGCCGTCAAGGCCTCCGGCGGCACCATCGTCGGCGCGGTCTATCATCCGATCGGCAGCGCCGATTTCTCATCCTTCCTGCTTCAGGCCCAAAGCTCGAAAGCCAAGGTCATCGCCCTCGCCAACGCCGGCGCCGACCTCCTGAATTCGATCAAGACGGCCAGGGATTTCAACATCACGCCGGCGCAGACCATCGTGCCGCTGGTCGGCACCATCACCGAAGTCAATGCGCTGGGCGCCGCCACCGCGCAAGGCATGCTGCTGGTCGAACCGTTCTACTGGGACCTGAACGACACGACCCGGCAGTGGAGCCAGCGCTTTTTCGACAAGTTCGGAAAGATGCCGAATTTCGTTCAGGCCGGGGCTTATTCGGCGGTGACGAACTATCTGAAGGCGGTGAAAGCGGTCGGCTCCGACGATCCCGCCGCCGTGATGAAGCACCTCAAGGCGACGCCGATCAACGACATGTTCGCTCAGAACGGCCACATCCGCGAGGACGGCCGCATGGTGAAGGACATCTATCTCGTGCAGGTCAGATCTCCCGCCGAGATGAAAGGCAAGTGGGACTTCTACAACGTCAAGGAAACGATTCCCGGCAACGAAGCGTTTCAGCCGCTCAGCACCTCCCGGTGCCGGCTGGTGACCAAGCGCAATTGACGGCTTTGCGATCGGCAAGGCCCGCATGATCGACAGTGACGCCTGTCCTTGATGCGGGCTGGCAGGCTGCTGGAAATTGTTCTGTGCCCCGGGCACGGCGCGGCGTTCATCACGCCGCTCCCGGAGCCGGGGCCGTTCCAACTATTGTGTCCGAGATGGTCCCGGATCTGCGACGCGGCGTTTCACGCTGCATCGCGCCTGGGACACACGTTTTTTTTCAACAGCCCGCGAGCGGCCGCGATCATTCGGCGGCCTGCTCGACGGCGCGCCGGTCGGGCTCGGCCGCCGGCGGTCCGCGTCTGCCGCGTCCCCAGCCGGACAGCGCGTTCGACAGCTTGTCGAGATAGAGATACACCACCGGCGTCGTGAACAGCGTCAGCATCTGGCTGACCAGAAGGCCGCCGACCATGGCGTAGCCGAGCGGCTGGCGGATCTCCGATCCGGTGCCGGTGCCGAGCATCAACGGCACGCCGCCGAGCATCGCCGCCATGGTGGTCATCATGATCGGGCGGAACCGGATCAGCGCCGCCTTGCGGATGGCGGCTTCCGGCGACAGGCCCTCGTCGCGCTCGGCGGCGATGGCGAAGTCCACCAGCATGATGCCGTTCTTCTTGACGATGCCGATCAGCAGCACGATGCCGATCAGGGCGATCAGGCTGAAGTCGTAGCCGAACAGCATCAGCGCCGCCAGCGCGCCGACGCCGGCCGAGGGCAGCGTCGAGATGATCGTCAGCGGGTGGATGTAGCTCTCGTAGAGAATGCCGAGGATCAGATAGACCACGATCAGGGCGGCGAGGATCAACAGCGGCACGGTGCCCAGCGATTGCTGGAACGCCTGCGCCGTGCCCTGAAAACTGGCGCTCAGCGTCGCCGGCGCGCCCATCTCGGCGACCGCCTTGGTGATCGCCGCGGTGGCCTGCCCCAGCGCCACGCCGCGCGCCAGATTGAAGCTGATGGTGGTCGCCGGAAACTGGCCCTGATGGCTGATCGAGAGCGGCCGCACCGGCACCGTCGACCATTTGGCGAACACCGACAGCGGCACCTGATCTCCCGTCGTCGGCGACTTGATGTAGATCTTGTCGAGGCTGTCGAGCTTGCCCTGAAGCTCCGGCAGGATTTCCAGGATCACATGGTAGCTGTTGACCTGGGTGAAATACTGCGCGACCTGCCGCTGGCCGAAGGCGTCGTCGAGGGTGTCGTCGATCAGTTGCGGCTGGATGCCGTAGCGCGCGGCGGCGTCGCGGTCGACGGTCAGGGTCAGCGTGGTGCCCTCGGTCTGCTGGTCGGTGGCGACATCGCGCAGTTCCGGCAGCGTCTTCAGCCGGGCCAGGATCTTCGGCGCCCACGCGTTCAATTCGTCGAGATTGGAATCCTGCAAGGTGTATTCGAACTGGGTGCGGGTGGCGCGGCCGCCGAGCCGGACATCCTGCGCCGCCTGCAGGAAGGCGCGGCCGCCCTGCACCTTGTCGAGCTGCGGCCGCAGCCGCGCGATGATCTGCTGCGCGTCGGATTTCCGGGAATCGCGCGGCTTCAGCGTGATGTACATGCGGCCGTTGTTCAGCGCGCCGCCGCCGCCGCCGATCGCCATGGCGACGCTGGCGACGTCGGGATCGGCGAGCACCACCGCGCCGAGCTGTTCCTGAATGCGCTTCATTTCCGCGAAGGAGACGTCCTGACCGGCCTCGGTGACGGCGGTGAGCAGGCCGGTGTCCTGTTGCGGAAAGAAGCCCTTGGGGATCACCGCGAACAGATAGCCGGACAGCGCCACGGTGGCGAAGAACACGCACAGCGTCGTGAACCGCCAGCGCATCACCAGATCGAGGCCGCGCGCGTAAGTCCTGAGCAGGGCGTCGAAGCCGCGCTCGCTGAGCTGATAGAGGCGGCCGTGCTGGCCCTCCTCGGCGTGCGCTTTCAGGAAGCGCGACGCCATCATCGGCGTCAGCGTCAGCGACACCACCAGCGAGACGAAGATCGTCATCGCCAGCGTCACCGCGAATTCGCGGAACAGCCGCCCGATGATGCCGCCCATCAGCAGCAGCGGAATCAGCACCGCGACCAGCGAGATGCTGATCGAGACGATGGTGAAGCCGATTTCGCCGGCGCCCTTCAGCGCCGCGTCGAACGGCGTCTCGCCCTGCTCGATATGGCGCGTGATGTTCTCCAGCATGACGATGGCGTCGTCGACGACGAACCCGACCGAGATGGTCAGCGCCATCAGCGACAGGTTGTCGAGCGTATAGCCGAACGCCCACATCAACGCGCAGGCCCCGAGCAGCGCCAGCGGCACGGTGACGCTGGGGATGACGGTGGCCCAGATGCTGCGCAGGAAGATGAAAATCACCATCACCACCAGGACGATGGTCAACATCAGCGTGAACTGCACGTCGTGCACGGCGGCGCGGATGGTCTGGGTGCGGTCGCTCAGGATCGAGACGTGAATCGCCGGCGGAAAGCCGGCGATGATCTGCGGCAGCCGCGCCTTGATCTTGTCGACCGTGTCGATGACGTTGGCGCCGGGCTGCTTGAACACCACCAGGAACACGCCGCGCTTGCCGTTGGCCCAGGCCGCCTGCTTGACGTCTTCCGGGCCGCTCACCGCGCGCCCGATGTCGCGGATGCGCAGCGGCGCGCCGTTGCGATAGGCGATGATGACGTCGTTCCAGTCCTTCGCCCGCAGCAACTGATCGTTGGCGTAGATGGTGAAGCTGCGGGTCGCGCCGTCGACGTTGCCCTTCGGGCTGTTGACCGTGGCGATGGCCATCTGGCCGCGCACGTCCTCAAGCGACAGGCCCTTGGCGACCAGCTTCGCCGGATCGATCTGAACGCGGACGGCGGGCTTCTGCTGACCGCCGATGGTGACCTGGGCGACGCCGGAGATCTGGCTGATCTGCTGCGCCATCTGGGTGTCGGCGTAATCGTCGACCTCGGTCAGCGGCAGGGTGTCGGAGGTCACCGACAAGATCAGGATCGGCGAATCCGCCGGGTTGATCTTGCGATAGGTCGGCGGCGACGGCAGGTTCTTCGGCAGTTGGCCGCCGGCGGCGTTGATGCCGCCGAGCACGTCGTTGGCGGCGGCGTCGATGCTGCGGTTGAGATCGAATTGAATCGTGATGGCGGTCGAGCCCAGCGAACTGGTCGAGGTCATCTGCGAGATGCCGGGAATCTGCGCGAACTGCCGCTCCAGCGGCTGCGCCACCGACGACGCCATGGTTTCCGGGCTCGCGCCGGGCAGCGACGCCGACACCTGGATGGTGGGAAAATCGACCTGCGGCAAGGGTGCGACCGGCAACAGCGGATAGGCCACCAGGCCGACGAACAGAATCCCCGCCATCAACAGCGAGGTCGCGATCGGATAGCGGATGAACGGCGCCGATATGCTCTCGTTCATGGCAGCATGGCCTTGTTCACGGCGATCCGGCCTTGACCGGGGCCCCCTTGGCCTGACCCGCCGGCGCGGCGTCGGCGACGGTGACCGCCACCGGGGAGCCGGGCTGCACCCGGTATTGCCCGGCCACGATCACCCGCTCGCCGGGCGACAGCCCCTTTTCGACCACGGTGCGGCCGTCGGTCGAGGCGCCGATCGCGATGCTTCGCAACGCCGCCTTGTCGTCCGCGCCGACCGCCAGCGCGTAAAGGCCGCCGCTGCCGCGCTGCACCGCGTCGTCCGGAACCACCACGGCGTCCTTCAGGGTGGCGACCAGAAGCCGCGTCGACACCGACTGGCCGGGCCACAGCGCATGGTCGGCATTGTCAAACACCGCCTTGAGGCGGATCGTTCCGCTCGCGGTGTCGACCTGATTGTTGATCAGCGCCAGCGTTCCCCGGGACAACACCCTCTTGCCGTCGCTGGACAGCGCGATCACCGGCGGCGGCCGCACGGCGAGCGCCGCCTTGATGTCCGGAAGCTTCTCCTCCGGCGCGGTGAAGATCACGGCGATCGGCTCGATCTGGGCGATGGTGACGATGCCGGTCTGGGTCGCGGCGTTGACGATGTTGCCCTGATCGACCTGCCGGAAGCCGGTGACGCCGGCGATCGGCGCGCGGATCGAGGTGTAATCGAGCTGGGTCCTGGCGCTGGCGATGGCGGCGGTGTCCGCCTCGACCTGCGCCGTGGTCTGGCGGACCAGGGCGCGCTGGGTGTCGGTCTGCTGCCGCGCCGCGAATTCGCCGAGATCGGTGTAGCGCTTCAGATCCAGCTTGGCGTTGGCCAGACTGGCCTCGTCCTGATCCTTTTTCGCGGTGGCCTGATCGAGCGCCGCCTGGAACGGCCGCGGATCGATCCGGGCGATCAGGTCGCCCTGCTTGACCAACTGCCCTTCCTTGAAGGCGATGGTGTCGATCTGGCCGTCGACGCGGGTCCGCACCACCACCGTGTTGAAACCCTGAACGGTGCCGAGCCCTTCGAGATAGACCGGAAAATCGGCGGTCTCGACCCGCGCGACGGTGACGGGAACGGGAGAGCCGGCTTTCGCCGACGCCGTCTCCGCGGCGTCATGGCGGTCGGCGTGAAAGTGACGCCAGCCGAGGTAGCCGCCGCCGAGCAGCACGGCGGCGGCCAGACACCAGGAGAGGGTTCGCGAAGCAGTCATCTCGCCATCACCCACGACACAGTCCGTCGGGAAACAGCCCAAGCTTCGGCGATCCGCCGATAGGCGTAAACACACTATAAATTGAAGCTTTCTGTCATTTCCGTCATGTTTCGCAACGGTCCTGTCGGGAGCACGCCGCGGCTTCAATCTAAAGATTGATTGCTCATATATGTTTTACGCCATAGGCTCGCCCACGGTCGCGGCGGCCGGTGGACGGCGGCGATCGAACTGCGCGGATGTGATGTGACAAGGACACGACAATGGCGGAAATACTGGGCCCCCAGAAGCTGGGGCCGCTGACGGCGCTGGTCGGCGAATGGGAAGGCGACTTCGGCGTCGATCTCTCTTATCGCAACAAGGACGATGAGACGATTCAGACCAGCTATTTCGAGAAGGCGTGGTTTCGCCCGATTCCGATCGTCGAGAACGGCCAGCAGACCATGGAAGGACTGAACTACAGCATGACGGCGTGGCGTCACGGCGAGGAAGCCATGGACCCGTTCCATGACGAGGTCGGCTATCTGCTCTGGGACAAGGCCCACGGCCAGGTGATCCGTTGTTTCGCGGTGCCGCGCGGCCTCGCCATCCTGGCCGGCGGTCCCGCCAGGCCGCGCGACAAGTCGTTCGCGCTGAAGGCGGAGCCCGGCGTCAAGGGCTACGGCTTGTCGCAAAACCAGTACCTGCTGGAGCGGGCGGAGGCGACCGCCTTCGACTGCACCTTCACGTTCAACGACGACGGCACCTTCAGCTACACCTCCGATCTGGTGCTGAAACTGGCGGCGACCGGCGCCACCATGCACCACACCGACCGCAACACGCTGCATCGGACCAAGCGCATCCATCCGGGCGCCGAATACAACTGACGCCGGCCCTTCCCCGTCGTTGCGAGAAGCGTGAGCGCGAGCCGCGACCATTCTCTCCGTCATGGCGAGGATCATGAGCGACGACCGTTCTCGCCGTCATTGCGAGGAGCGCAGCGACGAAGCAATCCAGTCCTTGCCGCCTTGTG
>JBDHSX010000114.1:0-12186 GCA_039808365.1 Xanthobacteraceae bacterium | reverse complement strand
TCGCCGAAGCCCGGCGCCTTGACGGCCGCGACCTTGAGGCCGCCGCGCAGGCGGTTGACCACCAGCGTCGCCAGGGCCTCGCCCTCGACGTCTTCGGCGATGATCAGGAGCGGCTTGCCCGACTGCACCACGGCTTCCAGCACCGGCAGCATGGCCTGCAGGCCGGAGAGCTTCTTCTCGTGCAGCAGCACGTAGACGTCTTCCAGCTCCGCCGTCATCTTCTCGGCGTTGGTGACGAAGTAGGGCGACAGGTAGCCGCGATCGAACTTCATGCCCTCGACGATGTCGACTTCGGTTTCGAGCGACTTGTTCTCCTCGACGGTGATGACGCCCTCGTTGCCGACCTTCTGCATCGCCTGGGCGATCATCTTGCCGATGGTGGTGTCGCCGTTGGCGGAGATGGTGCCGACCTGCGCCACCTCGGCGGAGGAGGCGACCGGCTTGGCGCGCTTCTCGATGTCCTTGATGACGGCGGCGACCGCGATGTCGATGCCGCGCTTCAGATCCATCGGGTTCATGCCGGCCGCGACCGACTTGGCGCCTTCGCGGACGATGGCCTGGGCCAGCACGGTGGCGGTGGTGGTGCCGTCGCCGGCGAGATCGTTGGTCTTGGAGGCGACTTCGCGCACCATCTGCGCGCCCATGTTCTCGAACTTGTCCTCAAGCTCGATTTCCTTGGCGACGGTGACGCCGTCCTTGGTGATGCGCGGCGCGCCGAACGACTTGTCGATCACCACGTTGCGGCCCTTGGGGCCGAGCGTGACCTTCACGGCGTTGGCGAGAACGTCGACGCCGCGCAGCATGCGGTCGCGGGCGTCTCCGGAAAATTTCACGTCTTTGGCGGACATAGAGAGTGCTCCTGAATGGATTGGCCGCCGCCTTTTGCGGGTCATCGCCGGGCTTGACCCGGCAATCCATCGTTTTTTGGAAGATGGATGCCCGGATCAAGTCCGGGCATGACGCCTCAAAACAGGCAGCTCATTGAATGACGATGACGGTGGCTTAGCCCACCACGCCCATGATGTCGGATTCCTTCATGATCAGCAGATCCTCGCCGTCGAGCTTGATCTCGGTGCCGGACCACTTGCCGAACAGCACGCGGTCGCCGGCCTTGAGGTCGATCGGGATCAGCTTGCCGGCCTCGTCGCGGCCGCCGGGGCCCACCGCCACCACCTGACCCTCCGAGGGCTTTTCCTTGGCGCTGTCGGGGATAATGATGCCGCCCTTGGTTTTTTCTTCGGCGTCGACACGCTTCACCAAGACGCGGTCATGCAGTGGACGAAATTTGGTTTTAGCCATGACGTTCCTTTGAGGTTAGGTTACGGTTTGAATCGCCTGTAAATGCGTGGGGCGGCGCTGCCGGGTGCGATGATTGCCGGACCGGCGCGCCGCGTTTTGGCAATCGGAAGCCGAGAGTGCCAAGCAGGGGTCGAGATATGGGCTGGCGCTGGTCCTGTCAAGCAAACGGTTCTGTCGGGGCAAGAGCTTAACGCCTTGGTCAGACAAATCGCGGATGGTGAGGAAACCGGGCGCTAACCATGATGTGGTGAAGATCGTCGCGTTGTTCCGGCGGGAGCGGCGGATGTCTGGAAGTTTCGGCGGGATTGCGCTCTCGCCTTAAAGGATAAGATGGCTGACGCCTTGGGGGATATGATGGCCGATACGAAGTCTCGTCACGGGCGCGCTCTGGTCAACGCCGGCCTGGTGTCGCTTTTCGCGGTGTTTCTCGCGGGATGCTCGACGTTCGGAACCTCGCAGCCGACCGCGGTGTCGGAGCCGGCCGCCGCGCCGGAAATTCCGTCGACCATCCGGGCCGCCGAACTGGTGGGAAGCTGGGGGCTGGCCTCCTACCAGAATCCGAACGATCGGGCGCGGACCGAAGCCGCCGCCCGCGCCCAGTGCAAGAACCCCTATGTGATCGCCCAGGGTCCCAACGGCGGCGTCATCATGCATCTGGCGGACGAAGCGACGCCGCAGGAACTGCGCCTGAAGGGCAGCCAGAGCGGCAGGAACTATATCGGCCCCGAGGGACCCGCCGGCGGCGAGCGCGACCGCGAGATCATTTCCTTCGACGGCCGCGTGCTGGTCACCCGCTTCATCGACAAGGACGCCGGCACCCGCTACGGCAACATGGTTTATGTCAGGTGCGCGCCGCACGCCTGATCCGGGTGGCGGAATGTTCGTTCCCGACGATCTGATGTGATGATGCCACGGCCTCGCGACCTGATCGTCGGGCCGGGCCGCGCCGTTGCCGTCTTGTCCATCACCCAGATCCTGGGCTGGGGGATGTTGATCTATCCGCCGGTCCTGATGATGCCGCACATCGCGGCCGAACGCGGCTGGTCGCTGGCCTTCTGCATGAGCGGGCTGTCGGTGGCGCTGGCGACCTCGGGGCTATTGTCGCCGACCTCCTGCGGTCTGATCGACCGCTACGGCGGCGGCCGGGTGATGTCGCTCGGCGCGCTGACCGGCATGGCCGGGATGATCGGGCTGGCGCTCGCCGATCAATGGCAGGTCTATCTGCTGTGCTGGCTGCTGATCGGCGCGGCGATGTCGTCGACGCTGTACGATCCCGCCTTCACCACGCTGACGCGGATCTTCGGCGCGGCGGCCCGGCGGCAGATCACCCTGGTGACGTTCGCGGGCGGATTCGCCTCGACGGTGGGCTGGCCGGCCACCCATCTGCTGCTCGCGCATTTCGGATGGCGCGGCACCTACATCGTGTTCGCCGTCGTGCTCGGACTGGTGGTGGCGCCGCTGCATGCGTTCGCATTGCCGCGCGCGCCCGCGCCGGAGGCCGCCGCGCCCGCGCAGGCCGGCGCGGCGCCGGCGCCGGCGCGGTTCCTGCCGCCGCGCGGCTGGCCGTTCGTCCTGCTGGCGACGGCTTTCGCCTGCCATGCCTTCCTGCTGACCGGCGTCACCTCCAACCTGCTGGCGATGCTGGAGCGCGGCGGCATCGACGCCGCGACGGTGGTGACGATCGGCGCGCTGTTCGGCCCGGCGCAGGTGATGGCGCGGCTCGGCGATTTCGCCTTCGCCGGCCGGACCAGTCCGCTGTGGGTGGCGCGGGCCGCGGTGGTCTGCATGGTCGTCGCCTTCACCGCGCTGGCGCTGGCCGGCATATCGGTCGTCGTCGCCGCACTGTTCTGCATCCTGTTCGGCGCGGCGAACGGCGTGATGACGATCGCGCGCGGCGCGGTGCCGCTAATGATGTTCGGCCCCGTCGGATATGGCCGGGTGATCGGCCGCATCGCGCGGCCCGCGCTGCTGTTGCAAGCCGCCGCGCCGTTCACGGTGGCGGCGGTCGCGCAACGCCTGTCGGATCGGACGGTGCTGGAGCTCGGGGCCGTCGGCGCGCTGGCGGCGCTCGGTTGCCTGCTGGCGCTCCGTCCGCCGCCGCCCGCGCGCCAGGGCTGAAGCGCGCGGGGCGCGGCTTCAATCTCAATCCTCGATTAACCATCGCCGGCCGGTGTTGACCGAAAATAAACGCTGTCCGCAAGAACGTGGGCGTTCGTCGGGCGTGGTGAATCCGAAGGCCGCGTGCGTTTACCAAACCGAGGCGGTTTTGAATTTAATTGGCGAGGTGCGGCCGGCGTCTCGTGACGGTCCGCGAATATCCGACGAAACAGTGCAGAGTACGTCGATGCTGAAGAATGTCTCCCTGGTCATATGTGTTGGCGCGGTTGGTTTGGGCGCGGCGGCAGCTCCCGCCGCGGCGCTCGAACGAACCTATCCGGTCGCGTCGTCGGCCGCGACCCATGACGGTCAGCCCGCGCCGGTACAGGTCGCTTACGCTGAACGCCGGAACATGGGCGGCGGCTTCATCGAATTCCTGTTCGGCGACGAGCAGGCCCCGCGCGGCTATCAGTCGCAACCGCCCTATGATCGCCGGCCGATCTATCCGCCGTCGCCCGAAAGGATGATGCCCGAGCCGTCGTCGCAACAGATGATGTATCGCCGCAACGCTCCGATGGAGGCGGCGCGCCCCGGCTTCGATCCGAAGTACGAGAAGCAGCTCGTCGCCTATCACGGCGGCGAACGGCCGGGCACCATCGTGGTCGATACGCCCAATAAGTTTCTCTATCTGGTGCAGCCCGGCGGCGCGGCGCTGCGCTACGGCATTGGCGTCGGCAGGCCGGGCTTCACGTGGTCGGGCGTCAAGACCATCACCGCCAAGAAGGAATGGCCGTCGTGGACGCCGCCGGCGGAAATGCTCAAACGCCGCCCCGATCTGCCGCGCTTCATGGAGGGCGGCCCGGAAAATCCGCTGGGCGCGCGCGCCATGTATCTCGGCTCATCGCTCTACCGCATCCACGGCTCGAACGAGCCATGGACCATCGGCACGAACGTCTCGTCCGGTTGCATCCGGATGCGCAACGAGGACGTCATCGATCTCTATGGCCGCGTCAATGTCGGCGCGCGGGTGGTGGTGATCTGACGCGGCCGCGGCTTTTGTCGCTCCGCTCGCAATGACGATTCAATCTCGGCCGCTCATCGGAGCGGCCGTTGTTGTCTGTAGGCGGACAGTTTACGCGTAGTCGGTGTCGCCGTCGTCGTAACCGTCGTCGTCATCGTAATCATCGTCGTCGTCATCGTCCGCGTCGTCCTGATCCTGGTCCTGGTCCTGATCGGCATCGGCCTGCGCCTGATCGAACTGATCGCGTCGGCTGGAGCCGCTCGAACCGATATCGTTGACGCCGGCATCGCGGGCGAGGCTGCCGCCGGACGGGTTGGAGCTCCATGGGCTCGCGCCACCGAGCGCCGACGCTTCTCCAAAACCATGCTGACCGCCGCCCGTCATCGAACGGATGCTGTTCATCAGCAGCGAACCGCCGACGACGCCGGCGGCGGCCGCCGCCGCCGTTCCGAGAAACGAGCCGCCGCGGCCCGCGGCTTGCGGCGGCTGCTGCGGTGGATAGGAATCGGGTCCGGCCTGTCCCGCGCCTTGACCAACCCCTTGCCCTAGCACCTGACCGGTATTCCAGGCCGGACGGCCGGAGGCATCGCCGGGCGGTGCGACGTAAGGGACCGATCCACGTCCCTGGCCCTGACCGAGCCCATTGTCGCGCGCCGGATCGAGGAAACTGCCGGCCGGCTTGGTCTCGGGCGCGCCGCGCGCTTCCAGCGCCTCGATCCGCTCATGAGCCCGCTTCAGCGCCTCCTCCTGCACCAGCACGGTTTGCACCAGCGCGTAGGATGCGTTCGGCGCGCGTTGCCAGTCTTCGGCGATGGCGGCCTCGGCTTCCGGGTCGCGCGCGGCGGTTTCGACGCGGGCCAGCCGGTCGAAAAGGTCGTTGATCATCTGGCGTTCTTGCGGCGTCATGGCGTTCTCCAATGAGGAACCGCCATCAGATGTAGGACCGCTTTGTGTCGCAAGAAGTGGCGGTCCAAAATAATTCGCACGGTCCGCCGGATGACATGTCCGTGATATCAGCGCAGTTCGGTGCGCGTCGCCGCCAGCAGCGCCGGGAAGCCGTCGCCGGCGAGGTAGGCATATTCCCGCTCGCGCTGATCGGTGAGGGGGTCGAGTTCGCGCAGCGTGTCGTCGACGAAACCGGGATGGCACATGATGAGGCCGCCATCGGGGAGGCCGTCGAGAAAGTCGCGCATCAGCGCGGCGAAATCGCCGGCTTGGGAAAAATCATAGGCGCCGGCGAAACCGGGATTGAAGGCGACGCCGACGCGCGCGGCCTTGCGGCGGAACCGGCGGCTCAGCCCGTCGAGCAGCAGCGCCTTCAACTGTGTCTTGGGCGCGCCGAGGCCGTGCCGGAACGGCTGCGCGCGGCCGCACTGGCGCACCCACGCACCGGGCGCGCCGCTTTTCGCCGCGTCGAGAAAGGCGTCGCGAACCTGCGGAAACAGTTGTACGTGCTGATGGCCGTCGAGATAGTCCGGCGCGCGTCCGAACAATTCGATGAAGCGGGCGATCTGCGCGCCCAGTTCGGCGCCGATGATCTCGCGGTCGAGGCGGTGCGTCAGGCTGACCCGCAGCAACTTCGCCAGCGGCAGGAACTGGCCGCCGGCGAGCGGCTTGAAATGCATCGTCAGCGGATGAAACGGCGCGGTCAGCACCGCGTGCAGCCCGATCGCGCAATGCGTGTTGGCCGCGACCGCCGCCTGCAAGGTTGTGACTTCATCCTTGCTGACCGCCGGTCCCACCACCATCACCGACGTCGCGTTGAGGCGTCGGCGCGCGATCAGGTCGCGGATGCCGCGATTGACGCCAGCGCTGATGCCGTAGTCGTCGGCGCACAGCCAGATGCGGCGCGGCGAAGGGGCGCTCATTCAGAGGCGGTCCGCTCGACGGTCGCGGCATCGATGCGCGGCGATGCCCGCTTGATGTCGTGCTCGGCGACGAAATAGATCGGCCGCGCTTTCAACTCGGACAGGATCTTGCCGATGTATTCGCCGACGATGCCGATCATCAGCAGTTGCACGCCGCCGATAATCATCATGCCGACCATCAGCGACGGATAGCCGGGAACGCTCTCGCCCTTGACCAGCGTTTCCCACAGGATCGACAGCCCGAACAGGAACGCGCCGAACGCCAGCAGCAATCCCAGCATGCTGGCGAAGCGCAACGGCGCGACCGAGAACGATGTGAGGCCCTCGATCGACAGTCCGAGCAGCCGCGCCGGGCTGAAAGTGGTGACGCCGTGGGCGCGCGGCGCCGGCTCGTAATCGACGCGGATCTGGCGGAAGCCGATCCAACTCGCCAGGCCCTTGAAGAAGCGGTTGCGTTCGGGCAGCCGGCGCAGCGCGGCTGCTGCGCGCGGCGACAGCAGGCGGAAATCGCCGGCGTCCTCGGGAATCTTCTGCCGCGCGCCCCAGTTGATCAGCGCGTAGAAGCCGTGCACCGCCCAGCGGCGCAACGTCGATTCGTTCTTGCGATGCGCCTTGGCGGTGAAGACCACGTCGTAGCCGTCATCGATCCAGTGCCCGACCAGTTGCTCGGCAAGATCCGGTGAGTGCTGGCCGTCGCCGTCCATGAACAGCATGGCGCCGTCGCCGGCGTGATCGAGCCCCGCCATCAGGGCGGCTTCCTTGCCGAAGTTGCGCGACAGCGACACCACCTGGACGTCGAGGGCGTCGGCGGGAAGATCGCGGGCGATCGCCAGCGTCGCGTCCTTGCTGCCGTCGTCGACGTAGATCACCTCGCAGGCGAGGGCGTAGCGCTGCCGCAGTTTTTCGGCGAGGCGGCCGAGCCGTTGGTGAAGCAGGACGAGACCGGCGGCCTCGTTGTAGAGCGGCACGACGATCGAGAGCCGATGGGCGTCGCCGCCGGAAGTGTCCGTGATCTGCCTGTCGTCCGCCGTCGATTGCATATACGCACCGTACTGTCAGCCCGGATCAATATGAGGCTGAGGAATAAATTCGGCAATGAGTCCCGCAGGTGAAATTGAAATCATGCGGATGGCAGGAAGGCGGCCAGCTTGGCGAACAGCGGGTTCTCGCGATCCAGCACGTAGTCGAGGGAAGCCACCGACACGGTGTCGGCGCCGCGCTCGCGCAGGAAGCTGCCGAGCGCGTAGATTTGCGCCGGCGGGCAATGCAGCGTCAGCATCCCGGACGAGGTCGGCCCGCCGAACGGCGACACCACGCCGAAACGGTTGTGCGCCTCCGCCAGCATGTCGGCGTCGCAGCCTTTGAAGCGGGTGCGGACTTCCTTGTACTTGCTGGCGCGCGCGCGGGCGGCGATGTGGTCGAGGATCACGCGCGCCGTCTCGCGGGCGTCAGGGGACCAGTCGGCGTTGCGCGAGGCGACGAGATTGGCCTGGCTGCGCAGCATCACGCCGTCGTCGAGCACCTTGAGGCCGTTGGCGGCGAGCGTCGCCCCGGTGGTGGTGATGTCGACGATCATCTCGGCGGCGCCGGTGGCGGGCGCGCCCTCGGTCGCGCCGGCGCTTTCGACGATGCGATAATCGACGATGCCTTGGGCTGCGAAGAACATTCGCGTCAGGTTGATGTACTTGGTGGCGACGCGCATGCGCCGGTTGTGCCGGGCGCGAAATTCGGTGGTGACGTCGTCGAGGTCGGCCATGGTGCGGACGTCGATCCACGCCTGCGGCACCGCGACCACGACATTGGCGTAGCCGAAGCCGAGCGGGTGGATCATCGCCACGCGGCGGTCGGCGTCGATGATGCTTTCGCGGATCAGGTCCTCGCCGGTGACGCCGAGATGCACGCCGCCGCGCGCAAGCTGCGAGGCGATCTCGCTCGCGGAGAGGTAGGCGACCTCGACATTGTCGAGGCCGGCGATGGCGCCGCGATAGTCGCGCGCGCCGCCGGGCTTCGACAGCGCGAGGCCGGCGCGGCTGAAGAACGCCTCGGCGTTTTCCTGCAAGCGGCCCTTGGAGGGGACCGCGAGAACGAACGGCGTGGTCATGAAACGGCCCCGGGGATTCTTGCGGCGATTTGGTGGCGAAGATCGGACAGCGCCTCGACCCAGATCGAGAAGCCGACGGCGGGGATCGGCGCGGCGGCGCCGAGCCGGGTCAGCAGTCCGTCGTAGCGTCCGCCGGCCACCAGCGGGTCGTCGCCGTTGCCCCTGCGGTGCAGTTCGAACTCGAAGCCGGTGTAGTAATCGACGCCGCGGCCGAACGCGGTCGCGAACCGCACCGCGTCGGGAGCGATGCCGCGCGCCGCCATCAATTGGGTGCGGCTGTCGAACTGGTCGATGGCGGCGTCGATGTCGAGCTTGGCGTCGGCGGCGAGCGCGCGCAACTGGCGCAAGGCCTGGTCGGGCGGGCCGGCGATGGTGAGGAAGCGGTTGATCGTCTGCAAGGCGTCGCGCGGCAAGGCGCCGCCCTTCAGCGTCGATTGTTCGAGGAAGCGGTCGGCGATCTCGGCCACGCTGCGGCCGCCGACATTGGTGGTGCCGGCGATGGTCATCAGGTCGGTGACCAGCGCCAGCGCCGCGTTGCGGTCGGAGCCGGCCAGCGCCGCCAGCACGCCCTCATATTCATTGTGGGCGGGGCTTGCCGCCAGCGTCAGCCGCTCGATGTCCTTGGCGAGGCTGACCTTGCGGTTGAAATCCTTGATCAGCCGCCGCCGCCACACCGGATAGAGCTTCAGCGCGTCGATCAGCGCGATGAACAGCGCGACGTCGCCGGTCTTGATCTCGACCTCGGCGACGCCGAAGGCGGCGGTGGCCTCGCAGGCCAGCGCCAGCATTTCGGCGTCGGCGGCGGCGCGGTCGCCCCGGCCGAAGGATTCGACGCCGGCCTGAAGGAACTCGCTCGGCTTGCCGCCGCGATAGCGGAACACCGGTCCGAGATAGCAGAACCCGGCGACCTCGCCGCCGCGGCCGGAGGCGAGGTAGTCGCGCGCCACCGGAATGGTGAGGTCGGGACGCAGGCACAGTTCCTCGCCGCCGGGGTCGGTGGTCAGGTACAGGCTGCGGCGGATGCCTTCGCCGGACAGATCGAGGAACGGCTCGGCCGGTTGCAGGATCGGCGGTTCGGCGCGGACGTAGCCGGCCTGCGCGAACGACGACAGCAGGGCCGCCCAGGCGGCGGTTGCGGTGGCCTCTTGGGCTTGGGTGTCGGTCATCGCGATGGTCCAGGGTCTCATGACAGTGTCGCACGCCTATCCCGAACGATGTCGCGCGACTTGTCTAACATATTGAAATAAATCGATTATAGGCCAAGTGGCAAGGTCGTCCCGCCGCTCGGCGCGTTCGCTGCGGCAGCCCTTAGCACGGCGGGCGACGAGTTTCGACCTCGTTCCGCCG
Organism: Xanthobacteraceae bacterium; assembly: GCA_039808365.1. Lineage (GTDB taxonomy): Bacteria > Pseudomonadota > Alphaproteobacteria > Rhizobiales > Xanthobacteraceae > 62-47. Next base: position 2,453 of record JBDHSX010000114.1, on the reverse strand, counting down.
GCTATTTGTCGGGAAAGTTGACGGCGGCCAGCAAAGCGCGTCGTCAGAATTTCATTGAAGCGAACAGGCGCAGGTTGCGGCCGGGTTGCAGCACCTCGTCCTTTTTGTAGGACTGGTGCAGGCGGATGTCGGCGTCCAGCAGGTTCTCGCCCTTGAGGCCGACGGTGAGCGCCACCGGCCAGGGGCCGTTCGGCAATGTCGTCGTGTGACTGATTTCGGCGTTGAGCAGGTTGAAGCCCGGCGTCGGCGTCTCGAACGCCCCGAGGTGGGTCTGGGCGAAGGCGTGCAGCAGATGGAGGCGCGCCGTCCAGTTGGCGTCACGATAATAGATCCCGCCGCCGAGCCGCTGCGGCGGGATCTTTGGCACGAAGCCGCCGTCGGTGAAGGTGGCATGGACGATGTCGTATTGCGCCTCGACCCCGATCAGGCCGTGCCCTATCCGCGCCACGTCATGCGCGATCTGCACCTCGCCCCCGGTAAAGCGGGCGTCGCGCTGCGAATAGATGATCTGGTCGTAGCTCGCGCCGGGCAGGCCGCAGGAGGCGAAACTCTCGTTGCAGCGGATGCCGGTGAAATTCTTGAAGATGAAATTCTGATAGCGCGTATGATAGATCGACAATTCGAAACGGGTGTCGCCGCGTGCGCGCCTGAAACCGAGTTCGACGGTATTGGCCCGTTCCAGCGTCATGGTCGGGTCGCCGATCTCGAACGTGCGCGGCGTATCGTGCGGCCCCTTGTAGAACAGCTCGATCGGATCGGGCGCGCGCTCGACATGCTGCACGGTGACGCGGGCGACGATGTCATGCGGCAGATCGTAGAGCAGCCCGGCGCTGGCGCTGATCGGCATGAAATGGCGATCGACCGGAAACACCGTGGGCTGATCCGGCGGCGGCAGATGGTTGGCGGGGAATTGCGCGCCGGTGCCGCTTGTCGCGGTCCGCTCGATGCGCAGCGCGCCCTGCGCGCGCAGGCGCGGCGTGATCCGCAGTTCCTCGAACACGAAAGCGGCGAGATTGGCGTTTCGCGCCGGCGCCAGCAGCGGTTCGGTCGCGCCGGCGACCGACAGATCGCGCCGGCTCCATTGCGTCCCGACGGAGCCGCGCCATTCGCCCAGCGCGGTGTCGAACGGCAGATGCGCGATTTCGATTCGTGATTCGACTTCGCGATTCTTGAAGCGTGAGCCGATCGCGGCGTCCGCGCCGACGCCGTTGATCTCGTTGTGATGGTAGTCGGTAGCGCCGAGCCAGTAACGCACCGTGTCGATGCCGGCTTCACCGATGCGCCACTCGCCACGGCTGGCCCATTTCGACTGGCGCAGGTCGATGTGATTCTTCACCGCGGCGGAATCGGTGCCGGGGATGAAGTAAGTCATCGCAGTATCCTGAAACGACAGGCCGACAAAGCCGCGTTCGAAGACGTAGGAGCCGCCGACGGCGTGGCCCTCGGCGCGATAGCTGGAATTGGCCTGAACGCCGCCGGGAATGCGATAGTCGCCGGCCTGCCGGGCATAGGCGTCGGCATGGATCGCGATGTTGCCGCCGCCGGCGTCGAGCTGCACCGCGCCGTCGCGACCGTCGCTCACGCTGTTGAGGCCGCCGCGCGCCTCGAACGCGATGCCGTTCCCCGGAATCGCGCCGGGGATGCGGTTGTTGCTGGCGCTGACCACGCCACCGGTGGCCTGCGAGCCATAGCGCAGCGTGCCGGGACCGCGAATGACCTCGACGCTTTGCGCCGCCAGCGGATCGATCACCACGGCATGGTCTTCCCCGAGATTGGCCATGTCGGCGGAGCCGATGCCGTTCTCCTGGGTCCGCACCCGGAAGCCGCCGAGGCCCCGGATCACCGGGCGGCTCGCCACCGGCGAGAACGATGTCGCTGAGACGCCGGGCGTGGTGCCGAGCGTGTCGCCGAGCGAAGCCGCGCCGCGCGCGAGCACCTGTTGCGCGGTGAGCAGGCTTGCGGAGGCGAGCGGCTGGGGCTCGGGCGCAGTCGGCAGGGGAGCGGCGACGGTCACCGGCGCGGGAATCGCGGGACGGGCGGCGACGCGGGCGCGCCGCTTGGCGGGTTTCGGGGCGCGGACGGTGATTTCCGGCAGTTCCTCCTCCGCCTGCGCCAGGCAGGACGTCCAAGGCGGGGCTGCCATCAAACACGCCAGCCCCGCCACGCCGATCGCCCGCTTCATTCTTTTCTCCTGCAACTAATTCGCAATTGCATTAAAGATGCAGATGCAAGTCAATTGCAAGAAGAAAGGACAGGCCGCCGCCGGGAACGGAATCCGGGACAGGCTATCGAGGGTGAGGATCAGCGGCGGGATGGGTCGCCGCTCAGGGCTCGCGCCCCGGAATGACGGTGTCGGAGCGCCAGTCGCCCAGTGTGGCCTGAACCAGGGTCAGGGCGGCCACGGCGGCGGTGTCGGCGCGCAGGATGCGCGGCCCGAGCGACAGCCGCACCAC
>JBDHSX010000113.1:0-12323 GCA_039808365.1 Xanthobacteraceae bacterium | reverse complement strand
AGCATGGTGCGGCGATGCGCGTCGACCTTACGTTCCTGCCGGCCTATGCCGCCGCCTTCATGCTGGTGTTCGCCCGCATCGGCGCGATGGTGATGCTGCTGCCGACGCTGGGCGAGGCCAACATCCCGGCGCGGATCAAGCTCGGGATCGCGCTGCTCCTGACCATGATCATCCTGCCGCTGCATCGCGCCGCGTTTCATGTCGATACCCAGTCGCTGGCGCCGATGGCGGTGCTGATGGCGCAGGAAATCTTCATTGGCGTCGTGCTCGGCGCCACCGCGCGGGTGACGCTGGCCGCGTTGCAGGTGGCGGGCTTCATCATCGCCCAGCAGCTGGGGCTCGGCTTCGTCACCGCGGTCGATCCGACACAAGGCCAGCAGGGCGTGCTGGTCGGCAATTTCCTGTCGCTGCTCGGCGTCACCTTCCTGTTCGCCACCGACAGCCATCATCTGGTGATCGCGGCCCTGAGCCAGAGCTACGACATCTTCGCGCCGGGCGCGTTGATGCCGAGCGGCGACGTCGCGGCGCTGGCGGTGCGCGCCTTCGCCGGCGCCTTCAAGGTCGGCGTGCAACTCGCCGCGCCGTTTCTGGTGTTCGGGCTGGTGTTCAACATCGGGCTCGGCATCCTGGCGCGGCTGATGCCGCAGATGCAGGTCTATTTCGTCGGCGTGCCGCTCTCGATCCTGTTCGGCCTCCTGATCCTGCTGATCGCGATCGCCGCGATGATGGGCGTATTCCTCGATTACTTCACCGGCGTCATGCACGAACTGACGCCAAGGAGTTGACCCGACGTGTCCGACGAGAGCGACGGCCCGGAAAAAACCGAAGACCCGACCCAGAAACGGCTGGACGACGCGCTGGAGCGCGGCGACGTCGCCAAGAGTCAGGAGGTCAACACCTGGTTCATGATCGCCGGCGCGACGCTGGTGTTCACCTCGTTCGCGGGCTCGATCGGCAGCGGGTTGCAGAACCCGCTGCGCAACCTGATCGCCAATTCCTGGATGATCCGCACCGACGGCCCCGGCCTGCTGGCGCTGGCGCGCGATCTCGAATACCTGCTGATCGTCGTGCTCGGCGTGCCGCTGCTGTTGCTGGCGCTGGCGGCGATCGCCGCCAACATGGTGCAGCATCGCCTGGTGTGGTCCGGCGAATCGCTCAAGCCGAAGCTCAGCAAGCTGTCGCCGCTGGCGGGCGCCAAGCGCATCTTCGGCAAGCAGGCGGCGGCGAATTTCCTCAAAGGTCTGTTCAAGGTCGCGGCGCTCGGCGTGGTGATGACCATGGTGCTGTGGCCGGACCGCTTCCGCTTCGACGCCATGGTGCGCTCCGAGCCCGCCGCCATCCTGCACACCACGATGACGCTGACGCAGCATCTTCTGACCGCGACGGTGGCGATGCTGGCGCTGGTGGCCATCGCCGACTTCTTCTTCCAGTACCGGCAATGGTTCGAGAAGCAGAAGATGTCGTTGCAGGAGTTGAAGGAGGAGTTCAAGCAGTCGGAAGGCGATCCGCATATCAAGGGCCGCATCCGCCAGTTGCGCCACGCCCGCATGAAGAAGCGGATGATGGCCGCCGTTCCCAAGGCGTCGGTCATCATCACCAACCCGACCCACTACTCGGTCGCGCTGCAATACGATCGCGGCATGGCGGCGCCGGTCTGCGTCGCCAAGGGTGTCGACGCGGTGGCGTTCAAAATCCGCGAAGTGGCGAAGGAGCACGACATTCCGATCGTCGAGAACGTGCCGCTGGCGCGCGCGCTCTACGCCACGGTGGAGATCGACGACGAGATTCCGGTCGAACATTACCACGCGGTGGCCGAGATCATCGGCTACGTGATGAGCCTGAAACGCGGCCTGTCCGGGCGGCGGACGTGATTCGGGCGCGCCGCCGGCGGATACGGACCGCGCGCAATCGCGGCGATCACTGTATGATGCCCTTGCGCGCGGCTATCCGATTCGGGCACTCGGATCCGGCTTCCGTGCGTACCGTCCCACCGCACAGGTTGCGCGCCGTTCCATGACCACTCCCTCGGACCCTTCGCCGTCGCCCGATCCCGCGCCGACCCCGGAACCGGTCGGGCGAAGCGGCAGCATCGTGCTGGTGCTGCTGGTGGCCGGCGCGATCGTCGCCGCGGCGGTCGGCTTCATGGTGCTCGGCCGGAGCCAGGCGCAGCCTTACATTCTCGGCCTGCTGGCGGTGCTGGCGATGGTCGGCCTGTTCGGCCTGTTCGCCTTCGCGGCGGGGCTGATCCGGATCGCGGACCGCTCGGTCGACAATCCGCTGATGCGGCCGATCTCCGACAACGCCTTCGACGGCATCGCGGTGACCGATTCGCGCGGCTACGTGGTCTATTCCAACGCCGCCTACCGGACCCTGACCGGGGCGGCCTCGGCGCAGGACGCGCGGCCGGTGGAGCGGGTGTTCATCGGCAACCCGGACGTCTCGGAAGCGGTGTTCCGCCTGCTCAAGGCGTCGCGCGAGGGCAAGCGGTTGCAGGAGGAGGTGCGCGTCGACGGCGCCCTCGGCCGCTGGCTGCGGATGCGGGTGCGGCCGCTCGACGGCGACAAGAAGAACGCAAAACTGTCGGTGTGGACCATCGCCGACATCACCCGCGACCGCGAGCGCCAGGAGGACGTGTTCAAGGAATTGCAGCACGCCATCGAGTATCTCGATCATGCGCCATGCGGTTTCTTCTCGGTCGATCCCAGGGGCGAACTGGTCTATGTCAACGCCACGCTGGCGAACTGGCTCGACCACGATCTGGCGGAAATCGGTTCGGGCGGATTGAAGCTCGGCGATATCATGGCCGGCGACGGCGCGGCGCTGCTCACCTCGATCGTGCCGGCCCCCGGCGAGGTCAAGACCGAGGTGTTCGACGTCGATCTCAAGATGCGCAACGGCCGCACCATGCCGGCGCGGCTCTATCACAAGCTGGCGTTCGGCGCCGACGGCGCGCCCGGCCCCTCGCGCACGCTGGTCGTGAGCCTGGCGCGCAACGAGCGCGCCGATCCGCAGCGCACCGCCGAGGTGCGGTTCATGCGCTTCTTCGACCACACGCCGATGGCCATCGCCACCGTCGACAAGGCCGGCGCCATCGTCCGCGCCAACGCCCGTTTCGCCAAGCTGGCGCAGGGCTTGAAACCCGGCTCCGCCTCCACCGCCTCGATCCTCGACGCGGTCCACGAGCGCGACCGCCCGGCGCTGGCCGAAGCCATCGCGAAGGCGGCGGAAGGCCATGGCGACATCGCCCCGGTGGAAGCCTCGCTCGACAGCGCCAAGGAGCGCTGGGGCGAGTTCTTCGTCACCGGCGTCAGCGAGCCGGGCGACGCGGAAGCGGCCATCGTCTATCTGCTGGAGACCACCGAGAAGCGCTCGCTGGAAAACCAGTTCGCGCAGTCGCAGAAGATGCAGGCGGTGGGCCAGCTCGCCGGCGGCATCGCCCACGACTTCAACAACGTGCTCTCGGCCATCATGATGGCCAACGACTTCCTGCTGAACGCGCACAAGCCGACCGATCCGTCGTTCCAGGACATCATGCAGATCAAGCAGAACGCCACCCGCGCCGCGACACTGGTGCGGCAGTTGCTGGCGTTCTCGCGGCGGCAGACGCTGCGGCCGCAGGTGCTGCACCTCGGCGACTCGCTGTCGGATCTCACCATGCTGCTGCGCCGGCTGATCGGCGAGAAGGTCAAGCTCGATCTGGTGCATGGCCGCGACCTGTGGCCGGTCAAGGTCGACGTCTCGCAGTTCGAGCAGGTGATCGTCAACCTCGCCGTCAACGCCCGCGACGCCATGCCGGACGGCGGCAAGCTCACCGTGCGCACCGCGAACGTGCCCGCCGCCGAGGTCGAGCGGCTGGGACACAAGGAAATGCCGGCGGCCGACTATGTGAAGATCGAGGTGGGCGACACCGGCACCGGCATTCCGGCCGATCTGGTCGACAAGATCTTCGAGCCGTTCTTCTCGACCAAGGAGGTCGGCAAGGGCACCGGCCTCGGCCTCTCCACGGTGTACGGCATCGTCAAGCAGACCGGCGGCTTCGTCTATGTCGCGTCGGAGCCGGGCAAGGGCACCTCGTTCCTGATCTACCTGCCGCGCCATTATCCCGAAAAGGACGCGGTGCCGGAAACCCCGGCGCCCGCCGCCGACGCCGCCAAGCCGCACCAGCCGTCCGCCGCCGCCAAGCCGGCCGCGCGGGATCTGACCGGGCAGGGCACCATCCTGTTGGTGGAGGACGAGGAAGGGCTGCGCGGGTTGAACGCGCGCGGTCTGCGCTCGCGCGGCTACAACGTCATCGAGGCCGCCAATGGCGTCGAGGCGCTGGAGGCGCTGGAAGCCAACGCGGGCGGCGTCGATCTGGTGGTGTCCGACGTGGTGATGCCGGAGATGGACGGGCCGACCCTGCTGACCTCGATGCGCGCCAGCAATCCCTCGATCAAGGTGATCTTCGTCTCCGGCTACGCCGAGGACGCCTTCGCCAAGAGCCTGCCGGAGAACCAGCAGTTCGCCTTCCTGCCAAAACCGTTCTCGCTCAGCCAGCTGGTGGCGGCGGTCAAGGAAACCATGGCGGGGTAGGCTGAGCCACGACGCGGTTGACGCCGCGCCGGTATGCCGGTCCCATGACGCGCGGGCCGAGAGCTCCCGCCGGCGTTACACGAGGATGGCCAACAATGCGACGCGGACCTGTTGCGGCGGCTTGGTCCATGCGCGCGGCCGCGATCGTCGCGTTCGTCGGCTTGTGTTGGCTTGCGCCGATGACCGGGACGGTGGCGCGCGCCGAGACTCCCGAGGAAAAAAGCGCCAGCGCTCCGATCGGTCTCGGCAATCGTGGCTGGTCCGCGGCCGAAACGACAGGCGCGGAGGCAGGGCGCGACATCGAAATGAGCGTCCGCGCGGGGGCCGCATCCGACTATGTTACTCGCGGGATCACGGAATCCGCCGGCGGGCCGGCGGCCGGCGCCGCCTTTGAAGGACGGTTCAACTCCGTCTATGTCGGCGCGAGCGTCGCCACCGTCAAGCTGCCGACCGAGCCGGCCGCCGAATTGACCATCGCGGGCGGCCTCCGCCGCAAGATCGCGGACATCGACTTCGATCTCGGCGTGACCTATTTCGCCTATCCCAACGAGAAACGTCCCGGCGAGACCGACGGCATCAATTATTGGGAAGCGGCGATCCGGGGCGACAAGAGCCTCGGCGAGTCCGTCCGTGTCGCGGCCGGTTACGCCTATTCCCCGAATGTCTCGAACACCGGCGCGTGGAGTCAGTATGTCGCGGCCGGCCTGGGCTACATCGTGCCGAGCCGTCTGCTTCCGGACAATTTGAGCGTGATGTTCACGGTCGCCGCCGGCTATTCCTGGTTCGGCCATCAGGCGCCGCAACTCGACGGCTTGCCGGTGCCCGCCTATCTCAATTGGCAGGCGGGCGTGACCTTCACCCGTGACGCTCTCAACCTCGACCTGCGTTACTATGACACCAACCTGTCGAGGGAGAACTGCTACGTCTCCACCGGCGATCCGACCGCGCGACCCGGCGGCCGGGTCGATCTGCTGACCAATCCGGATGGTTTGATGTCGAACTGGTGCGGCGCAAGGGTGGTCGCCAAGGTCTGGTTTGCCTTCTGACGCGCCTTCCTCCTGCGCGACGCCCCCGGCCGCGACCGAGCGCCGCATGGGCGCGACGCCGTGGCCACTTCTCTTTTTCCCGCCGTTCCCCACTTTATGCATGACCGCCCCGCTTCCGGGGCGTGAGGAAACCATCGATGACCTTTTTCCGACGCCCTCGTGGCCTCGTTCAGACGCTGGCGTTGACCCTGGCGCTGGCGTTCCCCCTGCTGATGATCGCGGTTTCGGCCGCCGACGCCCGCGCCGGCCGCGGCGGCAGTTTCGGCTCGCGCGGCTCAAAGACCTTTTCGGCCCCGGCGACCACCCCCACGGCGCCGAACGCGGCGCAGCCGTTCAACCGCACCATGACGCAGCCCGGCACCACCGCGCCGCGCGGCGCGGCGGCGGCCGGCAACGCCGCCCGCCCCGGCATGGGCATGATGGGCGGCCTGATGGCCGGCCTGCTCGGCGCCGGCCTGATCGGTATGCTGTTCGGCGGCGGCCTGTTCAGCGGCCTCGGCAGCCTGTCATCGTTCCTTGGCCTGTTGTTGCAGATCGTCATCATCGTGATGGTGGTGCGGTTCGCGATGTCGTGGTGGCGTCGCCGCAACGCCGCCGCGTTTGAGGGCCCGGCGACCGGACCGGCCTCGGCCGGCGGTCCGCAGGCCAATGCCCGTTCCGGGCTCGGCGCGGGTCTTGGTTCAGGTCTTGGCTCGGGTCTTGGCGGCCTCGGCGGTGGTCTTGGCGCGGGCGCGGCCGGCGGCGCGGCGGCTCCGCTCCAGATCAAGCCGGAGGATTACGAGGCGTTCGAGCGGCTGCTTAGCGAGGTGCAGGCGGCGTGGTCGGACGAGGACGTCGAAAAGCTGCATAAGCTCGCCACCCCGGAAATGGTGTCCTACTTCAACGAGGATCTGGCCGCCAACAAGCAGCGGGGCGTTGTCAACAAGGTCACCGGCGTCAAGCTGTTGCAGGGCGACCTCGCGGAAGCGTGGCGCGAGGGCGTCACCGACTACGCCACGGTGGCGATGCGCTTCAGTCTGGTCGACAAGACCATCGACCGCGCCAGCGGCAAGGTGGTCGATGGCGGCGACACGCCGATCGAGGCCACCGAGGTCTGGACCTTCGCGCGCCGTCCGGGCGAGGGCTGGGAGTTGAGCGCGATCCAGCAGACATGAGGCGCGACGCAACCATTCGCGCCGAGGGGCGTTGCGGTGACAGCCGCAGCGCCCCTTTTTCGTTTCGGAGAACCGAGATTGAATCGTCATTGCGCGGAGCGCAAGCGACGAAGCAATCCAGTCCTTGACCCGTCGCCTCTGGATTGCTTCGCTTCGCTCGCAATGACGGTTCAAATCATTTTCAACAAGGCACAGGGGAGATCGATGTCCGTGAGAGCCACCAATCGAATACTGGCGGGAGCTGGCGTGGCGGCGGCGCTGGCGATGACGGCGCTGCCGGCGCGGGCGCAAACCGCCGAGACGACGTTCTTCGTCACCAGCCACGGCATCGGCAACGGCGGCAACCTCGGCGGCCTCGCCGGCGCCGACAACTGGTGTCAGCAACTGGCGCAGGCCGCCGGCATCGGAACCAAAACCTGGCGCGCCTACCTGTCGACCCAGCCGGCCGACGGCAAGCCGGCCGTCAACGCCCGCGACCGCATCGGCGCGGGACCATGGCGCAACGCCAAGGGCGAGGTGATCGCCAAGGATGTCGCTGAGCTGCACGGCGCCAACCACCTCACCAAGCAGACGGCGCTGAGCGAGAAGGGCGAGGTCATCAACGGCCGCGGCGACAAGCCGAACCGCCATGACATTCTCACCGGATCGCAGGCCGACGGCACCGCGTTCGCGGCCGGCGAGGACCGCACCTGCAAGAACTGGACGAGCAGCACGCAGGGCGCGGCGATGGTCGGCCATTCCGACCGCATAGGGCTCGACGACAGTCCGCCGGCGAAATCCTGGAACATGTCGCACCCCTCGCGCGGGCCGGACGGCGGCTGCTCGCAGGCGGACCTGCGCTCGACCGGCGGCGACGGCCTGCTCTACTGCTTCGCGGTGAACTGAGGACGCTCGCGCGCATTGACATCCGGCGCGGAACGGCATGAGGTTCGCCCGCGCAGGGAGGCCGCGCGATGCGCTACGAACTCTATTACTGGCCGGACATTCAGGGGCGCGGCGAGTTCGTCCGCCTGGCGCTGGAGGAGGCAGGCGCGCCCTATGTCGATGTCGCGCGCGAGCGCGGCACGGCCGACATGATGGCGATGATGGAGGGTGAGGTGAGCGCCACCCCGCCATTCGCGCCGCCGTTCCTCAAGGCGGGCAGGCTCACGATCGGTCAGACCGCCAACATCCTGCTTTATCTGGGATCGCGGCACGATCTCGCGCCCAAGGCGGAGGCCGGGCGGCTATGGCTGCATCAGTTGCAGTTGACCGTCGCCGACCTCGTGGTGGAAGTCCATGATACCCATCACCCGCTCGGGCCGACGCTGTATTACGAGGAACAGAAAGGCCCGGCGAAGAAGCGCGCGGCGGCGTTCTGGGACGCGCGCGTGCCGAAATATCTCGGCTATTTCGAGGGGCTGCTGGGCCGGCGCAACCAGCCCTACATCGCCGGGCGCAAGGTGAGTTATGTCGATCTGTCGCTGTTCCAGATCGTCGCCGGTTTGCGCTATGCGTTTCCGCGGCGGATGGCCGCGTTCGAGCATCAGGTTCCGGCGTTGATCGCGCTGCACGACCGCGTCGCCGCGCGATCGAATATCGAGGCGTATCTGGCCAGTTCCCGCCGCATCCCGTTCAACGAGAACGGCATCTTCCGCCACTACCGCGCGCTGGATGCCTGAACCGCACCGGTCGTTCGGAGTTCGACAGACCGCGACAGGCAGGCGAAGAGCAGGGCAAGCCGGAGTTTTGAACCCTTCAAAATCGCGGCCAAAGGGCCTAAACAGGGGAAAATTTCCTCCGTCAAAGGCCCTTTCCGATGAACGCACCGACCGCGATTCCCGACCAGAAGCCCGTTCCGCCCTATAAGCACACGCCGCTGTTCCCGCTCGGCAAGGACGAAACCCCTTACCGGAAAGTGTCGGACGACGGCGTGCGGGTCGAGAAGCTGCTCGGCAAGGACATGCTGGTGGTGTCGCGCGAGGCGCTCAAGGCGCTGTCCGAGGCGGCGTTCGGCGAGATCAACCACTACCTGCGGCCGGGCCACCTCAAGCAGCTCCGCAGCATTCTCGACGACAAGGAAGCCAGCGACAACGACAAGTTCGTCGCCTTCGACTTTTTGAAGAACGCCAACATCTCCGCCGGCGGCGTGCTGCCGATGTGCCAGGACACCGGCACCGCCATCATCATGGGCAAGAAGGGCTGCAACGTCATCACCGACGGCGAGGACGAGGCGGCCTTGAGCGAAGGCGCACGGGACGCCTATCTGCGCCGCAACCTGCGCTATTCGCAGGTCGCGCCGCTGTCGATGTATGAGGAGAAGAACACCGCCAACAACATGCCGGCGCAATGCGAGATCTATGCCGAGGGTGAAGATGCCTACAAGTTCATGTTCATGGCCAAGGGTGGCGGCTCCGCCAACAAGAGCTTTCTGTTCCAGGCGACGCCGTCGGTGCTGACCAAGGATCGGCTCCTTGCTTTCCTGAAAGAGAAGATCATGACGCTCGGCACCGCCGCGTGTCCGCCCTATCACCTCGCCATCGTCATCGGCGGCACTTCGGCCGAACTGTGCATGAAGACCGTGAAACTCGCCTCGGCGCGCTATCTGGACGCGCTGCCGACGGAAGGCAGCGAGAACGGCAACGCCTTCCGCGACCTTGAGATGGAGCAGGAGATCCTGAAGATGACGCAAAGCACCGGCGTCGGCGCGCAGTTCGGCGGAAAATATTTCTGCCACGACGTGCGCGTGATCCGGATGCCGCGTCACGGCGCGTCGCTGCCGATCGGGCTCGGGGTGTCGTGTTCGGCGGACCGTCAGGTGCTCGGCAAGATCACCAAAGACGGCGTATTCCTTGAGCAACTGGAACACAACCCGGCGCAGTATCTGCCGCCGGTGGAGGGCCAGCTCGGCGGCGAGGTGGTGAAGATCGATCTCAATCAGCCGATGAAGGACATTCTGGCGACGCTGTCGAACTATCCGACCAAGACGCGGCTGTCGCTGACCGGCACCATGATCGTCGCGCGCGACGCCGCGCACGCCAAGCTGCGCGAACGGCTGGACAAGGGCGAGCCGCTGCCGGATTACTTCAAGAACCATCCGATCTATTACGCCGGCCCCGCCAAGACGCCGGAAGGCTACGCCTCCGGCGCGTTCGGGCCGACCACGGCGGGCCGCATGGATTCCTTCGTCGATCAGTTCCAGGCGGCCGGCGGCTCGATGGTGATGGTGGCGAAGGGCAACCGCTCGGCGCAGGTGCGCGAGGCTTGCAGGAAGTACGGCGGCTTCTATCTCGGCTCGATCGGCGGCGTGGCGGCGAACCTCGCCGAACACTGCATCAAGAAGGTCGAGGTGGTGGAATATCCCGAGCTCGGCATGGAAGCGATCTGGCGCATCGAGGTCGAGGATTTCCCGGCCTTCATCATCATGGACGACAAGGGCAACGACTTCTTCAAGGAGTTGAATCTGGGGTGAGTCGCGAACGCGGCGATAAAGTCGGCAAGCGTTCGCGGCGGTTGTTGCGCGATGACCGCGCCATACGAACGGCGTCATGCTCCGCGAAGGCGGAGCATCCAGTATTCGATAGGGAATCGGATCTTCATGGCGCTGCCCGGATTACTGGATCGTCCGCCTTCGCGGACGATGACGCCTCGTTGTCGATGAAGCTCTGAAGTTCGCCGTGCCGCGCGGACTCGATTCTGCCCGGACTCGCAAGATGAGCGGCGAAAAAGAATCCGAATGACGCCTTCGATTGTCCTGCTTCAATGAGCGCATGGAAGCCAAGACGATTCGGACGCCGCGCATGGACATCGACGCCGTCAGACTGAACGTGATGCTGATCGCGCTTTTGGCTGCCGCGAGCGCGATCAACGGCATTATCGTCTACAGCTATCTGTGAGAGGCGATGCCGCCGCGCGGCGGCATCGCGGCGTGGCGCTGAAATCAGGCCCGCGTGCCGGTAAACGGGAAGCTGCCCATCGGGCCGATGCCCATCTGGCCGCTCATCGCGTCGCCGTTGACCGAACCGGTGAAGCTCAAGGTCAGCGGCATCGGATTGGTGATGGCGATTTTCCAGGCGATGTCGTTGCCGTTCACGGTGCCGTCGAAGATCTCGCCGGAATTGCCGTCGGCGGCCTGCGTGCCGGTCAGCGCGCCGCCGGCGGTCTTGAGCTCCAGCGTCGCGTTGCGCTCGCCCATCGGCGTGCTCATGGTGATGTTCCAGTTTCCGTCGACCGACATTCCATTTCTCCAATGCGCCGCGCCTCGGTTTGAGGCGCGAGGTGAAGTCTCTATACCGCAAAATCGCCGCCGCGCGAATGGCCGCCGGCGACCGGCGGCGTCGCGCGCAGCTTGCGCCGGATGACGGCGCGGAACGTCAGGTACTGGATCGCGAAGGCCGCGATCTTGGCGCCGATCGCCACCACCGAGACGTAGAACGCCCACAGCTTGATGTCGCCGGTCGCCGCCACCGCGATGGTGCCGAGCCCGAGGGCGAACATCAGCGCGGCCCAGGCGTAGCCGGCGAGCCGCACCAGATGCGGGATGGTGTCGTGCACGAGGGGCGGCGAATAGCGCAGCATCCAGTCCTTGCGCAGCATGATGCAGCCGACGGCGAAGTGGCCGATGGCGGGCTTCACCAGCACGAAGCGCGGATCGTGGGTGAGCAGCGTCGCGCCGCCCAGCACGATCACCAGCGCCAGGCTGGCATAGGTCATGACGTCGAGCGCCTGTCCCTTGACGCGGGCGTGGACCACCTGCGCGATCGCCGCCGCCACCGCCGCCAGCGTGGCGACGACAACGTTGTCGGTTAAGGCATAGATCGCCAGAAAGACGATGGTGGAGAAGAAATCGGCGGCGAGCTTGACGAAGACGTTTTTCATGGCGTCACCAGATCCGACGGGATTGACCGGGCTTGACTGGCGTATCGGGCGCGGCGGCGGGCCGAATACCAGGTGGTGAAACCGACCGCGCAGTTGCGGGCGGCGAAAGCAAGGCCGACGCCGGCCCACGCCGGCAGCGACGGCCAGTAGATCGCCAGGATATCCGCGACAAGCATCAGAATGAAGGCGGCGGTCCAGGCCCAGGTCAGGATGTAGTTGGTGGTCATGAAGGCGGGCGCGGCGGCAACCTCCGGCGCGACCACCTCGCGGGCATATTGCAGCGTGAACGGCAGCCGCAACGCGATCGATCCCAGCGCGATCACCAGCACGCCGAGATCGACGGTGAGACGGGCGCCGCGGTCGTCGATGCCGCCGCCGGAGAGCACCAGATAGGCGCCGACGGCGCCGAACAGGGCGACCGCGCCCGCCGCCAGCGCCTTCACCGAGCGGCCGCGGACCACGTCATGAACGATGGTGGCGAGGGCGATGGCCGCCGCCGTGAACAGGCCGATGGCGGGCGTGGTCAGCGTCAGCAGAATGCCGAATGCGGCGAACGGGGCAAGGATCAGGAACAGCATCATTGCAGCGCTCCGGGTGTTATCTTGACAACGTCAAGTTTATAATGGCGCGCGCGGACGGCCGTCAAGCGAAATCTTTACAGTGTCAACATAAGGTGAGGCAGGTTCCCGTCCGG
>JBDHSX010000112.1:0-12711 GCA_039808365.1 Xanthobacteraceae bacterium | reverse complement strand
ATTCGTCATTGCGAGCGAAGCAATCCAGGGGCGACAAGCAAGAACTGGATTGCTTCGGAGCTCACGCTCCTCGCAATGACGGCTTCTTCACCGCCCCCGCCGCACCCGCACATAAAGCGCGCCGCCGCCGCCATGGCCGACATGGGCCTCCTCGAAGCCGATGACGAAGGCGCGGAATTCCGGCAGCGACAGCCATTCCGGCACCTGCCGGCGCAGCACGCCGCGCTCGGACTGCGGCCCCGCGCCAGAGCCCTTGCCGGTGACGACCAGCACGAAGCGCAGGCCGTCGCCGCTGGCGCGTTGCAGGAAATGCAGCAGCGCGCGGTGCGCCCGCGCCTGCGTCATGCCGTGCAGATCGAGCCGCGCGTCGATCTCGATCCGCCCGCGCGAAAGATGCGCGCGTTCGCGCCGCGCCAGCGGCGTCAACGGCGGCGGCGATGGCGGTGGCTTCACCGTCGCGGCCGGACGCGGCGGCGGCGCGGGTTCGCCTGGTTCGCGCGCGGCGGGATTTCGCGCGGGCGACGTGGTGATGGCTTCGGCCTTCACGATCCGCGCCTTGCGGCCGCGCAGCGGCCTGGCCTGTTTCGTCACGCTCTCCCACAACGCGCGCTCGTCCTCGCTCAGCACACGCCGGCGGCGAACAACCGGCGGATCGAGGTCGGGCGGCCGACGTGTCATCGGCGGTCCCGGCCGCGATGATGCCGCGCGCGATGGTGGCGATGCGGCGGATGTTTCGCGGTCGCCTCCGGCCGCGCGCGCGGCAGCGGCATGGTGCGCCCGGCGGCAACCGGATCGAGCGCGCTGGGCACCAGGATCGCGAAGCGAATGGCATGGCGCAGCCGGCCGGCGATCCGGGCGGCTTCCGCGCCCGCGCCGAAATAGATGTCGGCGCGCGCCGGCCCGACGATGGCCGAGCCGGTATCCTGCGCGATCATCAGATGATGGAACGGCGTTTGCGCCTCCGCCTGCTCGATCGGCAGCACGCCGTCGAGAAAGAACGGCGTGCCGTAGACGTGAAGCGCCTTGTCCACCGCGATCGAGCGCCGTGGCGTCAGCGGCACGCCTTGCGCGCCGACGGCTTCGTCCTTGTCGGACAATTGAACCTCGCGGAAGAACACATAGGAACGGTTCTGCCGCCGCAAGTCCTTGGCGCCGTCGGGATTGGCCGCCATCCATTCGCGGATGCGCTGCATCGACATCTGCTCGCGCGGAATGATGTTGCGCTCGATCAGGATGCGGCCGACAGGGGTGTAGCGATAGCCGTTATGCGCGTCGTAATTGATGCGGATGGTGGTGCCGTCCTCCAGGCGCACCCGCGCCGAGCCTTGAATCTGCGTGAACAACAGATCGGTCTCGCTCTTGAGCCAGCAGATTTCGAGGCCGCGGCCGGCGATGGCGCCGTCCTCGATGGCGGCGCGGTCGTAGTAAGGCACCAGCTTGCGGCGGCCGATCTTGCGAAACACCTCGCCGCCATTGGGCAGGCCGCTATCGTCCTGCCTGAAGCCGCGCACGAACAGATTCGACGGGCGGCGATAGACCGGCACGGTGAAGACATCGGTGCGCGTCCGCGAGCCGTCGATGATCGGCTCGTAATAGCCGGTGACGAAACCCGCATCCTCGCCGAGCCGGGAAATCCACAGCGGGCGAAAGTGCCGCTCGAAAAACCGCCGCGCCGCCGGCGCGGTCTCGACGCGCGCCGCCTTGGCGGCGGCGCACGGCGCGCGCAGCGAATCGCCGATCGCCTTGCTGAGCTGCGAGGGCGGGCGCGCGGCCAGGATCGCCGCGCAGCTTTTCCGGAACGTGGCGAAGGCCGCCAGATGATCGTCGTCGCGCCAGCCGGCCAGCGCGTCCCATGTCGCGGGCGTGTATTGCCCGCCGGCAATTTCGAGCGGCGCCACCCGACGCGGCGCAAGCTCGTGCCTGCCAGGCTCGTGTTTGCCATGTCGCGGCGCTCGCGCCTCGACCGGCGGCGCGACCACGCCAAGCAAGCCCATCGCCAGCCCGAGCGCCGCCAAGCGCGCGCCGGGCCGGACGGCGCTATTGCCCGTTTCCGGTCCCAACCAGCTTCCAGTTCGGATCGCGCGAATTGGTGTCGCGGGCGAATGTCCAGATATCGGTGATATCGGCGACCTTGTCCGGATTGCCGTCGACCACCGCGCCGGTCTTGTCCCTGGTGACGGAAATCATCTGCGAGACGAAGCGGACCGTCAGTTGGCTGGTGCGGTCGCGCACCTCGGCGTTGACCAGCTCGGCCTTGTCGATCGAGACGAAGCGGGTGTCGGTCTTCTGTTCGTTCTTCTCGCGGGCGCGGATCACGCCGTCAAAACTGTCATAGACCTCCGACGACAGCAGGTCTTTCAGCGCGCGGCGGTCGCCATTGGCGAAAGCCAGCACGATCATTTCATAGGCGCTGCGCGCGCCGCTGATGAAATGCTTGGGATCGAACGACGAATCCTGCGCGGCGACGGCATCGAGCCCGGCGGCCAGCGCCGAGCCCGGCTCGGCGAAACCGTTCCAGCGGTTGGCGGCCGGCGCGGCCTCGCCGGCCGGCGTCGCCGGCGGCTGGTCGATCACCGGTCCGGGCATCGGCACCACCTTGCCGTCCCGTCCGCCGTTGAGAACGTCGCGGGCGGCGCGGTCGAGCGGCGGCCGCTCGCTGCCGGAGCGTTGCCCGAGCACGTTGCGCAGACGCAGGAAAATGAAGACCGCCAACGCCAGAAAGATGATGGTGTAAATGTCCACGTCGTGTTCGCTTTCCAATCGGTCTGGTGGCGCCCGCGGTCGCCGGGCGCGGGGAATATCAGTCCACTCGGTCCCCGTTCCCCTCATGTAGGAACCGGATTGCGCCGGGCCAATGGCGACTTTTAGTCCCGAGACCATGAAATAATAGGCTTTTCGTCGCCGGGAGGAAACCGATATCCGCCCTGAAAGGGCGCTTTCCGGCGAAACGCCGCATCCTTCGAGCGCTTCCACGGCCGGCGGGGCCGCCCTGGTTCCGCGCCCTGCTTGTCGAGCACGGCATGGCTATGATAGCCACACGCCGACGCGGCAATTCGCCTCTCCCGGCCGCCGGGACGAGCCCGCCGCCAACCGGCTTCACTTTGGCCAGAGCTTGCAGGAGAATTTGTTATGGCGAACGGCAACGGCACCCCTCCCGAGGCAGCGCCTCCCCCGCAACTCAACGTGCTCGCTCAATACACCAAGGATCTGTCGTTCGAGAACCCCAACGCGCCGAAATCCCTGGCGACGCAGCAGCAGCCCTCGATCAATATCCAGATCAATGTCAGCGCCAACAATATCGGGGAAAACGAGTTCGAGGTGGTGCTGTCGATCGAGGGCAAGGCCGAGAGCCAGGGCACGGTGATGTTCAATTTCGAACTCGCCTATGCCGGCGTGTTCCGGATCGTCAACGTGCCGCAGGAAAACCTGCATCCGCTGGTGATGATCGAGTGTCCGCGGCTGCTGTTCCCGTTCGCCCGCGAGATCATCGCCACCGCGGTCCGCGACGGCGGTTTCCCGCCGCTGATGCTCGATCCGGTGGATTTCGTCGGCCTTTACCGGCAGAACATGGAACGCCAGGCCGAGCAGATCAAGCCGAGCTGAGGCTTGATCTTCCAAAGCTGAACTGTTCGACCGCCATCCGGAAACGAAGCGTCATCATCCGCGAAAGCGGACGATGACGTTTCCCGTGTTGCACGTTCTTTGAACGG
Organism: Xanthobacteraceae bacterium; assembly: GCA_039808365.1. Lineage (GTDB taxonomy): Bacteria > Pseudomonadota > Alphaproteobacteria > Rhizobiales > Xanthobacteraceae > 62-47. The sequence goes on along the minus strand of JBDHSX010000112.1, from coordinate 9,001 downwards.
TTTATTCCGCCGGCGGCGCGCTGTCGGCGTATTCGTGCCAGATCGGCTTGTCGCCCAGCGTGGCGATGAACGCCCGATGCGCATCGCGTTCGTCTTGGGTGAGGCGCGGCGCGAGCGGCGTCAGGCGTTGCCGGCGCGGCGCGTCAGCGCCGCCGGAACCGCGCGCCAAGGCGGTTTGCGACAGGATCAATTGCGACTGCCGCGCGCCGATCAGGTCGATATAGACCTCGGCCAGCAATTCGGCGTCGAGCAGCGCGCCATGCTTGGTGCGGCGCGAATTGTCGATGGCGTAGCGCGAGCACAGGTCGTCGAGCCGGTTGGACACGCCGGGATGCTTGCGCCGCGCCAGGAGCAGCGTATCGACCAGCCGGTCGCGCGGGATCGCCGCGCGCGACAGCCGGCTCAATTCGGCGTTGATGAAGCCGATATCGAACGAGGCGTTGTGAATCACCAGCGGCGCGTCGGCGATGAAGGCGAGAAACGCATCGGCCACGTCCGCGAATTTCGGCTGCCCGGCGAGAAAATCGGTCGACAGGCCATGCACCGCGAAGGCTTCCTCGGGCATGTCGCGCTCGGGATTGATATAGCAGTGATAGACCTGTCCGGTCGGCATGCGGTTGAAGATTTCGACACAGCCGATTTCCACCAGCCGGTCGCCGCGCAGCGGATCGAGACCGGTGGTTTCGGTATCGAGAACGATTTCGCGCATGGTCTAACGATTCTCCTCGCGGCGACGCGGCAGCTTAGCGACTTCCGTGAGAATGTCGCGGATGCGTTCGCGCACCGGCTCCAGTCCATGCGAGGTATCCACGACAAAATCGGCGCGCCGGCGTTTCTCCTCATCCGGCATCTGCTTGGTGAGGATCGCGTCGAGCTTTTCCGGCGTCATGCCGTCGCGGGCGAGGATGCGCTCGCGCTGCACGTCGGGCGTGGTGCTCACCACCACGACCGCATCGACACGTTTCTCGCCGCCGGTCTCATAGAGCAGCGGAATATCGACCACCGCCACCGGTGCGCCGGATTTCTCGGCGTCGTCGAGAAACTGCTGGTGATGCGCGCGCAGCATCGGATGCACGATGCGCTCCAGCCGCTGCATGGCGTCGCGATCATGCACCACGCGCGACGACAGCAACGTGCGATCGACCTTGCCGTCGACGGTGGTGCCGGGAAACGCGGCTTCGATCGCTGCCACCGCCTCGCCTTCATAGAGCCGATGCACGGTGGCGTCCGCGTCGTAGACCGGAATGCCGGCTTCGGCGAACATCTTCGCCGTCGTCGATTTGCCCATTCCGATCGAACCTGTCAGCCCCAGTACCCGCATCCTCGCCGTCCTATATTTTCAGAACATCCCGGCTCCGCAAAAACGCCAGCAGCGGCAGCAGCGGCAGCCCGAGAATGGTGAAATAGTCGCCTTCGATCCGTTCGAACAGATGGACGCCCAGTCCTTCGAGCTGGTAGGCGCCGACGCTGCCCAGCGCCGCATCGCCAGCCGCGGCAAGATAGGCGTCGATCGCCTGACCGCTCAACGGCCGCATCGTCATCCGCGCCACGCTGAGGTGGGAAAACAGCGCCTCGCCGTCGCGCACGACCGCGACGGCGGCATGAAGCTCGTGGGTATGTCCGGCGAGCGCCGCGATCTGAGCGGCGGCGGCGGCGCGATCCGCCGGCTTGCTGAACCGCCGCGCGCCCAGCGCCAGCGTCTGGTCGGCGCCGATCACATAGCGGCCCGGATTGAGTTTCGACACCGCCGCCGCCTTGGCGAACGCCAGACGCTCAGCCACCTCGCCCGGCGCGCTCAATCCGGATTCCGCCTCGACGGCGCGCTCGTCGAGGTCGGCGGGCAGCGCTTCGCACGCGATGCCGGCGCCGGCGAGAACCGCCCACCGGGCGCGGCTTTGCGACGCCAGAATCAACGGCGGCTGGCCCTCCGCCAGCATGGTCCGCGCACCGGTCATTCCGGCGTCCGCTGCCGTTGCCGGTCGGCATAGAGCTTGAGGACGGCGGCGGCGGTTTCCTCGATCGAGCGCCGCGTCACGTCCAATAGCGCCCAGCCGTGCCGGGCGCTGAGGCGGCGCGCGGCGGCGACCTCGTCGGTCACCGACTGCTTGTCGGTGTAGATATCGTTGGCGGAATGCGCGCCGATGCTGAGCAGCCGGTTCTGCCGGATCTGGATCAGCCGCTCCGGGGTGGCGTGAAGGCTGACCACCAGCGGCTTCTTCAGCGCCTCCAGTTGCGGCGGGATCGGCACGCCGGGCACCAGCGGCACGTTGGCGGTGCGGATGCCGCGATTGGCGAGATAGATCGAGGTCGGCGTCTTCGAGGTGCGCGACACCCCGACCAGCACCACGTCGGCCTCCTCCAGCCCTTCGACGTGCTGGCCGTCGTCGTGCATCATGGTGTAGTTCAGCGCGTCGATCCGCTTGAAATAATCGGCGTTCAGGGTGTGCTGCGCGCCGACCCGGCCGGTGGTGGCGGCGCCGAGATAGGCCTGGAACAACTGCATCACCGGGCCGATGATCGACAGGCTCGGGATGTTGATCTCCTTGCACTTGCCCTCAAGGCGATCGACCAGGTCCTTTTCCAGCAAGGTGAACAGGACGATGCCGGGCGCTTCCTCGATCTCGGCCAGCACGCGGTCAAGCTGCTTCTGGCTGCGCACCAGCGGATAGACGTGTTCCACCGGCGTGACGTTGGCGTATTGCGCGGCGACCGCGCGCCCCACCGTGATCAGGGTTTCGCCGGTCGAATCCGACACCATGTGAAGATGGAAATAACTGCGCGAGGTCGGCACGCTGGCCCTGTGTGTTGTGTGAATCGGTGTGGACGATTTACGGAATTTTTACCATCGGTCGGAGGGCTTGGGACAACTGCGATCCTTTTGCACAGGTCCGGCGGCGTGGACAAGATTCCGCGGCCCTTGCGAGTCTAGCGGGAATGGATCGGTTTGTCGCTTGATAACTTCGCCCTGTCGGCTGACAACCGTTTGAAAATTCAAACGATATCGGATTGGTGGCCGGGCGCGGGAAAAGCGGTGACAATGGCGCGGCGGATTTGGACAAGGCGGGAAAAAATTGTTCGGCCGCAAATCACGGTCATTCAGACTCAAACTTAAGATTCTCTAAATATTGATTGGGAAAGAGGGGCGCTGCGGATAGGAATGGGCTTGGCGTCCGTCCGGCCGACGATAACCCGCATCATCGCCAACCAGTTCCAGCCGGCATCGCCTCAAACCTCAACGAGACTTGCAGATGTACGAATGGATCAAGGCTTTTCACGTCATCGCGGTGATTTCCTGGATGGCGGGCATGCTCTATCTGCCGCGTCTGTTCGTTTACCATTGCGAGGCGGAGGTCGGATCGAAGCAGTCCGAGACCTTCAAGGTGATGGAACGGCGATTGCTGAAAGCCATCATCAATCCGGCGATGATCGTGACCTGGGTGCTCGGCCTCTACCTCGCCTGGGACGGAAACTGGCTCATGAGCGGCTGGTTTCACGTCAAGTTTTTCCTGGTGCTGGTGATGTCGGGCGTCCATGGGATGTTTAGCCGCTGGGTCCGTGAGTTCGGCCAGGACCGGAATACGCGAAGCCAGAAATTCTATCGAATAATCAATGAAATACCGACAGTTCTGATGATCGCGATCGTGATCATGGTGATCGTCAAGCCGTTTTGACGCCGGTTTCCGCGCTTCTCGCCGCCGGCGCCGTCTTGCGCGATGGCCGCTGACTTTCTATATTCGTTCCATCCCACCCCCAACGCAGGCGGATGTGGTCGTCGTCCGAGAGCCCGATGGCTTCGGCCGCCACATCGGGTTTGAAGCCTTTCCGGCACCTTCCTTGCTTCAGATCTGCGGACCTGCCGTCAGGCATTCCGCATTTTCGAAAGCCACCTTCGGTTTTCTCCTTCTTTTTTCTACAGGACCACCCCCATGCGGGAAATGAAACTCCAGGACCTCAAGGCCCAGACCCCCGGCGAACTGGTGACGCTGGCGGAGGAGCTCGGCGTCGAGAACGCCAGCACCATGCGCAAGCAGGAGCTGATGTTCGCCATTCTCAAGCAATTGGCGATTCAGGAAATCGACATCATCGGCGAGGGCGTCGTCGAGGTGCTGTCGGACGGCTTCGGCTTCCTGCGCTCGCCGGACGCCAATTATCTGCCCGGCCCCGATGACATCTACGTGTCGCCGTCGCAGATCCGCCGTTTCGGCCTGCGCACCGGCGACACCATCGAAGGCCATATCCGCAGCCCGAAGGAAGGCGAACGCTATTTCGCGCTGCTCAAGGTCAACACCCTCAATTTCGAGGACCCGGAAAAGTCCAAGCACAAGGTCAATTTCGACAACCTGACCCCGCTGTTTCCGGACGAGCGCTTCAAGCTCGAACTCAACGATCCGACCCGCAAGGACCTGTCGCCGCGCGTCATCGACATCGTCGCCCCGATCGGCAAGGGCCAGCGCGCGCTGATCGTCGCGCCGCCGCGCACCGGCAAGACCGTGCTGATGCAGAACATCGCCCATTCGATCACGGCGAACCATCCGGAATGCTACCTGATCGTGCTGTTGATCGACGAGCGGCCCGAGGAAGTCACCGACATGCAGCGCTCGGTGAAGGGCGAGGTGGTGTCGTCGACCTTCGACGAGCCGGCGGTGCGTCACGTCCAGGTCGCGGAAATGGTGATCGAGAAAGCCAAGCGGCTGGTCGAGCACGGCCGCGACGTGGTGATCCTGCTGGATTCCATCACGCGTTTGGGCCGCGCCTATAACACCGTGGTGCCGTCCTCCGGCAAGGTTCTGACCGGCGGCGTCGACGCCAACGCCCTGCAGCGGCCGAAGCGGTTCTTCGGCGCGGCGCGCAATATCGAGGAGGGCGGCTCGCTGACCATCATCGCCACCGCGCTGGTCGATACCGGCAGCCGCATGGACGAGGTGATCTTCGAGGAATTCAAGGGCACCGGCAACTCGGAACTGATTCTCGACCGCAAGGTCGCCGACAAGCGCACCTTCCCGGCGATCGACATCGCCCGCTCCGGCACCCGCAAGGAAGAACTCATCACCGATCCGCAACTGCTCAAGAAGATGTATGTGCTGCGGCGCATCCTCAATCCGATGGGCACCATGGACGCCATCGAGTTCCTGCTCGACAAGCTGCGCAACACCAAGAACAACGCCGAGTTCTTCGATTCGATGAATACCTGACCGCTTGGCGTGATCGTCCTTGATTTGAAATGCCCGCGAGCGCTCGCGGGCATTTTTGTTTTCAGCGTAGGCGCAATCAGGATTGGATCGTCATTGCGAGCACTCGGATCAGCGCTTCGCGCTGTCCGGGCACAGGCTCCGCGAAGCAATCCGGTCGGCCACGCGGTAAAGAGCTGGATTGCTTCGTCGGCTTCGCCTCCTCGCAATGACGGGGAATTCGCCTCCTCGCAATGACGGGAAAAATGAGCGATCGAACCTGATCTGGTCTCACTTCAGAAGTTGCATGAGTTCGCTCTCCGTCGTCACCGGCAGCGAGCAACTTTGCCGGCGGCAGACGAAGGCCGCAGCATTCTTGACGCTGTCGGCCTTGGCGCGCGCGGGGTGATGCGGCGGCAGCAGGTCGGCGCGCGGCGCGTGAACGACGATGGTGATGGCGTGCGGCCGTTTTCGCGCGACGCTCAGCAAGGCATCCGCTTCGCCGCCCTCGCCCACCACCACGATCTCCGCGCCGGTCAGATGCAGATCGAGCGCGTTCAACAGCGACAGATGACCGAACATGTTCTCGACGGCGCGCGGCAGCAGCGCCGCGAACAGCGCATCGGCCTTGGCGCGCCAGCGGTCGTCGCCGTCGAGCGCGGCGAGGCGCACCAGATTTTGCGCGATCAGGCCGTTGTGGTTTGGAATGGCATCGTCGACGGTGGAATGCGGCCGCACGATCAATCCTTCCGCGTCGTCGGCGGTGAGGTAATAGCCGCCATGTTCGGCGTCGCCGTAGTGGCGATCCAGCACATCCTGCCAGGCGATGGCCTGTCGCAGGAACGATGCTTCGCCGGTCGTCTCGTGCAGCGCCAGCGCGGCGCGGATCATGGCGGCATGGTCGGAAGCAAGACCGGGCACGAGAAGCTGGCCGGCGCGCCACGAATGACCGAGCCGGCCGTCGCGCGTCATCGCGGCGGCGATGAACGCGAAAGCGCGACGCGCCTGATCGCGCCAGGACGGTTGTTCGAAAACAACGCCGGCGCGCGCCAGCGCGGCGATCATCAGTCCGTTCCAGTCGGCCAGCACCTTGTCGTCGAGGCCGGGGCGGACGCGTGTGGCGCGGCGCGCCAGCAGTTTCTCCCGTAAGGCCCGCATCCGCGCGTCGTCGTCAAGGCCAAGATCGATGGTTTTCAGGCGGTTGGGAATATTATGACCCTCGAAATTGCCGCCTGCGGTGATATCATAGCGCGCGGCGAAATCGGCGGCGTCCTGCGGACCAAGGACATCGACGACTTCCGCCAGCGACCAGACATAAAACTTGCCTTCCTCGCCTTCGGAATCGGCGTCGAGCGAGGCGGCGAACGCGCCCTCCTTCGTCGTCATCTCGCGCGTCAGCCAGTCGACGGTCTCGCGCGCGCGTTCCGCGAAAAGCTGGTTCGGCGCGCGGGCGTGCTCGCACGCCAAAAGGTCGAGCAGTTGCGCGTTGTCGTAAAGCATTTTCTCGAAATGCGGCACGAGCCATCGCTCATCGACGGAATAGCGCGCGAAACCGCCGCCGACGTGATCGTAGATGCCGCCCTGGCTGATGTGCGTCAGCGTCAGATCGACGGTGGTGAAAAAGCGCGTGTCGCCGCGCGCTCCCGCCCGCCACAGAAATTCCAGCATCGCGCATTGCGGAAATTTCGGCGCGCCGCGCAGGCCGCCGTTGACCGGATCGGTGGCGCGCGCGATGGAGGCCGCCGCGTTGTTCAACTCGGTGACGCCGAGCTGCGCCGCGGCATTGCCGGGCGGGCGCTCGGCCAGCTTGGCGAGCAGCGCGTCGCGGTTATGGATGATCTTGTCGGACTCGTCGCGATAGAGCCGCGCCACGGTGCGGAGCAGATCGGTGAAGCCGGGCCGGCCATATTGCGCGGTCTTCGGAAAGTAAGTGCCGCCCCAGAACGGCTCGCCGTCCGAGGTGAGGAACATCGTCAGCGGCCAGCCGCCTTGCTCGCCCAGCAGGTGCAGCGCGTTCATGTAGATCTGGTCGATGTCCGGCCGTTCCTCGCGGTCGACCTTGATGTTGACGAACAGCTCATTCATCACCGCCGCCGTCGCCGCATCTTCGAAACTTTCATGCGCCATGACGTGGCACCAGTGGCAGGCGGCGTAGCCGACCGAGAGCAGGATCGGTTTGCTGGTGCGCTTGGCTTCCGCCAGCGCCGCCGCGCCCCATGGCCACCAGTCCACCGGGTTGTGCTGGTGCTGCAGCAGATAGGGGCTGGTCTCGCGGGAGAGCCGGTTGGTGGGCGAGGCGGCCTTGGTCATGATGCGGCTTTCCGGTTGCGGGGGCGGCGCGATGCCGGGTTGCGTCGCGCGTCGCGCTCGTTGAATAGATAGGCCATGCATCCGTCGGAACAAACCATCTTCGCCTTGTCGTCCGGCCGTCCGCCGACCGCGATCGCCGTCGTCCGCATCTCCGGCGCGCGGGCCGGCGCGGTGCTGGACGCGCTGGCCGGCAAGCGGCCGCCGCCGCGCGTGGCGACGCGGGCGTGGCTGCGCGACGCCCGCGGCGAGGCGATCGACGACGCGGTGGTGCTGTGGTTTCCCGGCCCGGCCAGCGCCACCGGCGAGGATGTCGTCGAGTTGCACGTCCATGGCGGCCGCGCGGTGCTGGCTTCCCTGGTCGCGGCGTTGTCGGCGCTCAGGGGGACGCGGCCGGCGGAGCCCGGCGAATTCACCCGGCGCGCCTTCGAGAACGGCAAGATCGACCTCACCGAGGCCGAGGGGCTCGACGATCTGATCCACGCCGACACCGATCGGCAGCGGCGGCAGGCGTTGCGGCACATGCGCGGCCTTCTGGGCGACAAGGCGCGTGACTGGCGGCAGCGGATCATCGAGGCGGCGGCGCTGATCGAGGCGGGAATCGACTTCGCCGACGAAAGCGACGTGCCGCGGGACCTGCTGGCGCCGGCGCTGGAGAAGGTCGCGGCGCTGAAGGCGGAGATCGAGCAGGCGCTGGCGGCCTCCGCGCACAGCGAGCGGCTGCGCGACGGCCTGGTGGTGGCGATCGCCGGCGCGCCCAATGTCGGCAAATCGACCCTGATGAACATGCTGGCGCGGCGCGACGTGGCGATCGTGTCGCCCCATGCCGGCACCACGCGGGACGTCATCGAGGCGCAGCTCGACCTCGACGGCTATCCGGTGACCTTGATCGACACCGCCGGCATTCGCGAGGCGCAGGACCCTGTGGAGCAGGAGGGCGTGCGCCGCGCCCGGGAGCGGGCGGCGGAAGCCGACCTGGTGCTGTGGCTGGTCGAGGGTCGGCCATTGGCCGATGCGCCGATGGCCGATCTTGCCGGGGATGCGGCGTGCTGGCTGGTCTGCAACAAGATCGACCTCGCGACGGGCAGCGGGGCCGGGAACGCGGCCGGGATGCGCGCATCGAACCGGAATTCATCCGATTATGCTGCAATGCAGCAAGGCCCGGTATGGAAACGGGAATTTGCAATCTCGGCGGCGCGGGGCGACGGGGTGGCGGAACTGGTCGATGCGATCCGCACTTATGCCGCGGAGTATTTCGCGGCCGGTGAGTCCGCCGTGATCGGACGGGCCCGACACCGGGAATTGCTGCGCACAACGGTCGTCATGTTGCGACGCAGCATTTCGGTCGGAAGCCAGGGAGACGAGCTGGTCGCGGAGGAATTACGCGCCGCCGCCACCATGCTCGGCCGGTTGCTTGGCCGCGTCGATGTCGAGGACGTGCTGGATGTCATTTTCCGGGACTTCTGCATTGGAAAATAAATATAGAATTATTTTTTGATTCACTTGTTCCTTCGTTACGAGAAATT
>JBDHSX010000111.1:0-12873 GCA_039808365.1 Xanthobacteraceae bacterium | reverse complement strand
TCCTACGTGGCGATGCCCCTAACGCCGCAGGCGCGGTGGCGTGCTGTAACGGTGTCCGCGCGGCGCGGTTGCGCGATTGGAGAACAATAGGGGGCGGGCGTCCTCGGGACGCCCGTTTGTTTCTAATCCTTCGCGGTGATGAGCGGCCCCTCGGGCACCCAGGTGGTGCCGTCGAAACGCGCGATCTGCATCTGCCGGAAAGGCGTGTATCGGGTCGGCGTGGTCGTGACGGTAATGCCGGGCAACAGCAGCGGAACTTCGAGGTCGGTCAGGTTGGTCGCCTGCTTGAGAACGCATTCCCGCGTCAGTTCATCGCCGCAGCGCTTGAGGATCTCCACCGTTGCGAACGCCGCCATGTATCCGGCGATGTTGCTGCTGTCAGCCAGATTTCCCGAGGGATACCACTGCTTGAGAAAAGCCTTGTAGTCCTGAACGTCCTTCGCGTTTTCCCACCTTGGATCATCCGGCCGCTTGACGGCCAGCGCCGTGATCAGCCCCTTGGAATGCTCCAGCCCCGCCGGCTCAAGCACCGTTTTGAGCGATGTCGATATCGCGGATATGTAAGTCAGCGGCTTCCAGCCCAGTTCGCCGATCTTGCGGATGGCCTGCGCGCCGAACTTCGGCGTGGTCATGATGAACAACGTATCGACACCGGCGGATTTCAGCGAGACGATCTGGGAATCGATCGTCGCGTCGGTGGTCTCATAGGTCAATTCCTTGACGATGATCGATGCCGCCTTGTCGCCAAGGCCATCCTTCAGGCCGTTGACATAATCGCGGCCGGCATCATCGTTCTGGGAGAACACGCCGAGTCTGGCGTTCGGCCTGTTGGTCAGCAGATACTGCGCGAAAATCTGCCCTTCCAGCCGATAGGGCGAATAGAGAAACGTGGAATAGGGATAGGCTTTGGGATTGTCCCACTTGGCCGCGCCCGACGTAATCAGGATCTGGGGAATCTTTTTTGCGTTGAGGTACTTCTGCACGGCCGAACTCGTCAGCGTGCCGAGTTGCCCGACGATGGCCAGCACCTCGTCCTGCTCCACCAGCCGGCGGGTCTGCTCCACCGCCTTGGGCGGGCTGTAGCCATCGTCCAGGCTGATGAGATTGATCTTGCGACCATTCACACCGCCCTGGGCGTTGATCATCTCGAAATAGGCGCTCTCAAGCCGACCGACCGTGCCGTAGGCGGATGCCGGTCCGCTGTAAGGCATCGTCTGGCCGATCTTGATTTCGGTGTCGGTGACGCCGGGGCCGTATGCCTTGTCCGCAGCGTGAGCCGAAAACGACGCCGCGAGCAAAGCCGCGGCGGTGATGGCGAGAAGCGATTTCATTTGTGTTTCCTCCTCCCTGTTGGCCGTTGGTGGCCTTGCGCCGACTGCCTTGTGGCAATCGGCGAGTGTCTCAATCGGTATCCCGCTCGTCCGGCGATCGGCAAGGCCTATCTTGCGGCAATGGGCGACGACGAACGGAGCAAGATTTTCGCCGACATCGGCGCGGACATGCCGCTTAATTCACACGACGGGCATGTCCGTCCCAGTACGGCTTGCGCAGCATTTCCTTGTTGACCTTGTTGGCGCTCGACAACGGCAGCGGTTCGTCGCGAAACGCGACGCTGCGCGGACATTTGTAGTCGGCGATCATGGCGCGGCAATGCGCCGTGATGTCGGCTTCCGTGAGCGACGATCCCGGCCGCCGCACGACGACGGCGTGAACTGCTTCGCCCCATTTCGGATGCGGGATGGCGATCACGGCGCATTGCAGCACCTCGGGGTGCGAGCCGACCGCGTTCTCGACCTCGATCGAATAGACGTTCTCGCCGCCGGTGATGATCATGTCCTTGATGCGATCGGAGACATAGAGATAGCCGTCATCGTCGAAATAGCCGGAATCGCCGGTATGCATCCATCCGCCGCGCAGCGTTTTCGCGGTCAGTTCCGGCTGCCGCCAGTAACCCATCATGACCATCGGTCCCCGCACCTGGATCTCGCCGACCTCGCCGCGCTTCACTTCGCGGTCATCGGCGTCCGCGATGCGCACTTCCGCCGAGACGAGAGGCCGGCCGGCCGAGCGCAGGCGGTGCCTCGGCGCGGACGGCAGATGATCGTCCGGCGTCAGGACGGTCGCGACCGGCGACAGCTCGGTCATCCCGTAGGATTGCGCGAAACGAACTCCCGGGAAGCGGCGAAGACACTCGCTGAGGACGGCCTCGGGCATCGGCGAGGCGCCATAAGTAATCATTTTCAAGCTGGAGAGATCGTATTTGTCGAGATCCGGCAGTTGCAGGATCATGCCGAGCATGGTCGGAACGAATGTCGCAACCGTAACTTTGTGCTCAGCGATCGCCTCCAGCACATCCGACGGCGTGAAGCGGGGAATGACGACATGCTGACCACCCATGAGCGACGTCGTGTAGACGCGCGCGCCGGCACCGAGATGAAACAGCGGACCGGCATGCAGGGCGACCGTCGACTCGTCGATGCCCAGGATGATCGAGGTGACGATGGCATTGACCCACAAATTGCGGTGGCTCAGCATCACGCCCTTGGCCTTGCCCGTGGTGCCGCCGGTGTAGAAGATGCAAGCGAGGTCGTCGCCGCTTCTGAGCGCGTCCTCGCAGGCCGCGGTCTCCGCGACCAGGGCTGCGTAGTCGTAGGTTCTCGGCACGCCCTTCCCTCCCGATGTCGCGACCAGCGCGCGCAGGCTGGAGCAAGCTTCCAGGAGTTCGACCGCGTTGTCCAGGAAGCCACCGTCGCAGACCAGCAGCGTCGGTTCGGCGTCGCGAACCTGCTCGATCATCTCGGCGAGCGAAAAGCGCGAATTGACGGGCACCATGACCCCACCGGCCCATAACGCCGCGAAGTAGCATTCGATGTATTGGTTGCCGTTGGCAGCCAGGATAGCGACACGATCTCCTGGCCCGACGCCAAGCTTGCGGAACGACGACGCCAGCCGCGAGACCCGGTTCAGCATCTCGCCCTGGGTCAGGCGAAGCTCGCCAGACGCGAGCGCCGGCGCGCTGCTCCTGAAGGATGCCGCCTTGCGCAGGCCCGCCGTCAAATTCATGTCGTCCTCCGCGTTTCCCCTACCCGACTTCCTAGCATTGCGAAAATGAATTTCGCAAATTCTTCTCCGTGCTATACAGCACAGAAGGACGACGATGCGGGATGGAATCAAATGACATCAGACCTAACGCGGGACGGCGAAGCCGTTCTGTTCGAACGCCACGAGGACGTCGTCGTCATACGGCTCAACAGTCCAGCCACACGGAACGCGCTTGAACTCCGCGTCAAGCAAAAGCTCGAAACAGGAATTCCCGAATTGCTCGGCGACCCGGCGGTCCGATGTCTCGTCTTGACCGGGGCCGGCGACGCTTTTTGCGCGGGCGGCGACATCAACAGCATGGGGGAGCGGGACGCCCCTAGCGTCAGAAAGCGGATGCAGGCCACCCATTCATGGGCCAAGCGATTTCTGACCGCGGAAAAGCCAATCGTGGCGGCCGTGAATGGCGCGGCGGCAGGCGCGGGTTTTTCGCTGGCGCTGCTCTGCGACCTCGTTCTCGTTTCCGACAAGGGATATTTCCGCGCCGCCTTTCCGGGTCTCGGTGCGGCGCCGGACCTCGGGCTCGCGCTCACATTGCCGCGGGCCATCGGATCCTCCCGCGCCAAGGACATCCTGCTGACAAATCGCCGCGTCGAGGCGACCGAAGCCGAGGCGATCGGCATCGCCAAGCGCGTGGTTCCGGCTGCGGAGCTGGAGGAAGAAGCGATCAACCTCGCAAAAGAACTCGCGGCGGGCCCGGCGACGTCGCTCGGGCTGACCAAGATGCTGCTGAACAACGCCTATGGAACAATCGAGGACTTTCTTGCAGCCGAAGCCTTCGCGCAGAGCATCGCCTTCGGCAGCCGCGAGTTCGGGGAGGGTGTCGATGCGTTCCTTCACAAGCGAAAGCCTGATTTCAGGAAAGCCTGATTTCAGAATTGATCTCGACGTCTGTCAATGACGGGCCGTCGCGGAATGATGCGCCAAAAGCGCATTGTATTGGCGCCATCCGGGTTCGCAGCCGGCATGCAGGAAGCACCATTCAAAGACTGATGCGCCACGATCGGCCGCTCGATAATCAGTTGCCCAATAGTCTTCCGCATCTAGGTCTTCTATTTTGGACGTCGCCTCGGAAACGGGATCCCGGCACTATGCGCAACCGCGCCGCCATCAACCGGAACGATGGCGCCCGAAACATATGATGCGCGATCCGACCCCAGAAAATAGATGACCTGCGCCACCTCGTCGGCGGTCGCCATCCGCTGCTGCGGCAGTTGCACCTGCCGTTCGGTGGCGTAGCCCTCGCGCAAGCCGATCATCATGTCCGTGTCGGTCGGCCCCGGAGCGACGCAATTGACCCGTATGCCGTCGCGACTGTAATCGACCGCCCAGCTTCTGGTGAGCGCAACGATCGCGCCCTTGCTCGCCGTATAAGCATCGGATTGAGGCATCGCGCGTAAGGCCGCAACGCTGCTGACCAGAACGATCGCGCCATCGGCATTCAGCTTCGGCCGAAACGCACGGACCGTCAGCATGACGCCGGTGAGATTGACCGCGATGGTGCGATCCCATGCCTCCAGGACAAGCTTTTCCGCCGCGTTGTCCTGCGGCCGCAGGCTGATGCCGGCGGCCGGCACGACCGCATCGACGGGGCCAATCCGCTCGGCCACGGCCAGAAGCCCCTCCTCGCTCGTGACGTCGCATTCATGACTTGTCACGCCGGCGATCGACGATCCGCGGTGGTCGACGCCATGAACCATCCAGCCGTTCTGAACAAACACCGAGGCAGTGGCGGCTCCGATCCCTCCGGCCGCGCCGGTAACGACAGCGGTTTTCGCCTTCACTTAACCGCCTCCGCCCTTGCGCGCGTCCCGCTGGCTGCGGCTCAGGAACGCCGCGATGCAGTTTCGATGCTCCTCGGAGTTGAAACACTCCTTCTCCATGGCGAGCGAAGTATCGAGATTCAAATTCACCGTGTCGCGGAGAATCTTGTTCAGCGACGCCTTCGTCGCCCGGATCGCCATCTGCGCGCCGCCCGCAAGCCGATGCGCCATCGCCATGGCTTCGATCATCAGCTTGTCATCGTCCACAACGTGGTTGACCAGCCCGATCTCCCTGGCAAGCGCGGCGTCAACCTTCTTGCCGGTGAAAAGAAATTCCTTGGCGCGCGCCATCCCGGCGAGCCACGGCCAGATCACCGCCCCGCCGTCGCCGGCGGCGATTCCGGCGAGGACGTGGGTATCGGCGATGACGCCGCTCCGTCCCATGTAGATAATGTCCCCGAACAGCGCCAGCGTCGCGCCGAGCCCGACGGCCGGGCCGTTGACCGCCGTGATGATCGGTTGCGGCACCTCAAGCATATCGACAATGATGCGGCGCGCCTCGACGAACAGGCGATCGAGGTCTCCGTCCTTCATGTCGGAAAACCAGTCGATGTCTCCGCCCGCGCAGAATGCCTTTCCTTTACCGGTCAAGACAACGACCCTGCATTGGGAATGCTCGGTAATATCCCTGAATAGCCACGACATCTCGGTATGTAGCCGGGCATCGATGGCGTTGAGATGCTGATCCCGCGCGAATCTCACAATCAGAACGTCGCCATCCTGCTCGAAGTTGATCAGCTCATATCGTTGTCGCCACATATATATCTATCCATTCTGACCGAGATTAACCGATGAGTTGCGATTGCTTCCATCAAACAGATGTTTTGTTCAGCAATCGCAGATCGCGCTTCAGCACTTTTCCCGACGCGGTTCGGGGAAACTCGTCGACGAAAACAATGCTTTTTGGAATTTTGAATTTGGCGAGGCGGCTCTGGCAATGCGCGATGACGGCATCGCTCGTGACCTCGTGTCCCTCCTTCCTGATCACGAACGCACGGCCGACCTCTCCCCATGTCTCGTCCATCACCCCGATCACCGCCACGGCGGAAACACCCGGCGCCGCGCTGATAACATTCTCGACCTCGACCGGGTAAACATTCTCGCCGCCTGAGATAAACATGTCCTTCAGGCGATCGACGATGAACACAAATCCATCCGCGTCCCGATAGGCGGCGTCGCCGGTGAGAAACCAGCCGTCGCGGAAGGATTCCGCCGTGGCGTCCGGCCGCTGCCAGTAACCCGACATCAGAACCGGACCCTTGACCCAGATCTCGCCGACTTCACCGACGTCCAGTTCGTGACCGTCCGGCCCTGCGATCTTGAAATCGACGTGCAGCGCCGGCTGCCCCGCGGAGCCGATCTTGTCGCGCACCCGATCCAGCTCGGTGATGACGATCGCAGGCCCGATTTCCGTCATGCCGTAAGCCGGCTGGAGCGGAACACCCTTGTCCACCCACTGCGAAACCAGCGTATCGGTCGCGGGAGCGCCGCCCAGGCCGGCGATCTTCAGCGCAGGAAAAGTCGCGCTCTCAAATCCCGGCTGCTGGCCGACAAACAGATAATGGGCCGGCGTTCCGAAGAAATGCGTAATCCCCGCATCGCCATCCTCCAGCAGCGCCAGAGCCGACGCCGGATCGAAATCGCGCATGATCAGCACCGTTCCGCCGGCATGGAAAACCGGGTTCGAATAACAATTCAGGCCGCCGGTGTGGAAGGTCGGCATCGCGCACAGGAACACGGTGTCCTGCGTGATGCGGGCGGGACCGAAATTGAGAACGTTCGTCAGCATCATCCGGTAGGACAGCATCGCGCCCTTCGGATGGCCTGTCGTGCCGGACGTGTAGAGGATCAGCCAGGTGCTCTCCATATCGATGGCGAGACTTTCGAGCTTGGTTCCGCGACGCGCCGTCAGACCTTTTTCATACGAGGTGTCCGGGCTGCCGCCGGAAAACACGACAACGCGACAACCGTCGACCCGACCGGCGAGTTGCCCGGCGACGCCGGCGAACTCCTCCTCGACCAGCAGGACGCCCGGCGTGGCGTTGGTGACGATATATTCAAGCTCGTGAACCGTCAGCCGCCAGTTTACCGGAAGGAAGATCGCGCCGATCCTGGCGCAAGCGAATTGAAGCTCGAACGCCTCAACGCAGCTTTTCGCGATGATGCAAGCCCGGTCGCCCTGCCTGATGGCGCAATCCCGCGACAGAAACGCGGCGAGCGCGGAGACGCGCGCGTCGAACTCGTGATAAGTCAGCCGGCGGTCCGTCGCAAGATCGGTGACAGCGAGCTTGTCCGGCTTGCTGCGCGCGTGATGACCGATCCAGTCGTAATAGCGAGACTGCATGTCACATACCTCACTTTATCCTGCCACCGCCTTGTCGGACGTCACGTTCTGGCCGCGTTCGATCCGGTAGACGCGGGAAAAGAGATCGGCGGATTGCTTTTCCTCCGATTGCGAAATGATCACCACGAGCCGCTCGCTCTTGATACGAAAGATCACCTCGGCGAGTCGTCGCGAAAGCTTCGGTGACACGCCTTCGAATGGCTCGTCAAGCAGAAGAAGGCTCTCGGCTGGCAACAGCGCCCGTCCCAATGCAACGAATTTCTGTTGGCCGCCGCTCAGCGAGCTTGCCTTGCGGTCGGCCATTTCGGCCAATTCCGGAATCCATTGGCAGACGCGATTAAACCGTTGCTGGATATCCTTCAGCCGCAGCGCCCAGCCGGGCAGCAGGACGTTTTCCCGAACGGTGAACTGCGGCACCAACCCGCGATCTTCCGGCATGTAACCGACGCCGACCGGCGCGCGCGCGTGGGCCGGAAGATGCGTGAAGTCGACGCCATTGATCTCGATCCGGCCCGAGGTGGCCGGCGCCAGCCCCATGATCGCCCGCATCAGCGTGGTTTTCCCCGCGCCGTTCCGTCCAGTCACGCTGACCATCTCGCCGCCGCGAACGGTCATCGAGAAATTGCGCAGGATTTCCGTTTCGGCGATTTTGACGTGCAGGTTTGTGACGCTAAGCATCGGCGTGATCCACCGCTTGCCCAAGAGCTTGCCCAAGGACACGGGACCGCACCTCGGGATCGTCCATCACGCCGGCAGGCGTTCCGTCCGCGATGATCCTGCCGTCGAGAAAGGCGATGCAGCGGTTGGAATATCTGGCGACCAATTCCATGTCGTGCTCGACAAAAATAATCGATCGCCCCTCCGTGCGCGCCGTTTCGATGACGGTGTCCATGGTCGAGAATTTTTCGTCGATGCTGACGCCGCTGGTGGGTTCATCGAGAATAAGGAGTCGCGGATCGGTTCCGAGCGCCATCGCGATGTCGAGAAGCTTGCGCGCGCCGCCCGGCATCCCCTTGGGCAGATGGCTTTGGTATTGCGACAGGCCCAGCCGATCGAGCAGACCCCGCGCGCGGTCGAGCACGTCGGCGCGCTCCGAGCGGGCAAGCCGCATCCAGCCCCGGTCGCCGCAAATGGTGATGGCGGCGATGACGTTATGCAACGCCGTCAGGCGCGAAAAGAGCTGGGGGATCTGAAACGATCGCCCGACCCCCAGACGCGTGATTTCCCGCGGCGTCAGCTTGGTGATATCCTGGCCGCCGAGCGCGATCATGCCCTCATCCGGCTTCAGATAACCGGTCACGATATTGACGAAAGTGGTTTTTCCCGCGCCGTTCGCGCCGATCAGGCTGATCAGGGACCCCGAACCGGCCGACATCGAAATGGCGTCGGCCGCCACCACCGCGCCAAAGCGTTTTGAGACCCCGCTCACCGAAAGCAAATCCGTCATGGCGATGGCCCGAGCCTCTTTGTGGTGAAGCGGCGAAAAGCCCGGATGCTTCCAAGCCCGTCAGGCGCAACGAAAATAATCAACAAAAGGATCAGGCCGAGCGCCAGCCGCCACATGTTCGGGAACATATCGGTCGCGAACATATGGAGCGCCTCCATGAACAGCGCCGCGACGAACACCGCGACGACGCTGGTCGAGCCGCTGACGATCGCCGTGAGCACGAACTCGCCGGACCTTGTCCAGAACATCCACTCCGGCTCCACATGACCGATGATCAGCGCCACGGCGGCGCCGCCGACGCCCGCAAGACCCCCGGCGATCACGAAGGCGATCCACATGATTGTTCCGATCGGGCCGCCGAGATACTCCACCCGGATTTCGTTCTGGCCGATGGCGAGCGTCGCCAACCCGAACGACGAACGGAACAGCGCCATCATCCCGAAACCCGCAGCCAGCGCCAATGCCGCGCAAAGAAAGAACTGGCTTCGCGTCACCCAGACGCCCTGCGGCGCATATCCCAGATAGGTGGGCGCCGGCACGCTCATTCCGTCCGAGCCGCCGAGCCATCCGGCATTGAGAAGAAAGCCGTAGCCGACCATCGAGACGGCGAGCGTCAGCATCGCGAAGAAAATGCCACGGAAGCGGATCAGAAGCGGCGCGAGAATGGCGGCAATGACGAGCCCTGTTGCGCCGCCCAGGGCGATGGCGGCAAACGCATCGGCGGAATTGAAAAGCCGGGAGACTTGTCCGGCGGCATAGGCGCCGGCCGCGAAATACAGCGCCTGCCCGAAAGACACCCCGCCGGTGCGGATGATCGTGACCAGTCCGAGCACCACGAGAGCGTTCGCAAGCGCCAGCGACAGCGGCAGCAGCATCCAGCCCGGCAGGCCGAACCCGGCGACGATGGCGAGCATCGCCGCCGCAAGCCATTTGAGGATCGTTGCGCGCATCATATTTGACGAACCCTCATCGGCGGAAACAAGCCTTCCGGGCGCACCAGCAGAACGGCGACCATCACCATGTAGATGACAAACAGCTCGATCTCGGGAGCGATGTGAACGGCCGCCGAGCGGCAGATGCCGACGATCAACGCGCCGACGGCCGCGCCATAAACGCTGCCGAGCCCGCCAATGATGATGACCGCGAAACTGATGATGATCAGGTTGGTTCCGACACCCGGCTGAATGGAGATCATCGGTGACGTCAGGGCTCCGGCCAGCGCCGCCAGGAAAACGCCGAGCGTAAAGGTCCCCATGTAGATGCGATTGATCCTGATACCCATCGCGGAGCTGATCTCCGCGCTATGAATCACGGCCGTGAGCAGCTTTCCCCGCGAGGTATAAGCGAGATAGACATGGAGGCCGACGCCGACCGCCAACGCCACCGCGATCAGCAGAAAGTCATAACCGACATAGGACAGCGATCCGATATTGACGGAATCGAAGACACCATAGGCGGCGGTGACATAATACGGGGAGCTGCCCCACACCGTCAGCATCAGCGAATCGAGAATGTACAGAATCGCGTAGGTGACGAGCAGAAGCACCATCTCGTCCCGACCGTAAAACCAGCGCAGCACACCGCGTTCGAGGAACGGCCCGATAATCGCGGCAACGCTCGCCGCCGCGATGACCATCAGCACCAGGGACAGCCAGGGCGGCGCGTCGTCGCCCAATCCCAGGCCCACCAGCGTCGCCGTCGCATAGGCCCCGATCGCGTAGATGGCGCCATGCGCGATATTGACGATTCGCATGACGCCGAAAATGAGCGTCAGACCGACCGCGACGACGAAAAGCCAGGACGCATAGATGACGCCATCGATCAGGATGGCAATGACCTGTTCCATAGGACATTTCTTTCGCCATTCAGGCAGACGGCGGCCCCGCTTTTCCTATTGTCAGCGAAGCCGCCGGAGTCCTGCATTGTCGGCTACGTGTTACTGGCTACACTTGGCGCCCTTGAATCCCGATTTGATCCAGTCGATGCTTTTCACACCTTCAGGAGGATTCACGCAGTCCGCGTCGTAATATTTGATATCGATCAACGTCACCATCTTGTGCTGGGCATCCCATTTGGTGCGCCCGACGGCGGCATCCTGAATCGCCTGGTGGCCTTTGCCCAGCGCCATGCGGATACGTCCGGCGGGCGCGTCCCACTCGAGCCCGGTCATCGCGGCCGCCAACTCCTGGCTCGACGGATTCTTGCCGCCGTTGAGCTTCATCGCCTTCTCCGCCGCGATCTTCAGGCCAAACAGCGACTGGGCCATCCGATAGGCCGACGAGGATGCAGGGATCTGCTTGAAGGCCTCAACATAAGTTTTCCAGAACCAGTCATTGAGCGGGCTGGGACGCGCCAGCAGACCGGTGGCGCCGCGCTCGCCCATGATGACGCCGTCAGGCATCTTGTTGCCCAGCGCCGGCAGCACATGCGCGGCCGCCATCAAGGCAAGCTGACTTTCCTTGAACAGCCCGCGCGGCGCGGCTTGAAGAACGAACGCCTGAAGATCGCCGCCCCACAGACTCGAATAGATCAGGTCAGCGCGATCCTTCTGCAGCGCGGATATCTCCGCGCCGTACTGGCCCGCGCCAAACGTCGGCCACAACTCGGACTTCAACGTCCTGCCCGGCATCACGACGTCGAGCGACGCCCTGAAATCCGCCAGCGCATCCTGCCCATAGGCATATTTCTGGTTGATCGTGCTGAAGGTATCGAACTTGACGCCCTTGTCGCGGAGATAAAGGACCAGCGAGACGTTATCCATCGTGCCGTGAGCGCCGGCGCGGAACACATAGTCGTACGACCGCGCCTCGAACACCTGCGGCGTGCCGCAATCGCTGAGAATGGTGAACTGCTTCAGCTCCTCCGCGATCGGCGCCAGTGCGAGGCAATTTCCGGAAGCGATCGGACCGACCACGGCGTCGACGTGATCGCGCTCGACCAGGTTACGGAACCCTTCGATGACCTTGGTGCCGCCGGCCCCTTCGTCAATGACGACGAGTTCGATCTTTTTTCCGCCGATGCCTTTCGTCGCATACGGTGCGGGGACGCCGCCCGCGTTCAGCTTCTCGGCCAGCATCTTGGCGGTGTTCACGCTGGGAATGCCGAACGATTCCGCGGCCGGCCCCGATAGAAAGCCGATAACGCCGATTTTGAAAACGCCGTCCGACTGCGCCATGGCCGGCGCCGTCGATGACGCGGTCCATGTCAACGCCGCGACAGCGCCGACGGCCAACATCGCGCCCTGACTCCTGAGCCGACGCAACACCTCAACAATCATGGTCCCCTCCCAATGACTTGACCCCGCCCTTTGGCGGCCTTCCGGCATCTCTGATGGAACTATTTCACACGGGAAAATTTAGTCAACAAATATGATTCATGGTCCATGAATCATATTTTTCGACGAATGCTCCGCCGCGGCTGGCTTTGCGTGAGCGACGCGGGACGCGCGACTTGCCAGCAAAACGCTCTTTGACCTAATACATAGGCGCACTGACGAAGTTGGAGGAACGGGCGTGCCCGGAACGACAAGACCACGAAAAGCGGGGCCCGCGCGCAGCCGCGTTGAAAAAGCCGATGATACAAGGCGCGCGCTGTTCCGCGCGGCCGCCAAGGTCGTCGGCAAATATGGCTACGCCGACGCTTCCGTGATCCGCATCACCAGCGAGGCGGGAATCGCACACGGGACGTTCTACAACTACTTCGAAACCCGACAACATCTCTTCGATCAGCTTTTGCCGGTGCATGGGCAGGACATACTCAACTTCATCAAGGAGCAGGTTGCCGGGGGCACCAGGGGCCTCGCCCGCGAGCGCCTGCGAATTACGGCCTATTTCGAATTTTGCGCCAAGAATCCCGGCTTTCTCCGCATTCTGAACGAGGCCGAAGTCTTCGCGCCCCGTGCGTTCAAGGATCATATGAAGCGCTTTACCGACGGCTATATCGGCGCCTTGAGGCGCGGCATCCAGCGCGGGGAGATTGTCGGTTATACCGAGCAGGAACTCGAAGTCGTCGTCAACGTGTTGATGGGCGCCAGAACCTATCTGACGGCGCTGTGGGATCGCCGCCGGGGCCGCCGCGCGGTGCCCGCCGACATCATCGCCACCTATCTCAAGATGCTTGAGACCCCGCTGTTCGCAGCTGATCGGACAACGCAAGCCAAA
>JBDHSX010000110.1:0-12964 GCA_039808365.1 Xanthobacteraceae bacterium | reverse complement strand
GCGAAGCGGTTTTCGGATCAATCCGATGCTCAACAAAGAGATAGAGCGGCGAAGGCGATTCCGATTAAGCGTTCGCCGCGCTAGAGAGAGTTGTCTTTTAACGGAAATAAGCCGCGTCATTGCCGGGCTTGACCCGGCAATCCATCCTCTCGAAACGACTCTTCTTTTTTGATGGATGCGCGGGTCAAGCCCGCGCATGACAATTCCATCTAAACCAAACCCGCTCTAGAACTTCGGCGGGCCGAGGTCGAGCTTGGGCATGTCGATCTGCGGGATTTCGATCTTGACCTTGTTGAGATCGATATTGGCGGCCACGCCCTTGTAGTGCATGACCATCGACGGAAACAGGATCACCAGCAGCACCATCACCACCTGGATCACGACGAACGGCACCGCGCCCCAATAGATCTGCCCGGTGGTGACCGGCTCCATGCGCTTGTGCGTGACGCGATCGACGTAACTCTCCTTCGGCGCGACCGAGCGCAGGTAGAACAGCGCGAAGCCGAACGGCGGATGCATGAACGAGGTCTGCATGTTGACGCCGAGGATGACGCCGAACCAGATCAGGTCGATGCCGAGCTTCTCCGCCGCCGGTCCCAGGAGCGGGATGATGATGAAGGCGAGCTCGAAGAAGTCGAGGAAGAACGCCAGGATGAAGACGAAGATGTTGACGAAGATCAGGAAGCCGAACTGCCCGCCGGGCAGCGAGGTCAAGAGATGCTCGACCCAGACGTGGCCGTTGACGCCATAGAACGTCAGCGAGAACACCCGCGCGCCGACCAGGATGAAGATCACGAAGGCCGACAGTTTTGCGGTGGACTGCACGGCCTGGCGGATCAGGTCCCACGACAGGCGCTTCTTCGCCGCGCCGAGCAGGAGCGCGCCGGTCGCCCCCATCGCGCCGCCTTCGGTCGGCGTCGCCACGCCGATGAAGATGGTGCCGAGCACCAGGAAGATCAGGAACAGCGGCGGCACCATCACGAAAGTGGTCTGCTGCGCCATCCGCGACAGGAAGCGGACGCCGAACAGCCGATCCGCGATCCAGTTCAGGACCGCGACCGCGAACGCGAAAATGATGCCGTACATCATGCTGATGACGACGAAGTCGGCGCCCTTGGTTTCGGAATGCCGCATCATGAACCAGGCGAATCCGACGCTGACGACCGTCAGGATGCCAAGCGAGGTCAGGCCGCGGCTGCCGCTGTCCTCGCGGAAGCCGATGGCTTCCGCCGGCAGGCCCGGCGTCGCCTTGGGGAACAGCAGCGAGACGCCGAGGATATAGAGCGCGTAAAGGCCGGTCAGCACCAGGCCCGGAATGAACGCGCCCTCGTACATGTCGCCGACCGAGCGGCCCAGCTGGTCGGCCATCACGATCAGCACCAGCGAGGGGGGAATGATCTGCGCCAGCGTGCCGGAGGCGGCGATCACGCCGGTGGCGACGCGGCGGTCGTAACCGTAGCGCAGCATGATCGGCAGCGAGATCAGCCCCATCGAGATTACCGAGGCGGCGACCACGCCGGTGGTGGCGGCCAGCAGCGCGCCGACGAAGATGACGGCGTAGGCGAGGCCGCCGCGCACGGTGCCGAACAGTTGCCCGACGGTATCGAGCAGATCTTCCGCCATGCCGGATCGCTCCAGCACCAGCCCCATGAAGGTAAAGAACGGGATCGCCAGCAGCGTGTCGTTGTTCATCACGCCGTAGACGCGTTCCGGCAAGGCTTGCAGGAAGTTGGGATGAAACTGGCCCAGTTCGATGCCGATGAAGGCGAACAGCAGGCCGACGGCGCCGAGCGAAAACGCCACCGGGTAGCCCAGCAGCAGGAACACCACCAGCGCCGCGAACATGATCGGCGCCATGTTCTCGATCAGAAAAGCAATCATGAAGTCCCCCGAGCCGCTTCCGGCTCCCTCAATCTTTCTTGATGGCTTCGACCAGATGCTCGACTTCGGCTTCGAGGCTCGACGGCTGCGCCTCGTAAGGATCGCGGATCAGCCCCCGCATCACCGCGATGCGCTTGATGAGTTCGGAAATGCCCTGAATCAGCAAAAGCGCGAAGCCGATCATCAGCAGCCCCTTGGCCGGCCATTGCGGCAGCCCGCCGGCATTGGCCGATTGCTCGCTGATTTCCCAGGAGCGCAGGAAGAACGGCACGCTGGTCAGGATCATCACGACGCACAGCGGAATCAGGAAGAAGGCATGGCCGATGACGTCGATAGTGTCGCGGACCTTCTTCGGCCAGAAGCTGTTGATGATGTCGATCCGGATATGTTCGTTGCTGAGCAGCGTCCACGGCGCGCAGAACAGAAAGACAATGCTGAACAGCACCCACTGCAACTCCAGCCAGGCGTTCGACGATTCGTCGAACACCTTGCGGATGGTGGCGTTGGCGCTTGAGATCAGGACAGCGAGAAGGATCAGCCACGACAAATGCCGGCCGATCCATGAATTGATCGCGTCGATCCCCTGACTGAGTTTCAGGAGCGATTGCAAGGAACGTCTCCCCCGGTTTCGGCTTCCGCCATCCCGTCGGCATCTTGGGGCCGGACGCTTGGTTTTCGGGCGGCTTGAAGCGGCTGCACCATTTCAGCGGGGCGCGCCGCCGTCAATTGGAAGTTTGGTGATGGGAGGCGGACCGCGGGGGAAAGGTCACCGGGCGCGGACGTCGCGGAGACGCTATCCCCCGGTCACGCTCATGTGGCGGCTGACGCTGGGGCGGCTGTGCCGGCGGTCGATGACGAAGTCGTGGCCCTTGGGTTTGAGGCCGATGGCGCGGTCGATGGCCTGGCTCAGCAGGTCGTTGTCGGGCGAGGCCCGCAGCGGGCGCCGCAGATCGGCCGAATCCTCATGGCCGAGGCAGGTGTGGATGGTGCCGGTGCAGGTGACGCGGACGCGATTGCAGGATTCGCAGAAGTTGTGCGTCATCGGCGTGATGAAGCCGAGCTTGCCGCCGGTCTCGCCGACCCGGACGTAACGCGCCGGCCCCCCGGTGGATTCGTCGAGGTCGGTCAGGGTGTAGCGCGCCGCCAGCCGGCCGCGCACCAGCGACAGCGGCAGGTACTGGTCGATGCGCCCGGCGCCGATGTCGCCCATCGGCATCACCTCGATCAGCGTCAGGGCCATGCCCTTGCCGTGTGCCCATTCCATCAGCGTCGGAATCTCGTCCTCGTTGACGTTGCGCAGCGCCACCGCGTTGATCTTGACGGCAAGGCCGGCCGAGCGCGCCGCCTCGATGCCGGCCAGCACCTTGTCGATATCGCCCCAGCGGGTGATCGCCTTGAAGCGGGTCGGATCGAGCGTGTCGAGCGAGACGTTGACGCGGCGGACGCCGCAGTCGCGCAGCTCATTGGCGAAACGGGCGAGCTGCGAGCCGTTGGTGGTCAGCGTCAGTTCATCGAGCGCGCCGCTGCCGAGGTGGCGCGACAACGAGCGCACCAGCGACATCAGGTTGCGCCGGACCAGCGGTTCGCCGCCGGTCAGCCGCAGCTTGCGCACGCCCTTTTCGATGAAGACCGAGCACAGCCGGTCGAGTTCCTCAAGGGTCAGGAGGTCGGCCTTCGGCAGGAAGGTCATGTCCTCCGACATGCAATAGAAGCAGCGCAGGTCGCAGCGATCGGTCACCGAGACGCGGAGGTAGGTGATCTTCCGTCCGAACGGGTCGATCATCGCCCGGTCCGGCACGGCGCGGTCCGGCGTGGTTTGTTGGGGGCTGCTCAGAGGCCCAGACATCTCAAAGGCCCAGACATTGTGTTTCACCCGATTCGGGGACGGCCTCCCGCGAACCATGCGTGTTCTCATTCTAAATGTAGGCGCGAATGCAAGGCGCCGCAATCCATCCCATCGTCGCGGGTGCTACTGGCGCGGCGCCGTGACCTGGGGGGCAGGGAACGCCGAATCGGCGGCCGGGGCCGCCGTCGGCCTCGGCTTGCGCGCCGGCTTGTGGCGGGCCGGCCGCCGCGGCGGCGGCGTCGCCTGAAGCTCGCCGACCACCGGGTTGGGATCGAACGTCACCGAGGGTTGCGAGGTGACGTAGTCGCCGCGATGATGTGTGACCTGCACCGGCACCGTCAGCGGCTGGTGATTGGCCAGCGCGAAGGCGACGCTGAAACTCTCGGCGCTGTCGGGCACCGACAGCGTGCAGGGCGTCTTGCAGCTTCCGCCGAGCGAACTGGTGGCGTCGGCGCCGGGCGGCGTCGAATCGACCTGGAGCGACACGGTTTTCGGCGTCGGCTTGAAGACGTCCATCGACATGGACGAGCAACCCGCCAAGCCGAAGCTGGCGATCGCGACAACGATCACACTGCGCATGATGCACCCGTTTTCTGATGACGCCCAGCCATAGACCCCGCGCGAACAATAAGAGGGAGCGAAGCGCCGCGCAATATATCCGTGGGCGCCGCGTACATGAATAATATATATGAAAATATGACTTTAGATACAGTTGCTTATCAGCTGAATTTAATCTTCAACATGAGATTTAATCAGGCTGTCGACGGCATCCGGAAGCTGGTTCATGCGGTCGATCAGGCGATCCGGCTCAAGCTCCGCGATCGGGATTTCGGTATATCCGAACGACACGCCGATCACCGGGACACCGGCGCGCCGCGCCACGCCGACATCGGTTCCGGCGTCGCCGACCATGATGGTGGAGGCGAGCGCGCCGCCGGCCTTCGCCACCGTCTGGCGCAGGATGATCGGGTCCGGCTTGGAGACGCCAAACGTGTCCGCGCCGCAGATGGCGGCGAAACGCGGCGTCAGACCCAGCCGGTCCAACAGCCGCCGCGACAGCCATTCCAGCTTGTTGGTGCAGACCGCCAGCAGGAAGCCGCGTTCGGCGAGATGGTCGAGGGCGGCGTCCAGTCCCTCGAAGGGGCGGGATTCGTCGGCGATATGATCGGCGTAATAGGCGATGAAATCCTCGGTCAGCCGCGCCATGTCCTGGGGGCCGACCTGCTTGTTCTCGGCCTCGAAGCCGCGCTCCAGCAGCCGCCGGGCGCCCGCGCCAATCAGGTTGCGCGCCGATTCGAGAGGAAGCGGCGACAGCTTCTCGCGAATAAGGATGTGGTTGAGGGCGCCGATCAGGTCCGGCGCGGTGTCGACCAGTGTGCCGTCGAGGTCGAAGGCGATCAAGGGAGAGTTGCTCATGGCCGATCGCTAACCGGCCGGGCTCGCGGTTGCAAGGGCGGTTCGGGCGTCGAGGTCATCGTGGGGCGAGGATGGCCCTGTTCAGGATCGGCGGCCAAGGCTAGATAGTGCGCGGATTGGCTCATGGGCGGGTTCCTGACGAACCTTGCGCGGGTGGGGTTGCGGATGAATCTGGACGACCGGAAGCGGCAGGCGGCGGCGCGCGCCCTGGACGAGGTCCGCGACGGCATGAGGTTGGGGCTCGGCACCGGCTCCACCGCGAAGCACTTCGTCGACCTGCTGGGCGAGCGGGTGGGGCGCGGTCTCAAGGTGGTCGGCGTGCCGACCTCGGAGGCGACCGGCGCTCAGGCCGCGCGATGCGGCATTGCGCTGACCACGCTGGACGAGATCGACCGCCTCGACCTCACGGTGGACGGCGCCGATGAAGCCGACCCGGCGCTCGACCTGATCAAGGGCGGCGGTGGCGCGCTGCTGCGGGAAAAGATCGTGGCGGCGGCCTCCGACCGCATGATCGTGATCGCCGACGACAGCAAATGGGTCGAGCGGCTCGGCCGCTTTCCTCTTCCGGTGGAAGTCGTCCCGTTTGGCCTCGCGGCCACCCGGCGCGCCATCGAGACGGCGATGGCGGCGTGCGGCGTGGCGGGCGAATTGCGGCTCCGGCGGAGCGCCGCCGGCCATGCTTTCGTCACCGATGGCGGCCACTGGATTATCGATGCCCATCTCGGCGCCATACCGGATGCACCGCGCCTCGCGGCCGCGCTGGCGGCGATTCCCGGCGTCGTCGAGCATGGGTTGTTTATCGGTCTTGCCAGCACCCTGGTGCTGGCGGGAGCCGAGGGTATTCGCGTTATCGAGCGGCCGTGAGCGCCACGAGACATCTTTTTTGTGAAGACATTCCGCATCCATGAAGGAACCCGCATGAAAAATCTCAGTCAGTTGATGGTCGCCGGCAGCCTTGCCGTGGGTCTTGCCCTGTCGGGGGGCGTCGCGCTGGCGCAAACGCCGGCTCCCGCCCAGCAATCGCAGGCCGCGTCGGCAACGCCTGGGGCCATCGCCGCCGCCAAGGAACTGCTGACCCTCAAGAACGCCCAGGCGATGTACGCCAGCGCCATTCCGAACATCGTTCAGCGCACCAAGGCCGGCCTGTTGCAGAACAACCTCAACTATCAGAAGGACATGGACGAGGTCGCGCTGGTCATCGCCAAGGAGTTCGCCGGTCGCGAGGCCGAGGTCAGCGACGCCATGGCGAAAATCTACGCCAGCACTTTCACCGAGCAGGAGCTGAAGGATCTGGTGATCTTCTACAAGACCCCGCTAGGGCAGAAGCTGCTGACGGCGGAGCCCCACGCCATCGCCTCGAGCATGGGCTTCATGAACCAGTGGGCGCAGCAGACTACCGAGAAAGTCGCCGACCAGTTCCGGGCGGAGATGAAAAAGCGCAACAAGCCGATCATGTAGTCCGGACCAAAAAAGGGGGCGCGCGCGATGGCTGATTTCGACGTTGATCTGTTTGTCATCGGCGGCGGTTCCGGCGGCGTGCGCGCCGCGCGGATCGCCGCCGGCCACGGCGCGCGGGTGATGATCGCCGAGGAATACCGCATGGGCGGCACCTGCGTCATTCGCGGCTGCGTCCCCAAGAAGCTGTTCGCCTACGCCGCGCATTTTCGCCACGACTTCGCCGACGCCGCCGGCTTCGGCTGGAGCGTCCCGCCTGCCAGCTTCGACTGGCCGACCCTGATCGCCAACAAGGACAAGGAGATCGCGCGGCTGGAGGCGGCCTATACCGCCAATGCGGAAAAGGCCGGCGTCCAGGTGATCAAGTCGCGCGCGGTGTTCGAGGAGGCCCACACGCTGCGGCTCGATGACGGCAGGACGGTGCGGGCGAAATACATCCTGATCGCCACCGGCGGCGCGCCGAACCACGGCAAGGCGATTCCCGGCATCGAATACGTGATATCCTCCAACGAGGCGTTTCACCTGCGCGAATTGCCGAAACGCATCCTGATTCAGGGCGGCGGCTATATCGCGCTGGAATTCGCCTGCATCTTCGCCGGCCTCGGCTCCGCCGTGACGGTGGTCTATCGCGGCGACAATATTTTGCGCGGCTTTGACGATGATGTGCGCGCCCATGTCCGCGCCGAGCTGGAGGCGGACGGCATCACCATCCTCACCGGCCACACGGTGGACGGTATCGAGAAGCATGGCGAGGCGTTCACCTCGCGCCTGTCGGACGGCTCCAGCGTCGTCGCCGACCAGGTGATGTTCGCCATCGGCCGCCATCCCAACGTCGCCAATCTCGGGCTGGAGAAGGCCGGCGTCGCCATCAATCCGAACAATGGCGGCATCGCCGTCAACGAATTTTCGCAAAGCTCGGTGCCGCATATCTACGCGGTCGGCGACGTCACCCATCGCTTCAACCTGACGCCGGTGGCGATCCGCGAGGGCCACGCCTTCGCCGATACCGTGTTCGGCGGGCGCGAGGTCAAGGTCGATCACGCCGATATCCCGACGGCGGTGTTCACCCAGCCGCAGGTCGGCACCGTCGGCCTGACGGAAGCGCAGGCGCGGGCGGAGTTTGCCGTGGTCGATGTCTACAAGACCACGTTCCGCCCTTTGAAGGCGACGCTGTCGGGCAGCCACTCGCGGGTGCTGATGAAGCTGGTGGTGGACGGCGTCAGCGACCGCGTGCTTGGCTGCCACATCGTCGGGCCGGAGGCGGCGGAACTGGTTCAGGTCATCGCCATCGCGGTCAGGATGAAGGCGACCAAGGCCGACTTCGACGCCACCATGGCGCTGCACCCGACCTCCGCCGAGGAACTGGTGACGATGCGCACCCGCACCGCCCGCTACGTCCGCGAGGCGGCGGAGTAGGGCTCATTCGATCACGCCGAGCCAGTCGGCCGCATGGCGCCATAGCGTGCCGCGATGCTCGCGCCGGAAGAATCCCATGTGGCCGATTTTTTTCACCCCGATCTCGGCGGGCGCGATCGACACGATTTCCGGCGTGGTCGCGGTGAAGGCCGAGCACAGCAGTTCCACCGCCGGCCGTGGCCCCCACGGATCGTCGGTAAAGGTCAGCGCCCGCAGCGGCGCCTTGTAGTTGGCGAAGTTGGCCAGCGCCGCCAGCGTCGGATCGCCGAGCAGATAGCGTTCGTTCCTCACCCAGCGCGCCCATTCGAGAAACACGCCCTTGGGCAGATCCTGGCCCTGCATCAGCCGCCCCGGCAGGTAGCCGGCGGCGCGCGCGAGCGGCACGCCGATATAGTTCATGAACAGGAAGACGCGGTAGCGCTCCGGCGGCGCCATCAGCTTCCAATAGGCCGCCTGCGCCGAGACCAGCAGCGCGCGCGTCACCTCGGTGTTGTTCGGCAGCAGCCCCAGCGCCTGGCCGCCGAACGAATGGCCGACATAGAGCAGCGGCAGCGCCGCGTAGCGCTCCCGCATCCAGGCGACCGCGCCGGTGATGTCCCTGGCGGCCCAGTCGGTCATCGACGCCTCGAAGCCGCGCAGCGAGGGCGGCTTGCCGCCGGCGGCGGGTTTCGGCCGCGAGCCGCCGATGCCGCGATAGTCGTAGGTCAAGACCGCGCAGCCCTGCCGCGACAGATAGCGCGCGAAGCCGTCGTAATAGCCGCGCGGCACCGCCGTGGCCGCGTTGATCAGGACCGCGTGGCGCTTGCTGCCGCGCGGCAGGTACAGCGTCGCCGCCAGGGCGTAGCCATCCGTGGCTTGAATCGAGATGTCATCGGAATAGACGTCGTCCAGCTCAGTCTCGGTCACGGTCGCATCTCGGTTCTTCAACGACTTTTTGCGCGCGACAAATGCGCCCGCGCTGGCCATCCTATAGCAAACCATTGGTCCGCCACGACGATTTCAAACTGGCGGGGAGCCTTCCGGCTGTGTATAACCCGCCGGTCCGCCGTCCGTGGAGGGAGGCGGCTTTTTCTTCAGGAGCAGACCATGTCCGAGCGGTGGACACCCGACAGTTGGCGCAGCAAGCCGGTGGTGCAGATGCCGGCCTATCCCGATGCCAAGGCTTTGGCCGACGTCGAGGCGCAGCTTGCGACGTTTCCGCCGCTGGTTTTTGCCGGTGAGGCGCGCAATCTGAAAAAGGCGCTGGCCCGAGTCGCAAAGGGCGAGGCGTTCCTGTTGCAGGGCGGCGACTGCGCCGAGAGTTTTGCCGAGCACGGCGCCAACAACATCCGCGACTTCTTCCGCGTCCTGCTGCAAATGGCGGTGGTGATGACCTATGCCGGCGCGCTGCCGGTGGTGAAGGTCGGCCGCATCGCCGGCCAGTTCGCCAAGCCGCGCTCCTCGCCGGTCGAAACCATCGACGGCGTCGAGCTGCCGAGCTATCGCGGCGACATCATCAACGATATCGCCTTCACCGCCGAGGCCCGCACCCCGGACCCGCGCCGGCAGGTGATGGCCTACCGTCAGTCGGCGGCGACGCTGAACCTGCTCCGCGCCTTCGCCACCGGCGGCTATGCCAACCTCGCCAGCGTCCACGAATGGATGCTCGGCTTCGTCACCGGATCGCAGCAATCGCGGCGCTATCAGGAACTGGCCGACCGCATCTCCGACGCGCTGAACTTCATGCGCGCCTGCGGGCTCAATCTGGAAAGCCATCCGGAATTGCGGGCGACCGATATCTACACCAGCCACGAGGCGCTGCTGCTCGGCTACGAGCAGGCGTTCACCCGGATCGATTCCACCACCGGCGACTGGTACGCGACCTCCGGCCACATGATCTGGATCGGCGACCGCACACGACAACTCGATCACGCCCATGTCGAATATTTCCGCGGCATCAAGAATCCGATCGGCCTCAAATGCGGTCCGTCGCTGAAGCCGGACGAACTCTTGAAGCTGATCGACGTGCTCAATCCGGACAACGAGCCGGGCCGGCTGACGCTGATCTCGCGCTTCGGCGCCGACAAGGTGACGGACGGCCTGCCGCCGCTGGTGCGCGCGGTGCAGCGGGAAGGGCGCGTCGTGGTGTGGTCGTGCGATCCGATGCACGGCAACACCATCACCTCGACCACCGGCTACAAGACGCGGCCGTTCGACCGCATCCTGTCCGAGGTCAAGGGCTTCTTCAACGTCCACGCGGCCGAGGGCACCTATGCCGGCGGCGTCCATCTGGAGATGACCGGGCAGGACGTCACCGAATGTCTCGGCGGCGCCCGCGCCATCACCGACGAGCACCTCAACGACCGCTATCACACCGTCTGCGATCCCCGGCTCAACGCCGAGCAGTCGATCGACATGGCGTTCCTGATCGCCGAACTCCTGAAGCAGGAGCGCGCCGCCAAGGCGCTGCCGCTGCCGGCGGCGTCGGGAATGTGATGTGCTGAGGGCGTGGCGGGCGAGCGTCAATTCGTGGAACGGATTGGCCTTCGCCGTCCGCTCGGAACGGGCCGTTCGCGAGGAACTGGCGGCGCTGATCCTCGCGGTGCCGCTGGCGTGGCTGATCGGGACGACGCCGGCGCGCCGCGTCGAAATGGTCGCGGCGATCCTGCTGCTGCTCGTCGTCGAACTGCTCAACACCGCGATCGAGAAGCTGGCCGACCGCGTGACCACCGACCGCGATCCGCAGATCGGCCACGTCAAGGACCTCGCCTCGGCCGCGGTCGGCGTCGCGCTGATCTTCGCGGCGCTGGTGTGGCTGTTCGCGCTGGCTGAACGGATAGGCTGGGCTTAGCGGTTCGTCATTGCGAGGAGCGAAGCGACGAAGCAATCCAGAAGCAGCAAAGGAAGTCTGGATTGCTTCGCGGAGCCTGTGCTCGGACAGCGCGAAGCGCTGATCCGAGTGCTCGCAATGACGGCGGAAAATTTTGTCAAAAGCGAAAAGCCGCGACACAGGTGAATCGATGACAACCGAATTCAAGATCACGCTGGCGCAGCTCAATCCCACCGTTGGCGATATCGCCGGCAACGCCGCCCTGGCGCGCGCGGCGCGGGCGCGGGCGAAAGCCGACGGCGCCGACCTTGTCGTGCTGCCGGAACTGTTCATCGCCGGCTATCCGCCGGAGGATCTGGTGTTGAAGCCGGCGTTTCAGGCGGCCTGCCGCGCGGCCATCGAGGATCTGGCGCGCGACAGCGCGGGCGAGCCGCCGATGCTGATCGGCTCGCCCTGGGTCGAGGACGGCCGCCTCTACAACGCCTGCGCGCTGCTCGCGGACGGCCGCATCAACGCGCTGCGCTACAAGGTCAACCTGCCGAATTACGGCGTGTTCGACGAGAAGCGGGTGTTTGCACGCGGTCCCGTGGCAGGTCCGCTGACGGTCGGCGGCGTGCGCATCGGCGTGCCGATCTGCGAGGACACCTGGCTGGAGGAATCGGCGGACTACGAAAACGTGGTCGAATGCCTCGCTGAAACCGGGGCGGAAATTCTCGTGGTGCCGAACGGCTCGCCCTATGCCAAGGGCAAGACCGACCTGCGGCTGTCGATCTCGGTGGCGCGGGTCACCGAAAGCGGGTTGCCGCTGGTCTATCTCAATCAGATCGGCGGACAGGACGACCTGGTGTTCGACGGCGCCTCCTTCG
Organism: Xanthobacteraceae bacterium; assembly: GCA_039808365.1. GTDB lineage: Bacteria > Pseudomonadota > Alphaproteobacteria > Rhizobiales > Xanthobacteraceae > 62-47. The sequence goes on along the minus strand of JBDHSX010000110.1, from coordinate 1,275 downwards.
CGCTCAACGCCGACCGCTCGCTGGCGGCGCAACTGCCGGCCTTCGTGGAGACCATCACGACGCTGACTTTCACCAAGAGCATGGAGGGTTGGCGCTGCGCCGGCCCGGTCGCTTCGCTGCTCGAAGACGACCAAGCCGATTACGCGGCTTGCGTGCTCGGCCTGCGCGACTATGTCGGCAAGAATGGCTTTCCCGGCGTGCTGATGGGCATCTCCGGCGGCATCGATTCCGCGCTGTGCGCGGCGATCGCGGTCGATGCGCTGGGAGCGGAGCGGGTGCGCGGCGTGATGCTGCCGTTCAAATACACCGCGCAGGTCTCGCTCGACGACGCGGCGAAACTCGCGCAGGCGCTCGGCATCCGCTACGAGGTGCTGCCGATCGCCGACGCCGTCAACGGTTTCGAGGCGATCCTCGCCAAGCCGTTCGAGGGGCTGGCCCGCGACATCACCGAGGAGAATCTTCAGGCGCGCACCCGCGGCACGCTGCTGATGGCGCTCTCCAACAAGACCGGCGCCATGGTGGTGACCACCGGCAACAAATCGGAAATGTCGGTCGGCTACGCCACGCTGTACGGCGACATGAACGGCGGCTTCAATCCGATCAAGGACATCTACAAGACCGAGGTGTTCCGGCTGTCGCGCTTGCGCAACCGCTGGAAGCCGGACGGCGCGCTGGGGCCGGCGGGCGAGGTCATCCCCGAAAGCATCATCGTGCGGCCGCCGACCGCTGAACTGCGCGACAACCAGCTCGATCAGGATTCGCTGCCGCCCTACGACGTGCTCGACGCCATCCTCGAACGGCTGGTGGAGCGCGAGCAGCCGCTCGCTTCCATCGTCGCGGCGGGCTTCGATCGCGACACCGTGGCGCGCATCGACCGGCTTTTGAATATCGCCGAATACAAGCGCCGGCAGGCCGCGCCGGGCGTCAAGGTCACGCGCAAGAACTTTGGCCGCGACCGCCGCTATCCGATCACCAACCGCTTCCGCGATTCCGGCGCGCCGCTGCCCGTGGCCGACGAAACGCTGATGCCGCGTCGCGGCAAGGCTTCGACCGACGTGTTCGAGGGCTGACGTTATTCACGGCCGCCGTCATTGCCATGACGGAAACCCGCCTTCTCGTCATTGCCATGACTGAAGCCTGCCTTCTCGTCATTGCTATGACGCAAGCCAATTCTCGTCATTGCTATGACTGAAGCCTACCTTCTCGTCATTGCGAGCGAAGCGAAGCAATCCAGAAGGCCACAAGGCAAGAACTGGATTGCTTCGTCGCTTGCGC
>JBDHSX010000109.1:0-13020 GCA_039808365.1 Xanthobacteraceae bacterium | reverse complement strand
CAGTACGGCCAGTACGCGCGCGGCTACTCGCTGTCGTTCGTCGAGCCGTATCTGCTCGATTACCGCATCGCGCTGGGCTTGGACCTCTATCAGCGTACCCAACTGCCCAACCAGTACATTTCGTACGGCACCAAGACACTTGGCTTCAGCCCGCGCCTCGGCTTCCAGTTGCGCGAGGACCTGACCCTGCAACTGCGTTATTCGATCTATCGCCAGGAAATCAGCCTCGATCAGAACACGCTTGTCGATAACAGTACGACGCCCCCGACGCTGCTCCCGACGTCCATCTCGCTGCCGGTCCTGATGGAGCTGAGCGAAGGCGCCAAGGTCACGTCGATGGTCGGCTACACGCTGACCTACAACACCCTCGACAACAACAAGAACCCGAAGGAAGGCCTGCTGATCGACTGGCGGCAGGATTTCGCGGGGGTCGGCGGCGACGTCAGCTATCTCAAGTCGGCGCTCGACATGAAGTATTACACGCCGCTGGTTTCCGACATCGTCGGTATCATCCGGCTCCAGGGCGGCATCATGAACAAGGTCGGCAGCAAGGATCTGCGCATGCTCGACCATTTCCAGATGGGGCCGAACCTGGTGCGCGGCTTCGCGCCGAACGGCATCGGTCCGCGTGATATCTCAGTGTGGAGCACCTATGGATATGGCGACGCGCTGGGCGGCACGCAGTACTGGGGCGCCTCGGTCGAGTTGCAGATGCCGTTCTGGTTCATGCCCAAGGAAGTGGGTCTGAAGGGCGCGATCTATGCCGACGCCGGCCAGCTCTCGGCCTACAAGGGACCGCCCTATCCGGGTCAGATCATTCCCTCTCCGATCAATCAGCGCACCTTCGTTCCTTATGACGACGATGTCGTCCGCACATCGGTGGGCGTGGGCCTGATCTGGGAGTCTCCGTTCGGACCGCTGCGCTTCGATTATGCCGTTCCCATCACCAAGGGTAAGTATGATCGCGTGCAGGAATTCCGGTTCGGCGGCGGCACGACGTTCTAGAGCATGATCCCGAACCGCCCGCCCGCGGACCTGATCCGGGGGCGGGCGCCGTTTTGCGTTTCGCTGCCTGGCGGGTCGGACCACATCACGCGCGAGCCCAAGGCGGCAGCGGGATCATCATTCAACCTGTTTCGCGGCGGATGACATGGCGCAGCCGACATTCTTCCGACAACCGCCGAGAATGACGCTCGCCGAGGTCGCGGCGTTGGTCGGGGCGGACTTGCTCGATGCCTCGCGCGCCGCCCAGGCCGTGCACGAGGTGGCCGCGCTCGACGAGGCCGGACCGACCCATCTCGCCTTCTTCGACAATCTGAAATACGTCGACCAACTGGCCCGGACCCATGCCGGGGCCTGTCTGGTCCATGACAGGTTCGTGGCGCGCGTGCCTTCGCACGTCGCCGTGCTGCGCGCCGCGCAGCCGTTCCGCGCCTTTGTCGCGCTGGCGCGCCATCTTCACGCCGATGCGCTGCGACCGCAGTCGTCCTGCGGCAATACCGGCATTTCGCCGTCGGCGGTGATTGACCCGGCGGCGCGTCTGGAGGACGACGTCGTCGTCGATCCGCTGGCGGTGATCGGGCCCGATGTCGAAATCGGTTCGGGCACCGTGATCGGTGCCCATGCGGTGCTGGGGCCCGGCGTGAAAATCGGCCGGGACTGCAATGTCGGCCCCAACGCCTCGATCCACAACGCCTTTATCGGCAACAATGTCCTGATCCATCCCGGTTGCCACATCGGGCAGGACGGCTACGGCTTCGTGTTCGGCAAGGACGGTCATACCAAGGTGCCGCAGATCGGCCGCGTGCTGATCCAGAACCATGTCGAGATCGGGGCCGGGACCACCATCGATCGCGGCAGCCTGCGCGATACGGTGATCGGCGAGGGCACCAAGATCGACAATCAGGTGCAGGTCGGCCATAACGTCGTCATCGGCCGGCATTCGCTGATCGCCGCGCAGTGCGGGCTGGCCGGCAGCCTGACGATCGGCGACAATGTCGCGCTCGGCGCCAAGGTCGGCCTCAACAACCATATCCATATCGGCGATGGTGCGCAGGTCGCCGCGATGGCGGGGGTCAAGGACGACATTCCGGCGAACGCGCGCTGGGGCGGCATTATCGCGCGCCCGACCAAGCAATGGTTCCGGGAGGTCCTCGCGCTGGAGCGGCTGGCGGGCACCGCGAAGGAGTCTCGGGGGGACGACGCCAAGGGAAAGGGGCAGGAGTGATGGAATCGCCAATCGTTATCGAGGCTCTCGATATCAACGCCATTCTCAAGACGCTCCCGCACCGCTATCCGTTTCTGCTGATCGACAAGGTCATCAATATCCGCGAGGATCACAGCGGCATCGGCATCAAGAACGTCACCATCAGCGAGCCGCCGTTTCTCGGCCACTTTCCGGAGCGGCCGGTCTATCCCGGCGTGCTGATGATCGAGGCGATGGCGCAGACGGCGGGCGTGATCGGCATTCGCGCCGCCGGCGCCGGCGGCGGCGAGAAGCCGCGCGCGGTGTATTTCGTCACCATCGACAAATGCAAATTCCGCAAACCGGTGATCCCGGGCGACACCGTCGAATATCACATGCGCTATGTCGGCCGGCGCAAGGCGATGTGGTGGTATCACGGCGACGCCAAGGTCAACGGCGTGGTGGTGGCCGAGGCCGATGTCGGCGCGATGCTGACCGATTGACCTGAGAGCATGATGAATCGAGGTTGATCGTCATTGCGAGCGAAGCAAAGCAGTCCAGGGACTACGGAACAAGGACTGGATCGCTTCGTCGCTCGCGCTCCTCGCAATGACGAGCACAAGATATGAGCCCTGCATGAGCAAAATTGATCCGACCGCGCGGATCGCCGATGGCGCGGTGATCGGCGAGGGATGTTTCATCGGCCCGTATTGCGTCATCGGTCCCGACGTGGTGATCGGGAACGAATGCCGCCTCGACGCCCATGTGTCGATCACGGGGCGCACCATGCTCGGGGCGGGCTGCCGGATCTCGCCGTTCGTGTCGCTGGGAACGGCGCCGCAATCGCTGGCCTATCGCGGCGAGCCGACCCGGTTGGAGATCGGCGAAGCCTGTCAATTGCGCGAAGGTGTCACCATGAATGTCGGCACCGTCGGCGGCGGCGGCGTGACGCGCGTTGGCGCGCGCGGTTATTTCATGAACAATGCGCATGTCGGCCACGACTGCCAGGTCGGTGACGATGTGATCTTCGCCACCTCGGCGACGCTGGGCGGACATTGCGAAATCGGCAGCTTTGTCTTTATCGGCGGTCTGTCCGCGGTGCATCAGTTTACGCGCGTCGGCCCGCAGGTGATGATCGGCGGCGTTTGCGGCGTGCGCGGCGACATCATCCCGTATGGTCTCGTCAACGGACAATACGCCCGGCTTGAGGGCCTCAACATCGTCGGCATGCGCCGCCGCAAGTTCACCCGCGACCGGCTCGCGACGGTGCGTGGCTTCTACCGCAAGCTGTTCCACGGCCCCGGCACCTTCGCCGAGCGATTGCACGCGGTGCAGCCGATGGCGGCGGACGATCCCGCCATCGCGGAGATCCTGACCTTCATCGGCGAAGGCAAGCATCGGCCGCTCTGCCTGCCTGGAGACAACATCGACAAGTCGTGAGGATGAGGCGGTGGGCCAGCCATGACCAACGACGCGCTGCCGATTTCATCGCCGGTCGGACTGGTCGCCGGCGGCGGCGTGCTGCCGTTCGCGGTGGCCGACAGCCTCGCGGCGCGGGGCATCATTCCGGTGCTGTTCGCCCTGCAAGGCATCTGCGATCCGCAAGGCGCCGCGCGCTTCCGCCATCACTGGGTTTCGATCGGCCATTTCGGCAGACTGTGCCGGCTGTTGCGCGCCGAGGGCTGCCGTCAACTGGCCTTCATCGGGACCTTGGTGCGTCCGGCGCTGTCCGAGATCCGCATGGACTTCGGCGCGCTGCGCGCGCTGCCGCGCATTCTGCCGGCGTTTCGCGGCGGTGACGATCATCTGTTGTCGAGCGTCGGCCGGCTGTTCGAGCGCGAAGGTTTTTCGATGGTCGGCATTCGCGATCTCGCGCCCGACCTCCTGATGCCGGAGGGCAGGCTGACGCGCGCCGCGCCGGATGCCGATGCGAACGCCGATATCGCCAGGGGACGCGGCTTGCTCGCGGCGCTGAGCCCGTTCGATATCGGACAGGCGGCGGTGGTGATCGACGGTCACGTCGTCGCGGTCGAGGATATTGAGGGCACCGATGCGTTGCTTGGGCGCGTGGCGCGGTTGCGCGGCGAGGGGCGCATTCGCGCGCGCGGCGGGCGCGGCGTGCTGGTGAAAGCGCCAAAGGACACCCAGGATCTGCGCTTCGATCTGCCGACCACCGGTCTGCGCACGGTCGAGGGCGTGGCCAGGGCCGGTCTTGCCGGCATGGCGACGATCGCGGGTCATACTATCGCGGCCGATCTCCAAAGCATGGTTGCGGCGGCCGATCGCGCCGGGGTGTTCATCGTCGGGTTGCCGGCGTGATGGCCGCCGCCGCGCCGACGATCTTCCTGATCGCGACCGAGGAGTCGGGCGACCGGCTCGGCGCCAGCCTGATGCGCGAATTGCGCGCGCGCCTTGGCGTCGGCGTGCGCTTCGAGGGCGTCGGCGGCCGCGCCATGGCCGAGGCCGGACTGGTGTCGCGGTTTCCGATCGAGGAATTGTCGATCATCGGCCTTGCCGCGGTGGTGCGACAATTGCGCGGCATTCTGCGCCGCATTCGCGAGACCGCCGACGCGGTGGTCGCCGCCGTGCCGGATGTCCTGATCATCATCGACAGCCCCGACTTCACCCATCGCGTCGCGAAGCGGGTGCGCGCGCGCGCGCCCGGCATCCCGATTATCGACTACGTGTCGCCCTCGGTGTGGGCGTGGCGGCCCGGCCGCGCGCGAAAAATGCGCGGCTATATCGATCATGTGCTGGCGATCCTGCCGTTCGAACCGGAGGCGCTGCGAAAACTCGACGGGCCGCCATGCACCTTCGTCGGTCACCCGCTGACCGAGCAGATCGATTCGCTGCGGCCCAACCCCGTCGAACAGGCGCGCCGCGACGCATCGCCGCCGATCCTGCTCGTGCTGCCCGGCAGCCGTCGCGCCGAAATCGGTCACCACATGGCAGTGTTCGGCGAAACGCTGGGGCGCTTGCAGGCGCAGGGCGTTCCGTTCGAGGCGGTGCTGCCGACCATGCCGCATCTGGAAAACGCCGTCGCGCGCGGGTTGGAGAACTGGCCGGTGCGCCCGCGCGTCGTGGTCGGCGAGGAGGCCAAGCGCGCGGCGTTTCGCCTGGCTCACGCCGCTCTCGCCAAATCCGGCACGGTCACGCTCGAACTGGCGCTGGCGCGGGTGCCGATGGTCACCGCCTACAGGGGCGGCGCGGTGGAAGCCTGGATCGTGCGCCGCTACATCACCGCGTCGTCGGTGATTCTCGCCAATCTGGTGATCGGCGAGAACGTCATCCCCGAATTTCTTCAGGAGAATTGCACGGCGTCGAAGCTGGCCCCGGCCTTGCGCGACGTGCTGACCGAGACGCCGATGCGGCGGCGGCAGCAGGCGGCGTTCGCGCGGATCGACGACATCATGTCGACCGGCGCGCGCTCGCCCAGCGCGCGGGCCGCCGATGCGGTGCTGGCGTTGCTTCGCGGGCGAGCATGACGATCGCGGCAACCCTTCATCACAGGGAAAAGCCTCGTTTCCGATCGGGGCAATCCGTCAACAATATTTAAAGACGATCGGACGACAATGGTCCCGAGCCACGTCGGCCGAAGCCGGTGGATCATAGTTGGCCGGATCGGTCGCAATCAGGGCGGGAAAAATGGTTTCTTCTTCGAAAGCGGACCGGCCGTCGCTGGACGCCTTGTTTTCTTCGGCGCGCGTGGTGCATCGGCGCTCCTTCCTGGCGGCCGGCGCGGGGATCGCGGCGGCGTCATTTGTCGGCGGCGAGGCGAGCGCCAAGGCCGCGCACCGGCCCGCGCGGGCCATCTCCGAGCAGGATCGGCAGCATATGGCGCAGGCGATCCAGACCATGAGGCAGGCTGGCGTCGTCGACAAGACCGGCGGTCCGTTTGGCGCCGTGGTAGTGCGCGATGGCGAGGTGCTGGCGGTCAGCGGCAACAGCGTGCTGCGCGACAACGACCCGTCGGCTCATGCCGAGGTCAACGCCATTCGGCTCGCCTGCAAGAAAATTGGCGCGCCCAATTTGCGCGGCGCGACGCTGTTCACCAGCTGCGAATGTTGCCCGATGTGTTACGCGACGGCTTACTGGGCGCGTATCGGCAAGATCTACTACGCCGCGGCATGGACGGACTACGCCGATCTGTTCGACGACTCCAATATCAGCAAGGATATGCAGAAGCCTTACGCCCGCCGCGCGCTGCATCCCGAGCAGATGATGCAGAGCGAGGCGCAGAAGGTCTGGCTTGAATTCCGCAAGATGCCGGACCGCGCGCGTTACTGACGGCGAACCTCCCTGACAAGCATGTCGTCGCGGACGGTGCAGACGCCGCCGCGATAGACCGCGCGTCCCTTGGGCACGGCGACCACGGCTTCCGGAATGTGTGCCGCGCGCAGCGTCACGAAGTCGGCGCGCGCGCCGACGCGCAGGCCGTAATTCGCGATGCCGAGCGCCTTGGCGCCGGCCGTCGTGACGGCATCGAAGGCGATGCCAAGCTCCGCATCGGTGCGGAAGTCCGAGCGATGACCGATCATCATGGCGCGGCGAAGCATGTCGCCGTCGCCGTAAGGCGACCAGCTGTCGCGGATATTATCGTTGCCGCCGAACACCGTGACGCCCGCCTCATGCAGCGTCCGCACCGGCGGAAACGCCCGCGCGCCGGGCGCGGTGGTCATGATGGCGACGCCGGACGAGGCGAGACAATCGGCCGTGCGCCGGACAACGTCGGCGCCGACGTCGCCCAATGCATAGGCGTGGCTGATGGTTACCTGGCCCTGCATGCCATGGGCCCGTGTCCGCGCCGCGATTTCCTCGATCGAGAAGATGCCCATCGTGCCCGCCTCGTGCAGATGGATATCGACGCCGACGCCGCGCTTCTCGGCGAGGCCGAACACGATGTCGAGATGGCCTTTGACGTCGCGGTCGACCGCGGCGGGATCGAGCCCGCCGATCAGATCGGCGCCGTGATCGAACGCGGCGTCCAGCAGCTCCGCGGTGCCGGCGCAGGTGAGCAGCCCGCTTTGCGGAAACGCCACCAACTGGATATCGATCAGATCGCGGTACTGCTCGCGCACCGCCGCGATGGTTTGCAGCGATGTCAACCCGACGCTGGCGTCGACCATGACGTGGCTGCGCATGCGCGTCGAACCGTTGGCGATGCAGAGGTCGAGCTGATGGCGCGCGCGCTCCGCCATCGGCGCCGCCGCCGCCATGTTGCGGTGCTGGATCGCCACGCGCTCACGGACGTCGAATCCGGCGGTAAAGGGGACATAGGGCCGCCAGGGGCCGCCGTAAAAACTGGTGTCAAGGTGGACGTGGCCTTCGACGAAGGCGGGCACCGTCAGCTGTCCGTCAAGGTCGATGTCGGATGTCGCGGTCATGCCGTGCCCGGCCACTTCCGGCGCGATCGCGGCAATGGTGCCGTCGGTGACGGCGATGGCGGCCAACGTTCCATCGGCCAAACGGGCGTTTCGAAACAATGTATTGGCTGTCCTGGTCATGGCTCACCTCGCCGGTTATGAGAGCTTGATCGAAAAGCGACGGGCCCGATCCGGCGATCCGGATCGGGCCCGCGCTGGTTTGCAACCTCGAACGGAAGGCGGTTATCCGCGCTTGCTCAGTTCGACGTAATCGCGACGCGGAGAGCCGGTATAGAGCTGGCGCGGACGGCCGATCTTCTGCGCCGGATCCTCGATCATCTCGCTCCACTGGCTGATCCAGCCCACGGTGCGGGCGACCGCGAACAGCACGGTGAACATCGAGGTCGGGAAGCCCATCGCCTTCAGCGTGATGCCCGAATAGAAATCGACGTTCGGATACAGCTTGCGCTCGATGAAGTAGGGATCGTTGAGCGCGATCTTCTCCAGTTCCAGCGCGATCGGCAGCAGCGGGTCGTTGGTGTGCCCGGTCTCCTTGAGCACGGCGTGACACATCTTCTGCATGATCTTGGCGCGCGGATCGTAGTTCTTGTAGACGCGATGGCCGAAGCCCATCAGGCGCACCGACGAATTCTTGTCCTTCACCTTGGCGATGAAGTCCGGAATCCGGTCGACCGAGCCGATCTCGGCGAGCATCTGCAAGGCCGCCTCGTTGGCGCCGCCATGCGCCGGCCCCCACAGGCAGGCGATGCCGGCGGCGATGCAGGCGAACGGGTTGGCCCCGGACGAGCCGGCGATGCGCACGGTGGAGGTCGAGGCGTTCTGCTCGTGATCGGCATGGAGGATGAAGATCTTGTCCAGCGCGTCGGCCAGCACCGGGTTGATCTTGTACTCCTCGCACGGCACCGCGAAGCACATGCGCAGGAAATTCGACGCATAGTCGAGATCGTTCTGCGGATACACGAACGGCTGGCCGACTGAATATTTATAGGCCATCGCCGCCAGCGTCGGCACCTTGGCGATCATCCGCATCGACGCGATCATGCGCTGCCGCGGATCGTTGATGTCGGTGGAGTCATGGTAGAACGCCGCCATCGCGCCGACCGAGGCCACCATCACGGCCATCGGATGAGCGTCGCGGCGGAACGCCTGGAAAAAGCGCGTCATCTGCTCGTGGACCATCGTGTGATGGGTCACGCGAAAATCGAAATCGTCTTTCTGCGCCTTGGTCGGCAGCTCGCCGTGCATCAGAAGATAGCAGGTTTCGAGGAAGTCGCCTTGATCGGCCAGTTGCTCGATCGGATAGCCGCGATAAAGCAGCACGCCCTCGTCGCCGTCGATGTAGGTGATCTTGGATTCGCAGCTTCCGGTGGACGTGAAGCCCGGATCGTAGGTGAACATGCCGGCCTGGGCATAGAGCTTGCTGATGTCGATGACCTGGGGGCCGACAGTTCCAGTTTTGACCGGGAACTCATGCGACTTGCCGCCAACGGTCAGGGTGGCCGATTGTGAATTGGTTTTTGCGTCCATCGCATATCCCCGATGAAATCGTTGAAAGGCCGGGCTTGCCAGGCGCCGGAATTGTGGCGACGGGTGGCAGCCAGGGTGGCCGAAAAGCGCCGGGCCAAGGGGTATCGCATTGCGGTAGGCATCGCAAGGTGCGGCTATACACCTTTGGTCGCGTCAGGCGGCGGCCTGGTCGGCGAGGCGGCCGAGGCACTCGTCCCGCCCGAGAACGGCCAGCACGTCGAAGATGCCCGGGGACGTGGTGCGGCCGGTCAAGGCGACGCGCAGCGGCTGCGCCACCGCGCCGAACTTCAGGCCGGTCTGTTCGGCGAACGCCCGCATCGCTGCTTCGGTGGTGTCCTGACGCCAATCGGTGACCGCCGTCAGCGCCTCGCGGATTCGTCCGATCAAGCGGCGGGTTTCCGGCGTCAGCAGGGCGGCGGCCTTGGCGTCGAGCGGCAACGGCCGGTCGGCGATGATGAAATGCGCGCCGTCGATCAGATCGATCAGGGTTTTGGCGCGCTCCTTCAAGCCGGGCATCGCGCGCAGGAGCTGGTCGCGCACGGTGTCGTTCAACTTCGCCTTCAGCGCCGCGCCGTTGGGCAGATAATCGGCCTGGCTCGCCAGCATGGTCACGAGAGATTGATCGTCGCTGTGGCGGATGTAGTGGCCGTTGAGGTTTTCCAGCTTGGCGAAATCGAACCGCGCCGCCGAGCGTCCGATCGCCGCGAGCCCGAAGGCGTCGATCATTTCCTGCGTCGAGAAAATCTCCTGATCGCCATGGCTCCAGCCGAGCCGCACCAGATAGTTCCGCAGCGCCTCGGGCAGGTAGCCCATCGCGCGATAGGCATCGACGCCGAGCGCGCCGTGCCGCTTCGACAGTTTGGAGCCGTCGGGGCCGTGGATCAGCGGGATGTGCGCCATGCTGGGCAGGTCCCAGCCGAGCGCGTCGTAGATCTGCTTCTGCCGCGCCGCGTTGGTGAGGTGGTCGTCGCCGCGGATGATGTGGGTGACGCCCATGTCGTGATCGTCGGCGACCACCGCCAGCATGTAGGTCGGGTTGCCGTCGGAGCGCAGCAGCACCAGGTCGTCGAGGTTTTCGTTTTGCCAGACCACGCGGCCCTGCACCTGATCCTCGATCACGGTTTCGCCGGTGAGCGGGGCCTTGAGGCGGATCACCGGCGCGACCCCGGCGGGAGCCTCCGAGGGATCGCGGTCGCGCCACAGCCCGTTATAGAGCCGGGTGCGGCCCTCGGCGCGGGCCTTTTCGCGCATCGCCGCCAGTTCCTCCTGGGTGGCGTAGCAACGGTAGGCGTTGCCCGAGGCCAGCAGTTGGGCGACCACCTCGCGGTGGCGCGCGGCGCGCTGAAACTGGTAGACGACATCGCCGTCCCAATCGAGCCCGAGCCATTTCAGGCCGTCGAGAATGGCGCTGATGGCGGCGTCGGTGGAACGCTCGCGGTCGGTGTCCTCGATTCGCAGCAGCATCCGGCCGCCGTGACGACGGGCAAACAGCCAGTTGAACAGCGCGGTGCGGGCGCCGCCGATGTGCAGGAAGCCGGTGGGCGAGGGCGCGAAGCGGGTGACGACGGGTCTGGTCATGATACCGGGGGCAAGGGAAACGGGGCGGGCTGAAAACGCGCGGTCGGTGTATAGCAGGATCGCGGCATAACTAAAGCCTTCACGAAAGTCTTCCTGGACGTGGCCCGCGCCGATATGCGGGCTTGGCGGCGGCGGGCGGATTTGGCAGAAGATGCGCGCAATCGGCAACGGGATTTGAGAATGACGGTAGACACGACAGCGGCGGAGACAGGGCGCGATTTCATCCGCGACATCGTTCAGGCCGATCTCGACGCGAAACGGCACGCGCGCATCGTCACCCGCTTCCCGCCGGAGCCGAACGGCTACCTGCACATCGGTCACGCCAAATCGATCGCGCTGAATTTCGGCATCGCGCAGGAATTCGGCGGCAAATGTCACCTGCGCTTCGACGACACCAACCCGGCCAAGGAAGAACAGGAATATATCGATTCCATCCAGCGCGACGTGCGCTGGCTGGGCTTCGACTGGGGCGACAACCTGTTCTATGCCTCGGACTATTTCGAGCGTCTTTACGGCTGGGCCGAGGATTTGATCCGCGCCGGCCTCGCCTATGTCGATGACCAGTCGCAGGAGGAGATCAGGCTCGCGCGCGGCACCTTGACCGAGCCGGGCCGCAACAGCCCGTTCCGCGACCGCGGCGTCGATGAAAACCTCGACCTGTTCCGCCGCATGAAGGCCGGCGAATTCCCCAACGGCGCGCGGGTGCTCCGCGCCAAAATCGACATGGCTTCCGGCAACATCAACCTGCGCGACCCGGTGCTCTACCGCATCCTGCACGCCGAGCATCCGCGCACCGGCCGCGCCTGGTCGATCTATCCGAGCTACGACTACGCGCATGGCCAGTCCGACGCCATCGAGGGCATCACTCACTCGATCTGCACGCTGGAGTTCGAGGACCACCGGCCGCTCTACGACTGGTTCCTGGACAAGCTGCCGGTGCCGTCGCATCCGCGTCAGTACGAATTCGCGCGGCTCAACCTAACCTACACGCTGTTGTCAAAGCGCGTGCTCACCGAACTGGTGCGCGGCGGCCATGTCGGCGGCTGGGACGATCCGCGGATGCCGACCATCGCCGGCCTGCGCCGGCGCGGCGTGCCGCCGGAGGCGATCCGCGAATTCATCAGGCGGATCGGCGTCGCCAAGGCCAACAGCGTCGTCGATGTCGGGATGCTGGAGTTCTGTATCCGCGAGGTGCTGAACCGCACCGCGCAGCGGCGCATGGCGGTGCTGCGGCCGCTCAAGGTGGTGATCGAGAACTATCCGGAGGGCGAGAGCGAGGAGCTGGAGGCCGTCAACCATCCGGACGATCCGGCCGCCGGCACCCGCAAGGTTGCTTTCGGCCGCGAACTCTATATCGAGCGCGACGACTTCATGGAAAACCCGCCGAAGAAATTCTTCCGCCTGTCGCCGGGCAAGGAAGTGCGGTTGCGCTACGCCTATTTCATCACCTGCCGCGAGGCGGTGAAGGACGCCAGCGGCGAGGTGATCGAACTGCGCTGCACCTACGATCCCGCGACCCGCGGCGGCAACGCGCCCGACGGCCGCAAGGTCAAGGCGACGATCCACTGGCTGTCGGCGGCGGGGTCGGTGCCGGCCGAGGTTCGGGTTTACAATCCGCTGTTCAGCAATCCGGCCCCGAATGCCGCGAATTTCACCGCCGACCTCAATCCGGACTCGCTTGAGGTGCTGCGCGAGGCGCGGATCGAGCCGGCGCTGGCGAGCGCCAACGCCGACGACGTCGTGCAGTTCGAGCGGCAGGGCTATTTCGTCCGCGACCGCGACTCGACGCCGGACCTGCCGGTGTTCAACCGCACTATCGGCCTGCGCGACAGTTTCGCGAAGGCGTGAGGCGCTGCGGTCGGTTCTGATAACGGAAATGGGTACTTTCCGACGCGAGTAAAGCGGAAGGGCCGTCATGCCCGCGAAAGCGGGTATCCAGTCCTCCGTATCAAACGACGGGTTTCCCTTGCGCTTCCAGAGGTGACTGGATCGTCCGCTTTCGCGGACGATGACGCCGCGTTTCATTCAGACATTCGGGCTCCGTTGCCGCCATCGCTGTTTTGTCCCATGCTGCCATGACCGTTTGCAGGAGCGCGCATGGCGGACGGGGGCGAGGGCAGGGCCAAAGGGAAGGCCAGGGCAGGCGTTTGGGCGTGGCCGCAGGATGGCGCGCGCACCGGGCGATGGGTCGCGCCCGCCGCCGCGAGCCTCGAACCGGTTCTCACCCGTCTGCGGCAATGGCTGCGGGCGGAAGCGGGCGACGGCCGGTTGTTGCCATGGGCGCCGGTCGCGTTCGGCAGCGGCATTGCGCTGTATTTCGCCGCCGATCGCGAACCGCTCGCCTGG
>JBDHSX010000108.1:0-13053 GCA_039808365.1 Xanthobacteraceae bacterium | reverse complement strand
TCCTTGGTGAGGTCGATGCCCTGCTCCTTCTTGAACTCGGCCGCGAGATATTCGACCAGACGCATGTCGAAGTCCTCGCCGCCGAGGAAGGTGTCGCCGTTGGTCGACTTCACCTCGAACACGCCGTCGCCGATCTCCAGGATCGACACGTCGAAGGTGCCGCCGCCGAGGTCGTAGACCGCGATGGTGCCCTGCTTCGCCTTGTCGAGGCCGTAGGCCAGCGCCGCGGCGGTCGGCTCGTTGATGATGCGCAGCACCTCAAGGCCGGCGATCTTGCCGGCGTCCTTGGTGGCCTGACGCTGGGCGTCGTTGAAGTAAGCCGGCACGGTGATGACGGCCTGCTCGACCTTCTGGCCGAGATGCGCTTCCGCGGTTTCCTTCATCTTCTGCAGGATGAACGCCGAGACCTGCGACGGCGAATAGGTCTTGCCGTCGACCTCGACCCAGGCGTCGCCGTTGCCGGCCTTCGAAATCTTGTAGGGGACGAGCTTCTTGTCCTTCTCGACCATCGGGTCGTCATAGCGGCGGCCAATCAGGCGCTTGACCGCGAAGATCGTACGTTCCGGGTTGGTGACGGCCTGACGCTTGGCGGGCTGGCCGACCAGCCGCTCGCCGTCGTCGGTGAATGCGACGATCGACGGCGTCGTCCGCATGCCCTCGGCGTTCTCAATGACTTTCGCGGTCTTGCCGTCCATCACGGCAACGCACGAATTGGTCGTGCCGAGGTCGATCCCGATGACCTTTCCCATGGTGTCCATATCCTTCTCGTTGCGGCAGGCCGGTCGGGCCCTGACGGCGCCCCGGTCCGACCCCCAATGTTCGCGATATTGCGATGGTGAGCCTCATATAGAAGGGGGGTATATCGGCCGCAAGGACCGGACGCCGCGCCGGCTCGCGAAAATCGGGCTTGTTTGCGGGTTAGCGCGGTTTCTTCGCGTGAACCGGATTCCGCTGCGGCCAAAACCGTTCTATTGACATGACGGCTGGCCGGCCGACCATCGAACGGCCTCAAAACTGCGCAACAGAGCCCCGATGAAATATCCCCTCCGTTTTCTCGCCGTCGCGCTGGCCATGCTGTGGGCCGCGCCGGTTCTCGCCGCCGATCCGATCTATCCGCCGGGCTCCCGGCTGGGCCTGGTTCCGCTGGTCGGGCTTTCGCCCGCCAAATCCTTCCTCGGCTTCGAGACCGAGGATCATCGCGTCAAGGTGCTGATCGCCGAGCTTCCGGCGGCAGCCTATCGCGAGGTGGAAACCACCTTCAAAGCCCACCCGAACGGCGTCGACGGCATCAAGTCGGAAACCGTCAAGACCGCCGCCGGCCCCGCCTATTATACGATGGAGACCGTCCGCGACGGCGCCACCAGCGTCCGGCGCTATTCCATGATCCTGTCGGGCGGATCGTTCTCCGGTTTCGTCGCGGTCGAGGTCCCCGAGAACGCCGGCAAAATCTACACCGACGATGCGATCCGCACGATGTTCGCCAGCATCGGCGTCCGCCAGGAGGTGCCGCCGGACGAGCAACTGGGCACCTTGCCGTTCAAGGTCACCGAGCGCGGCGGCTTCAAATCGGTGCGGACGCTGGCGCCGGGGGCGGCCGTCATGCTGACGGATTCCAGCGAGGTCCTGGATATCGAAAAGGGCCCGTTCATGGTGCTCGGCCTGGTCGGCTCGGTGCCGGACAAGCCCGACGACCGCGCCCGCTACGCCGAACAGGCGGCGCGGCTGATTCCGGGCCTGCGCGAGGCGCGCATTACCATGTCCGAGCCGATCCGGATCGACAGCACGCCGGGTTTCGAGACCCGCATCGACGCCGTCAGCGGCAAGGACGCAACGCCCGTGACGGTGGTGCAGTGGCTGCGATTCGGCAGCGGCGCTGGCGCGATCCGGGTGATCGGCAGCGCGCCGCGCGACCAATGGTCGGACGCCTTCCCCCGCTTCCGTTCGGTGCGGGACGGCGTCCAGCCCCGGTAAGCCGCCGGACCGCCCTCCCTATCGGCTTTACCTTTCGCCCCTGACCTGATTTGCTCCCGTGGTCTTGCTGCGGGAGGTTGAGCCATGCTGAACAGACGGCAGATGATCCTCACGACAATCCAGGCCACCGCGATCGCGGGCCTGATGCCGAGGGCGGCGCGGGCCGCCGACAAGATCGCCCCCGACGACAAATCGGTTCTGCTGGTCATCGACGTGCAGAACTGCTTCCTGCCCGGCGGCAGCCTCGCGGTGAAGGACGGCGATCAGGTGGTGCCGGTGATCAACCGCCTCGCCAGGAGCTTCGCCAATGTCGTGATGACGCAGGACTGGCACACCGCCGGGCACGTGTCGTTCGCCTCCAGCCACAGCGGCAAGAAGCCGTTCGAGGTGATCGATCTGAGCTATGGCAAGCAGGTGTTGTGGCCGGACCACTGCGTGCAGGGCACCGAAGGCGCGGCGCTCTCGAAAGACCTCAACATTCCGCAGGCGGAGCTGATCCTGCGCAAGGGGTTTCACAAGGATGTCGACAGCTATTCGGCCTTCACCGAGGCCGACGGCAAGACCTCGACCGGACTCGCGAAATATCTTGAGGCGCGCGGGCTGCGTCGCGTCTTCATCGCGGGCCTCGCAACCGACTTCTGCGTCGCCTGGAGCGCGGTCGACGCCCGCAAGGCCGGTTTCGAAACCTACGTCATCGAGGATGCGTGCCGAGGCATCGACACGCAGGGATCGATGGCGAAAGCATGGGCCGACATGGAGAAGGCCGGCGTCAGACGCATTCAATCCAGCGACATCGCGACCTGAGCGGACCGTCGTCGCCGGTCGGGAGGCGGCCCGCCGCTTATCCGGAGGCCGCCGCCTTTGCTATTCGGTGGCTGTTGCCTTGGCGCCGCCCTTGGCGACGCCGACCATCGCCGGCCGCAACACCCGGTCGCCGATGGTGTAGCCGGCCTGAATCACCTGCACGACCGTTCCCGCCGGCACCGACGGGTCCGGCACCTCATACATCGCCTGCTGGAAATTCGGATCGAATTTCTGACCCGCGGGATCGAATTTCTTCACGCCATGCTTTTCCAGCGCGTTCAGCAGCGAACGCTCGGTCAGTTCGACGCCTTCCATCAGGGCCTTGAGGCCAGGATCGGCGCTCGCGCGCGCTTCCGCCGGCACGGCGTCGAGCGCGCGTTGCAGATTGTCGGCGATATCGAGCACGTCGCGCGCGAAACCGGTGATGCCGTACATCCGGGCGTCGGCGACTTCGCGCGCGGTGCGCTTGCGCAGGTTTTCCATTTCCGCCAGCGTTCGCAATACCCTGTCGCGCGCCTCCGCGGCTTCCTTCGCCAGCGCCTCGGTGGGGCTGTCCTCGGGATCGTCCGGCATGATGTAGGGTTTGGACACGACCGGTTCGGTGTCCCGCGCGGACTTCTCCGGGTTGTCGTTCTGCCCGTCACGATCAGTCATTACTCAGCCTTCTCGAAAATCGTCTTGAATTGAAAGGGGAAGATGCTGGCCGGGATATCGGTGCTTTCGCCGGGAAAATCAAGGCTGCGGTCGGAGGACGCGCGCGGCCGTCAGCCGCCGAGCATCCGGCTGACGATGCGCGCGGCGTAATCCACCATCGGAATCACCCGCGCGTAGTTCAGCCGGGTCGGGCCGATGACGCCGAGCACGCCGACGATATGGCCCGCGCCGTCATTGTAGGGCGCGATGATGGTCGAGGAGCCCGACAGGGAAAACAGCTTGTTCTCCGAGCCGATGAAAATGCGCACGCCCTCGGCGCGCTCGGCGCGGCCGAGCAGATCGATCACGCCGCGCTTGCTTTCGAGATCGTCGAACAGCGACCGCACCCGCTCCAGATCCTCCAGCGCGTGCAGGTCCTCCAGCAGGTTGGCATGGCCGCGCACGATCAGTTGCCGGTCGTCGCCGTCGCCGCCGGACCAGCTCGCCAGACCAGCAGCGATAATCTTCTGCGTCAGTTGATCGAGTTCGGCGCGGCTCTGCGCCAGCGCCGATTCCAGCTCCAGCCGCGCCTCCGCCAGCGTCCGGCCGCGAATCCGCGCGTTGAGGAAATTTGACGCCTCGATAAGCGCCGACGACGGCACGCCCGCCGGCAGATCGAGCACGCGGTTCTCGACCTGACCGTCCTCGGCGACCAGCACCACCAGCGCCCGCGACGGCTCCAGCCGGACGAATTCGATGTGTTTCAGCCGGACGTTCGACTTCGCGGTCAACACCACCGCCGCCGCCCGCGTCAGGCCGGACAATTGGGTCAACGCCTCGCTCAGCGCCGCCTCGACCGTCTGCGCCTTGCCCACCGAGGCCAGTTGGTTCTGGATCGATTGCCGCTCCGGTTCGGACAGGTCGCCGACCTGCATCAGCGCATCGACGAAAAACCGCAGGCCGAGTTCCGTCGGCAGCCGGCCGGCCGAGGTGTGCGGCGCGTAGATCAGCCCGAGCTGTTCGAGATCGGACATCACATTGCGCACCGAGGCCGGCGACAGCGGCATGGTGATCAGGCGCGAGATGTTGCGCGACCCCGCCGGCTCGCCGGTGGCGAGATAACTCTCGACGATGTGCCGGAAAATTTCGCGCGAGCGTTCGTTGAGCTGGGCCAGCCCCGGCTTGGGGGAAATCAGGCCGATCGGATCGTGATGGGCCACGGTTAACTCCTTCAATCGTCGAGGCTTAATTTGTCCATCTTGGTGCCCGGATACAAGCCGGTATCGATCCCGGTCGCCGTCCGGGGCCATCGTCGCCCAAAAGTCTTGCCGCTGCCGCCCGCGCCACCTAAAAGACCACACCTTCCCTTGATTTGCAGGAGAATTGCCATGCGGCCCAGCCGTCGCGCGCCGGATGAGTTGCGACCCGTTTCGTTGGAACGCGGCGTGGTCAAATACGCCGAGGGATCGTGCCTGGTGAAATTCGGCGATACCCACGTGCTGGTGACCGCCACGCTGGAGGAACGGCTGCCGCCGTGGCTCAAGGGCCAGGGCCGCGGCTGGGTCACCGCCGAATACGGCATGTTGCCGCGCGCCACGCTGGAACGTACCCGCCGCGAGGCGTCCGCCGGCAAGCAGAACGGCCGCACCGTGGAAATCCAGCGCCTGATCGGCCGCTCGCTGCGCGCCACCGTCGACCTCGAAGCGCTGGGCGAGCGCCAGATCACCGTCGATTGCGACGTGCTGCAAGCCGACGGCGGCACCCGCACCGCCTCGATCACCGGCGCCTGGGTCGCGCTCGCCGACTGCATCGGCTGGATGAAGGCCCGCAACATGTTCAAGGGCGGCGGCGGCAACGTGCTGCGCGACAACGTCGCCGCGATCTCCTGCGGCATCTACAACGGCACCCCGGTGCTCGATCTCGACTATGCCGAGGATTCCGAGGCCGAGACCGACGCGAATTTCGTGATGACCGGCGACGGCCGCATCATCGAGGTGCAGGGCACCGCCGAAAAGACGCCGTTCTCGCAGGACGAGTTCCTGGCGCTGATGGCGCTGGCCCGCAAGGGCGTGGCGCGGCTGGTGGACTTGCAGAAGATGGCGGTGGCGTAGGTCCGGTTTCGCGGAGTCCCGCATTGACGTAGGATGACGGCATGCACCGGCGAATCACCGGCCAACTCGTGATCGCGACCCACAATCCCGGCAAGCTCGCCGAGATGCGCGAGCTGCTGGCGCCTTACGGCATCACGGCGATCTCCGCCGGCGAACTCGGCCTCGCCGAGCCCGAGGAGACCGGCGACAGCTTTCTGGCCAACGCCCGCATCAAGGCGGTCGCCGCCGCCAACGCATCCGGCCTGCCGGCCTTCGCCGATGATTCCGGGCTTTGCGTCGACGCGCTCGACGGCGCGCCGGGCATCCATTCGGCGCGCTGGGCCGGACCGTCGAAGGATTTTTTGGCGGCGATGACCCGGATCGAGCGGCTGTTGCAGGAGCGTGGCGCCATCACGCCGGACAAGCGCAAGGCGCATTTCGTCTCGGCGCTGTGCGTGGCGTGGCCCGACGGCCATGTCGAGGAGGTCGAGGCGCGCGTCGACGGCACGCTGGTGTGGCCGCCGCGCGGCACCGCCGG
This sequence comes from Xanthobacteraceae bacterium, assembly GCA_039808365.1. Classification (GTDB taxonomy): domain Bacteria; phylum Pseudomonadota; class Alphaproteobacteria; order Rhizobiales; family Xanthobacteraceae; genus 62-47. Next base: position 7,017 of record JBDHSX010000108.1, on the reverse strand, counting down.
CTTCGGCTACGATCCGGCCTTCCTGCCCGACCGCCACGATCGCACTTTTGGCGAAATGACCTCGATCGAGAAACACGGGCTGCCGCCGCTCGGCCTCGGGCTCTCGCACCGCGCCCGCGCCTTCGTCAAACTCGCGGAGATCTGCCTTGAGCCGCGCTGACGCCGACGACGCCTTCGGCGTTTACATCCATTGGCCGTTCTGCCTGTCGAAGTGCCCTTACTGCGACTTCAACAGCCATGTCCGCCACGCGCCGATCGACGAGCCGCGCTACGTGAAAGCTTTTGCGCGCGAGATCGCGGCGATGGCCGCGCGGGCCCCGAACCGTGAAGTGTCGTCGATTTTCTTCGGCGGCGGCACGCCGTCCTTGATGCAGCCGCGAACCATCGGCGCGATCCTCGACGCCATCGCCGGGCACTGGTCCGTGTCCCCCACCGTCGAGGTGACGCTGGAAGCCAATCCCACCAGCGTCGACGCCACCCGCTTCCACGGCTATCGCGCCGCCGGCGTCAATCGCGTCTCGCTCGGCGTGCAGGCGCTCGACGACGCCTCGCTCAAGATGCTGGGCCGGCTGCACACCGCGCGCGAGGCGCTGGACGCGGTGGCGATCGCGCGTTCGGCGTTCGAGCGCTATTCGTTCGATCTGATCTATGCTCGCCCCGAACAGACACCGCAGGCGTGGACCGACGAACTGACCTACGCCATTTCGGAAGCGGCCGAGCACCTGTCGCTCTATCAACTGACCATCGAGGAAGGCACGCCGTTCTTCGGCCTGCACGCCGCCGGCAAGCTGAAGACGCCCGACGAAGCCGTGGCGCGCATCCTCTACGACGTCACGCAGGAAGTCTGCGCCAGGCATGGCCTGCCGGCCTACGAGATTTCCAATCACGCCCGGCCGGGCGCGGAGTGCCGGCACAATCTGATCTACTGGCGCGGTCAGGAATATGCCGGGATCGGCCCCGGCGCCCATGGCCGGCTCGACATCGACGGCATCCGTCATGCGTTCGCCACCGAGAAGCGGCCGGAATCCTGGCTGATGCGGGTCGAGGCCAACGGCCACGGCATCGTCACCGACGACAGCCTCAACCGCGAGGAACGCGCCGACGAATTCCTGCTGATGGGGCTGCGGCTCGCCGAGGGCATCGATCCGCGCCGTTACGCCGCGCTGTCGGGCCGCGAACTCGACGCCTCGCGCATCACGGTGCTGCGCGAGGAAGGCGCGATCACCGTCGATCCCGGCGGACGGCTACGCGTCACGCAAGCCGGTTTCCCGCTGCTCGACGCCGTGGTGGCGGATCTGGCGGCTTGATCCAAGACGTCATTGTCGGGCTCGACCCGGCAATTCCATCCGCTTAAAGCGATTCTTTTCGATGGGTGCGCGGGTCATAGGCGAGCAAAGCGACGCCGTTCTTCGAACGGCTGTGCCCGCGCATGACGCTTCCATCCAAACCAAACCCCGACTACGCCCCGAAACTTTTCGGCGACCCGGCCACCGGCTGTCCGCCGCCGGAGGCGACGCGCATCACCGCGAGGCCGCGCTGGTTGGTGCCGTCGGCGCGGAATCGGAACAGGCCGTCGATCCCGGCGAAGCCGGACGGATTGGTCAGCACCTCGGCGGAAAATTTTTGCGCGCCCTGGGTGCGGGCCAGGGCGGCGGTCAGCGCCACCGCGTCATACGCCAGCGTTGCGGTGCGTACCGGCTGCTGGCCATAGCGGGTGCTGTAACGCCCCGCGAAGGCGCGGAAGCCGGCCGGATCCGGCGCGGCGTACAGCCCGCCCTGCATCGCGGCGCTGGCGAACACGCGCGGACTGTCCCACAGCCCGGTGCCGAGCAATTGCAGCCGCCGGAGATTGGCCCCGGCCGCCGTCAACGCCTCGGCGACACCGACCACCGCGTCGCCGTCATCGGCCAGAAACAGCGCGTCGGCGCTGGGCAGCGCCTGCGCCACGTTGCGGATGGCGGCACCGCGATCGGCGCCGTAGCGCTCGAACGCCACGATGCGGCCGCCCTTGCGGCTGACCTCCTGCTTGAAGGCGGCCTCCACCACGTTGCCGTAGGCATTCTCCGGCAGCAGCGCGGCAAACGAGCGCTTTCCGATCCCGGCGGCGTAGTCGATGATCCGCGTGACATCGGATTCCGGCAGGAAACTGAGCAGATAGACGCCGCGCCCGGCCACGCTTGAATCGGTCGAGAACGCGATCATCGGAATGCCCCGCGCGCGCGTCAGTTGCGCCGCCGCCGGAACCGACGCCGCGAACAACGGGCCGAGAACAATCTCCGCGCCTTCATCGAGCGCCTGCTGGGCGCCTTGCTGCGCGCCCTGGGCATTGCCGGCATCGTCCTTGACGAGAAGCTGGAGGTTGGGGTTCTGGAACTCGGCCAACGCCATCTCGGCGGCGTTGCGCATCGATTGCGCCGCGACGCCGGCATTGCCCGGCGCCGACAACGGCAGGATCAAGCCGACCTTGACCTGACCGGTTCCCAGCGACTGCGACGGCTGTTGCGGCCCCGACGCCTGTTGCGCGCCGGTCAGAGCCGATTGCCCGCCGGCGCAAGCGCCCAACAGCGGCGCCCCGAGGATCAGGCCGAGGGCGGCCCGCCGCGTTGCTCCGCGTTGTCTGACATCAGGATCGATCGGACCCGCCATTACAATTCTTTCGCTGTGATTCTTCCGTTCGGCGGCGGCGACCGCCGCCAGGCGCTGTTGAAGCTCGGCCTGGGAATGCGGATTAAGGCATATTGTCAGCGAATAGTTAACCCAAACAATAGGCTGGTTCCGCCGGCGGCTGCCGTTTGATCGCCGCCGTGGCTTTCCTGCACGGTTGGCCGCGCGACGGAAAGGCGGCACGGGGGCGCGGAAAAGCTGTATCCTGCCGGTCCGCTCCTGCTTTACGGTGTGGCGATGCCCAGCACAGCCGTTTCCCCCGATGGCGGGCCGTCCGCCGCGCCCACCTTCGTCGTCTCCGGACAGCTTATGGCCGCGCCGAAGGCGGCGGCGGGCCTGCATCTCGTCGCCACGCCGATCGGCAATCTCGGCGACATCACGCTGCGGGCGTTGCAGACGCTGGCGGGGGTCGACGTCATCGCCTGCGAGGACACCCGCGTGACGCGGCGGCTGACCGAGCGCTACGGCATCGGCGCGACGCTTACCCCCTATCACGACCACAACGCCGCCACCGCGCGCCCGAAGCTGCTTCGAATGCTGGCGGAGGGCGCGTCGGTGGCGCTGGTCTCCGACGCCGGCACGCCGCTGATTTCCGATCCGGGCTTCAAACTGGTGCGCGAGGTCTGCGCCGCCGGCCATCCGGTGATGGCGCTGCCGGGGGCGTCCTCGGTGCTGACCGCGCTGACGCTCGCCGCGCTGCCGACCGACCGCTTCTTCTTCGAGGGGTTTTTGCCGTCCAAACAGGGCGCGCGCCGTCACCGCATCAGTGAGCTGGCACGGATTCCGGCGACGCTGGTGATGTTCGAATCCGGCAATCGCGTGCAGGAGACGCTGGCCGATCTCGCAACCGCGATGCCCGGACGTGACGCCGCGATCTGCCGCGAATTGACCAAGCTGCATGAGGAGGTGCGGCGCGGCCCGCTCGCGACCCTGGCGCAAGCCGCCGCCGCGCTGGAAACGCGCGGCGAGTTCGTGCTGGTGGTCGGGCCGCCGCCGGCCGCGGACCAGATCATGGCGGCCGACGAATTCGACGACCTGTTGCGCGCCGCGCTCAAGCGCGGCAGCGTCAAGGACGCCGTCGCCCACGCCGTCGAACTGTCCGGCCGGCCGCGCCGCGCGGTCTATGCCCGCGCACTCGAACTCGCCGGCGAGGATCGCGGAGCAGGCGGCGATGACGCCGCCTGACCGAACCGAGCCGTCGCGCCGAAAGGCCGCCGCGCCAAAACGCGTCGCGGCCTTTCGCGCCGGCCTTTCCGCCGAAGACCGCGCCGCCGCGCTTTTGACCGCCGCCGGTTATCGCATCGTGGCGCGGCGCTTCCGCACGCCCCACGGCGAAATCGATCTGGTCGCCGAAGGGCGCGCCCTGGTGGCGTTCGTCGAGGTCAAGGCGCGCGCCACGCTGGAGGCCGCCGCCTACGCCGTCACCCCGCGCCAGCAGAAGCGCATCGTCGACGCCGCCAATGCATGGTTGATGGCGCACCCCGAACATGCCAATTTCGACCTGCGTTTCGACGCCGTGCTGGTCGCGCCGCGCGCCCTGCCGCTTCATCTGCCGGGAGCCTTCGACGCCGGCGCCTGACATAAGAATTCCCAAGCCGGACACCCAAGCATGAGCCTGAAAGTCGCCGTCCAGATGGACCCCATCGCGCGCATCAACGTGCGCGGCGATTCCACATTCGCCTTGTTGCTGGAGGCGCAGCGGCGCGGTCATACCCTCGCCTACTACACGCCCGATCAGCTCTCGCTGAACGGCAGGGACGTCGTCGCGCCGGTGCAATCGCTCAGCGTCCGCGACGAGGTCGGCAATCACTTCGCGCTCGGCGAGCCGAAGCGCACCGGGCTCGCCTCGTTCGATGTGGTGCTGTTGCGGCAGGATCCGCCGTTCGACCTCGCCTACATCACCAGCACGCATCTTTTGGAACGCATCCATCCGAAAACGCTGGTGGTCAACGATCCGGCCAGCGTGCGCAACGCGCCGGAAAAGCTGTTCGTGCTCGACTTCCCCGAACTGATGCCGCCGACGCTGATCTCGCGCAATCTCGACGAGATCAACGCCTTCCGCGCCACCCACGGCGCGGTGGTGATGAAGCCGCTGCACGGCCACGGCGGCGCGGCGGTGTTCCGCATCCTGCCGCAGGACATGAATTTCGGTTCGCTCTACGACATGTTCGCGGTCACCTTCCGCGAGCCGTGGGTGATCCAGCGATTCCTGCCCGAGGTGAAGCACGGCGACAAGCGCATCATCCTGGTCGACGGCGAATTTGCCGGCGCGGTCAACCGCGTGCCGGCGGCGGACGACCTGCGCTCCAACATGGTGCGCGGCGGCGCCGCGCGCGCCACCGACCTGACGCCGCGCGAACGCGAGATCTGCGAGACCATCGGGCCGGCGCTGCGCCAGCGCGGGCTGTTGTTCGTCGGCATCGACGTCATCGACGATCACCTCACCGAGATCAACGTCACCTCGCCCACCGGCATCCGCGCCATCGCCAATCTCGGCGGCGCCGATATCGCGGCGATGATCTGGGACAAGATCGAGGCCAAGCGCCGCTGATCCCCGATCCCCCACCGGCCGGAGAGCCTCACCGGCTCCAATGTTCCCTTATTGTTCTTGTCTCGCCGCCCGCCTTGCGCTACCGTGGCGCACGGGGCGAGGAACATCATGGTCCAACGGGTCTCCACGGTCGCATTCGAAGGCATCGACGCCCGCGCGGTCGATGTCCAGGTTCAGGTCGCGCCCGGCCTGCCGGCCTTCGCCATCGTCGGCCTGCCCGACAAGGCGGTGTCGGAAGCGCGCGAGCGGGTGCGCTCCGCCCTGCTCGCCTCCGGGCTGGCGCTGCCGGCGCGGCGGATCACCGTCAATCTTGCCCCCGCCGACCTGCCCAAGGAAGGCAGCCATTACGACCTGCCGATCGCGCTCGGTCTGATGGCCGCCATCGGCGCCATCCCGCCCGACGCCTTGTCCGGCTTCACGGTGCTCGGCGAACTCGGCCTCGACGGCTCGATCGCGCCGGTGGCGGGCGTGCTGCCGGCGGCGATCGGCGCCAACGCTCGCGACGAGGGGCTGATCTGCCCAGCCGACTGCGGCGCCGAGGCGGCATGGGCCAGCCCCGATATCGAGATCGTCGCGGCCCGCTCGCTGATCCAGATCGTCAATCATTTCAAGGGCACGCAGCTTCTGTCGCGGCCACGGCCGCGCGTTCACCGGCACGGCGCGCCGCAACTCGACCTGCGCGACATCAAGGGGCAGGAAAGCGCCAAGCGCGCGCTCGAAATCGCCGCCGCCGGCGGCCATCATCTGCTGATGACCGGATCGCCGGGCGCCGGCAAATCGATGCTGGCGGCGCGGCTGCCCTCGATCCTGCCGCCGCTGTCGCCGGCCGAACTGCTGGAGGTCTCGATGATCGCCTCGGTGGCGGGGGAAATCGAGGGCGGCGAACTGACCGACCGCCGGCCGTTCCGCGCGCCGCATCACTCCGCCAGCATGGCGGCGCTGACCGGCGGTGGCATGCGCGCCCGGCCCGGCGAGATATCGCTGGCGCATCAGGGCGTGCTGTTCCTCGACGAATTGCCCGAATTCGATCCGCGCGTGCTCGATTCGCTGCGCCAGCCGCTGGAAAACGGCGAGGTTTCGGTGTCGCGGGCCAATCATCGCGTCACCTATCCGGCGCGCTTCATGCTGGTGGCGGCGATGAACCCCTGCCGCTGCGGCCATGCCTATGAACCGGGCTATGCCTGCAAACGCGGCCGCAACGACCGCTGCACGGCGGATTACCAGGCGCGCATCTCGGGGCCGCTGATGGACCGCATCGACCTGCGCATCGAAGTCCCGGCGGTGACCGCCGCGGATCTGATTCTGCCGCCGCCGTCGGAAGGCTCCGCCGAGGTCGCCGCGCGCGTCGCGGCGGCGCGCGACATTCAGCTCGCGCGCTACGCCGCCGCCCGCCTCCCGCAGGTCCGGACCAACGCGGAAGCCCCGGCCTCGGTGCTGGAAATCGTGGCCCAACCCGATGCGCCGGGGCTGAAGCTGTTGCGCGACGTCGCCGAGACCATGCGCCTGTCGGCGCGCGGCTATCATCGCGTGCTGCGGGTGGCGCGCACCCTCGCCGATCTCGACGGCACTGAGCAGGTCGGTCGGCTGCACGTCGCCGAGGCGCTGTCCTATCGCGCGCTCGGTGAAGATATCCGGCGCGCCGCCTAGGGAATTTCCTGTTTTGATCGAAGCGTCATTGCGGGGCATAGCCGTTCGAAGAACGGCTTCGCTTCGCTCGCCTATGCCCCCGGCAATCCATCATTTTTCAAGTAGATGATGGATGCGCGGATCAAGTCCGCGCATGACGGCGGTGATTCCGTCAA
>JBDHSX010000107.1:0-13062 GCA_039808365.1 Xanthobacteraceae bacterium | reverse complement strand
GGCACCAGAAACACAACCCTGAACCAGTGGTTCAGTTGCTCGAAATCCAACGAAAGGCTGCGTTCATCGCCCGAGAATTTCAGAAGAGATTTATCGGATTTGTCCTTGAGATGAAAGAACACATCGGGCAGCGGCGATTTCAGAAATTTTTGTTTCGCCGAATTCAGGGTGGAGTGATAGGTCTCGCTCTGCTCCGCAGCGGCCAGTTCAGCCGCCTGAACGTCAATGATAACTTGTGATACGCTTGGGCTTGAGGGCGCGGCTTCCGGGCTTGAGGGCGCGGCTTTCGCGCTTGAGGGCTTGGCCTCCACGCTTGCGCGCTTGGCTTCCGGGCTTGAGGGCCTGGCCTCCACGCGTGTGAGCTTGACTTCCGGGGTTGAGGGCTTGGCCTCCACGCGTGCGAGCGTGGCTTCCGAGCTTGGGTGCTCGGCTTCCGAGCTGATCCGGACGACGATCGGGTCCTTGGCCGGCGCGGGCGAGTCCTTAACCGTGAGAAGAATGCCGTTTTCACCGCCCCGCGAAGATCCGTTGGCAAGTTCTACCACAAAGGATGCGGCCAGGCTTACGCCGTACGGCTCGACGTCAATCTCGAAAAGGTTGCGCCCGCTGACCAGCCACTTGTCGTCGAGGACGATCCGGAATGAATGATTACCATTTCCAATATTCTTGCGGGCCAGATCTCCGCGCAATCGGCTCGCGACATAGCGACCGACGGAGGTGCCGTTGACAATCAGGCTGAAGCCAACCGGCTCGCTTGAGCGCTCAGGATTCCAAATCCATCCGGTGAGTGTTTTGTTGTCGACGCTCTCGATCCGGCCTCGGAGAGGGGGCTTGGTCGCGGTCTGATGAACGGCCTTGGCAACCTCACGCATTCTCAAATCCTGGAGCTTAATATGAACTGAACTATCTGGAAGGTTCAGCCTGCGGAGACGATTCGCAAACCTCATGCTTCCGATATTTCAGAGACCAACGGACTTTTGTCTCATCTTATCTGACGTTGTTTCGGGAAACCAGCGGCCAGCGCGAACAAGCGCTGCGTGAAGCGTTCAACGAGCCGCGCCATGCGATGCACGACGGCGCCCCTGACGGGCGGTGCCGAATGACTTGCCGAAGGCGCGTCACGGACCGTCAGCGGCTTCATTCAAGGCTCGAAGGCCCTCACCTTGTCGCTTTCGCTTGCCCCCTCAAGCAACGCATCGAATTTCCTCAGGTCCATCGCCGAATCCAGCCAGATCGGATGTCGTGTTTTGATCCGGTTTCATCGCAGGAACAATTCGTCATCTTCGACTAAAATATTTCAGATTGCTGATAATGGCTCGATTTGGCGAAAAACTTGATGGGATCATTTCTTGGCTCTCCCAATGATATTCATGAGTTAACCTTATTTCAGCTTATCAAATAAGTAATAAATGATTCCTTTAGAGCGCTTTCAATCCGATCCTGAATTGAGGCCTCGTAGAAATGGCGCGTTCGATGCGGGATCCCCTGGCTTCAGATCGCGCCGTCATCAACCTTGCTTACCCCAGGCGATGAAGTGGCCGTTGGCGAAATCGCTGTCGTGGGCCTGCCTGGTCTTGCCATAGCGGAACGGGTTGCCGTCGAGATCGACGGTCATGCCGCCGGCGGCGCGAAGCACGGCGTCGCCGGCTGCCGTATCCCATTCCATCGTGCGGCCGAAACGCGGATAGACATCCGCTTCGCCCTCGGCGACGAGACAGAATTTGAGCGAGGAGCCGACCGACTTGATCGAGGTGATACCCTTCTCGGTGAGGAAGGCTTCGGTCTCGGGCGAATTGTGCGAGCGGCTGGCGACGGCGGTGAGGTCGCCCGTGGGTTTGCGGCAGCGGATTCCCTCGCGCGAGCGCACATTGAAGTCGCCATCGATCAGGAGCTTCTCGATCCGGCCATCGCCGCCCGCCCAGGCAACCCCCTTGGCGGGAGCATAGACGACGCCGGCGACCGGGGTCCCGTTCTCGATCAGCGCGATGTTGACGGTGAAGTCGTCGCGCTTGTTGACGAATTCCTTGGTGCCATCCAGCGGATCCACCAGAAAGAAGGCCTTGCCGTCAATATTGGGGATACGGCCGGCGGCCACCGACTCTTCGGCGACAACGGGGATGCCCGGGAAGGCCTTGGCGATGCCTTCGAGAATGATCGCCTCGGCGCGCTCGTCGGCTTCCGTCACCGGAGAGGCGTCGGTCTTGAAGGTCACGTTCGGACCGGCATGGTAGATGTCGAGAATTTCCTTGCCCGCCGCGAGCGCGAGTTTTTCGAGAACGTCCAGCATCCCCGTCACCGCTTCTCCAGGTAGGTTTTGATCATGATCGCAAGCGCCTCGGGCTCGTGTCCGAGCGTGTGCAGATGCATTTCCGGATTTTCCGGTGGTTCATAATCCGAGGAGATGCCGGTGAAGTTCGGGATCTCGCCGGCCTGCGCCTTCTTGTAGAGGCCCTTCGGGTCGCGCTTGATGCATTCCTCGATCGGGGTATCGACGAAGACTTCGATGAATTCGCCTTGCGGGAAAAGGTCCCGCGCCATCCGACGCTCGGCTTTGAAGGGCGAGATGAAGGAGACGATGACCAAAAGGCCGGCATCCGTCATCAGCTTGGCGACTTCAGCGACGCGGCGGATGTTCTCGACCCGGTCTTCATTCTCGAAGCCGAGGTCGCGGTTCAAGCCGTGGCGTATATTGTCGCCGTCGAGGATGAAGGTGTGCATGCCCTCGGCATGCAGCAGCTTTTCAAGGGTGTTGGCGATCGTCGACTTGCCCGAACCGGAAAAACCGGTGAACCAGAGCACGGCGGGTTGCTGGTGCTTGAGCTCGGCGCGGGCCTGCTTGTTCACCTCCATCGCCTGCCAGTGGACGTTGGAAGCGCGGCGCAGCGGATGGTCGATCATGCCGGCGCCGACGGTCGCGTTGGTGAAGCGGTCGATCAGCACGAAATTGCCGGTGACGCGGTTCGATTTGTAGGCATCGAAGGCGATCGGGGACTGGGTGGAGATGTTGCATTCACCCACTTCGTTCATGCCGAGATGCTTGGCGGCCTCATGCGCGAAGGTGTTGATGTTGATCTGGTGCTTGAGCGCCGTCACGGTGGCGCTGACGCTGTCGACCTCGGTGCGCAGGATGTAGCTGCGGCCCGGGATCATCGGCTGGGCGTCGAACCAGATGATATGCGCCTGAAACTGGTCGGCGACATGCGGCCGCGCTTCCGGGGCGACGAGCATGTCGCCGCGAGAGATGTCGATCTGGTCGGCGAGCACGATGGTGACAGCTTCGCCCTCAGTGGCCGACGTCTGCGAGCCGTTATGGACAACGATGTCCTTGACGGTCGACTGCTGGCCGGACTTGGCGACCGTGATCTTGTCGCCGGTCGCGATCGAGCCCGACGCCACCTGCCCCGCGAAGCCGCGGAAATCAAGGTTCGGACGCACGACATACTGGACCGGAAAGCGGAATGGCTTGCCGGCCTGGTCGTTTTCGATCGGAACGGTTTCGAGGTGCTCAAGCAGGCCCGGGCCACGGTACCACGGGGTCTTGGTCGAGCCGGTCGTCACATTGTCGCCGAAGCGCGCCGAGATCGGGATCGGCTGGATGCTCGTGAAGCCGAGATGGCTGGCGAATTCCATGTAGTCGGCAACGATCGTGTCAAAGACCTCCTTGGAATAATCCATCAGGTCGATTTTGTTGACCGCGAGCACGATGTGGCGGATGCCGAGCAGCGAGGCGATGAACGAATGGCGGCGCGTCTGGCGCAGGATGCCTTGACGGGAATCGACCAGCACCACGGCGAGGTCGGCCGTCGAGGCGCCCGTGGCCATGTTGCGGGTGTATTGTTCATGGCCGGGGGTGTCGGCAACAATGAACTTGCGCTTGGAAGTGGCGAAGAAGCGATAGGCGACATCGATGGTGATGCCCTGTTCGCGCTCGGCTTCCAGGCCATCGACCAGCAGGGCGAAATCGATGTTTTCGCCGTCCGTGCCGTGCTTGATGCTGTCGCGCTCCAGCGTCGCCAGCTGGTCCTCGAATATCAGCTTGGTGTCGTAGAGCAGGCGTCCGATCAGCGTCGACTTGCCGTCGTCGACCGAGCCGCATGTAAGGAAGCGCAGCAGCGATTTCTTTTCCTGCTCGCGCAGATATTCGACCATATCGCCCGAGACGTCGGCGGGAGCTGTGCCATGCATCTTAGAAGTACCCCTCGCGCTTCTTCTTCTCCATCGACCCGGCCTCGTCCTTGTCGATCAGGCGGCCCTGGCGTTCGGAGGTGCGGGCCGTCAGCATTTCGCGGACAATGTCCTGGAGGGTTGCCGCGTCGGATTCGATCGCGCCGGTCAGCGGATAGCAGCCGAGGGTGCGGAAGCGCACCAGGCGGTTCTCGATCACGTCATCGGGGCCGATCGGCATGCGCTCGTCGTCGACCATGATCAGCATGCCGTCGCGCTCGACGATCGGTCGCTTGGCGGCGAAGTAAAGGGGAACGATCGGGATGTTCTCCTTCATGATATATTGCCAGATATCAAGCTCGGTCCAGTTCGACAGCGGGAAGACGCGGATCGATTCACCCGGCCCGACGCGCGTGTTGTAGGTCTTCCACATCTCCGGGCGCTGATTCTTCGGATCCCAGGCATGTTGCGCGTTGCGGAAGGAGAAGATTCGCTCCTTGGCGCGCGACTTTTCCTCGTCGCGGCGCGCGCCGCCGAAGGCCGCGTCGAAGCCGTATTTCTCCAGCGCCTGACGCAGGCCGACCGTCTTCATGATATGGGTATGGGTGTTCGAACCATGGGTGAACGGCCCGATGCCCTGCGCGACGCCGTCCTGGTTGATATGGACCAGCAGGTCGATGCCGAGATCGGCCGCCATCTTGTCGCGGAACGCTGTCATCTCCTTGAACTTCCACGTCGTGTCCACGTGCAGGAACGGGAACGGCGGCTTGCCCGGGTAGAATGCCTTCATCGCCAGATGCAGCATGACCGAGGAGTCCTTGCCGATCGAGTACAGCATCACCGGATTGGAGAAGGTCGCCGCCACTTCGCGGAAAATATGAATCGATTCAGCTTCGAGACGCTGAAGATGGGTCAGTGACATGGCAGGGATGGGCTCCGCGGGATGACTCTTGTGAAGGATAAAATTCCTACGCTCGGGATGGGTTGAATTCCGCCGGCTTGCCGAGCCTGCCATCGGCGATTTCTTCTGAAAGTCATTGTCCCCTAAAAGCGCTCCCGCCTCTGCCCAATTGCTCACTCATAATAACTGTTATTCCCCAGCAAGTTGACGTTGAAAATTAATATACTCAAGATGATCAATTACATTTATAAAGTAACTTATCTGTCGATTAGTCGTTCAGTTAAGATGAAGACATGAAATGATGACTTCACAGCGCGCAAGATCCTTCGGATCGACCGTCGCCCGCAGGGGCTTCCAGTTGTTATTGCGTGCCGCTGGCGCACTCGGTGAGGTCATCATCGAGCAGACATGGCCGCATGGTAAAATCTTCATGGTTAGAACGACATGCCGCACTCTATAGCGCTACGCCGCGCATGAGTCGATAGCCTGACCACTTTAGCGTTCGACATGGCAAATTCGTCCGCGGCGATGGATAAATCGCGGGGCCGCCATCATGCCTTATCGCCGGACGGATCTTATGGACGGATGAGAAAGGACGAAAATAAAATAAAGTATTGGGGACGAAGTATGGGCGCGCCGGCGATGTCATCAATCGCTGTAAAAAATGTCACGCGTGAAGACCTTGTGGCTGAACTCCGCCAATTCATCCGACGTTCGATTGGCAATAATGATGTCAGATCGTCTTCCAAAGTCTAAAAATTCCTTAACTACTTCTGAATTGTAAAATGTATCGTGCATATACTCTGGCTCAAAGATAATGACGGGGATGCCGCGCGCCTTGATGCGCTTCATGACGCCTTGAATGGCGCTCTCGCGGAAGTTGTCGCTGCCACTTTTCATCGTCAGTCGATAGACGCCGACGGTTCGAGGATTGCGCCTGAGAATTTCCGACGCCACAACGTCCTTCCGCGTCGAGTTCGCCGCCACAATGGCCTCGATCAGGTTTTGCGGAACATTGTTGTAATTCGCCAGGAGCTGCTTGGTGTCCTTGGGCAGGCAATAGCCGCCATATCCGAACGACGGGTTGTTGTAGCCCTGGCCGACACGCGGATCCAGACAGACGCCTTCGATCACGCTGCGGGGGTTCAGGTTATGGACGATCGCATAGCTATCAAGTTCATTAAAAAAGGCGACACGCATTGCGAGATAGGTATTGGAGAATAGCTTGATGGCTTCCGCCTCGGCCGCGCTGCAAAGGATGACCGGCACGTCGTTCTTGAGCGCGGCGGCTCGCATAAGGTCCGCGAAAGCCTCGGCCGTTTGCAGCGGTCCCCCGACGACGATGCGGCTGGGGTGCTGATTGTCATAAAGCGCTCTCCCCTCTCTCAGGAACTCGGGAGCAAAGAGGATCGTCGCCGACGGGCAGGCGCTCTGCAGGCGATCCGTAAAGCCGACCGGGACGGTGGATTTCACCACGAAGGGGCCGCTGATGCCGGCCGCGCAAAGCCGCGACACAACGGCCTCGACGCTGCCGGTGTCAAACCGGCTCGTCATCTCGTCATAGTTGGTGGGCGTGCAAACAATGATGAAATCGCTGTCTTTCGCGGCGCCAAAGAGGTCGTCGGTAGCTGTCAACGAGATATCCGGGGTGGCCAAACACGCGATAATCTCGGGATCCTTGAGATAGGACTGTCGTTCGTTGATCTGCTTGATCCGCCGTGGATCGACGTCGACGCAGACGACGTCGTGGTCGCGGCATAACAGCGTAGCAATCGAGAGGCCAACATAGCCGGCACCGACGACGCAAATTTTCATGATTGAACCTCGCATTTGGCCGGCGATGTTTAATGAAGAGAGATTTCAAGGCAAGCCCATTGTCGGCGATTTAGGCTTAGGACTTAGTCATTTACATCCGAAAGCGGACGGTTCTCGCGATCGGCATGCGACGTGACGGTGCTGCGTCGACAAGGGTGCATGCGCCGCCAGGAGAACGAGGGCTTTGCCCGTCAACTTCCCGAAAGGAATTCGGAGCTGCGCCATGGCGGCCGCGCCCTCGGCGTCGCGGCCGGGACCGGCGAAAGCCATGCCATCCGGCCAACGGCAAATCCCTGGCGGGACGGGCGAGGGCCGGGCGCTCCGGGTTTGAACCCGGCGACGGCAGGGCCAAAACCTGAACAGAGTCAACTTGTGAACGCTGACAAGCGGTGAGGCAGCTCAGGGGGCACAATCGGGGTTGGTGGTCGCCGTTGACGCAAGATATTGATGGGATATACGAATCCGTCCTTCATCCCGGCTGGAGATTCGGACGGCGGGGAGCGCAGGGAACGCGGGTAAGGCTCGCAACTCGCGCGCCATGCGGTCCATGGCGAACCAATGCGAGAATATATATTATTGGACCAAGCCTGCCGCTGCGTAGGCCAAAGAGACGCACACGATTGCGAATTTGCAGTTTGGGATAGCGAGACGGTGGGAGATGAGTTAATTTTTTGGAAACCGGAGCGAGGCCGGCGTTGACCGATCGATAGTCGTCAAGACTTGAGATGGCGAGACTTCAAACGACAGCACGACATCCGCCAAGGGCAGTCAATCGAAATGCGACGCGGAAGCGACGAAGCCAAAGCGCCCTGCTTTTCGCGGACCACGAAGCCAAGCTCAAGGAAATATCATGAGATTTTATGCGAGCCTCGATCGCCAAGTGACGTTTGTGCAGATCTTCGGCGAGCGCAACAGCGGAACTGATTTTTTGCGGAAGACCATGCAGTCTTCCTTGAAGGATACCGCCAATATACTTGGAATTGCAAAAGACGAATCGGCACCCTACGGTTCAAATATTTTTGGCTACAAGCACTGGTTTCCTGACCTGAAAAAATTGGACGACGCCCGACAAGAGAACACTCTTTTCGTGGTTATCTATCGAAATCCCTATACTTGGCTCCGGGCGATGATGGAGCGGCCTTACGCTCTTGAAAAGTCCATCGCGGGAAAAGAGGTGAAAGAATTGCCCTCGGTGAAGCTCGTCGGACATATCAAAGGTCGGGATACGACCAATGAATTTGATCCGATGACTGGGGATCAGCTAAATATATTTGAATTGAGGCGCCTCAAGATCTTGGCACTGGAAAAACTCCGCGATCATGTGGCGAATATTATTTATGTCAATCTGGAAGAGTATTTGGTGAGTCACGCTGCCTTGTTTGCGACTCTGGCCGCGGCGTTTCCGTCGGGCTTCTCCGTTGACGGCAAACCGTCGCTCGATCCGCCACGGAAGCTGGTGCGCGAATGCTTTTCTCCGGTCCGATTTTCGGATGATGAAATCGACGTCATCAACCGCAACCTCGATTGGGATACCGAGCGCAGCATAGGCTACGGCGAAGGTAGTTATCAGCTGGGAGCTAGAGTGTGATCCGCTTGGTGATACTGCACGGCTCGTCGGCAACCGGAAAAACCTACATGATGAACAAGATTGTTCAAGCGAACAATCGGTTCGTCGGGTTGGAGATGGATGCCTGCAAGTACTGGAACGACTACGAGCCGAATCTGGAAATCGACAGGCTGCAAGCTTTAAATCCCGGAAACAGCGAGAAGGTTGACGCTTTCCGCGACGCTTACCTGCGCTGTTCTGTGGTCAATCGGCGTTGTTTGGCCTATCTGGTATCACAGCTCGCCATGCTTGCCGCTGCCAAAACAAAAAGACGCAAGCGGCGCCAGGTCACTGTGATTTCCACGTGCGGGGGGCTGCCCACGCCGAACCTCGACAAGGCCTCGATCTACCATCGCCTCGCCGAAGTTCTTCCGATAGAGTTGCACCATATTCTCATCGAGATTCCGGAAGACGTCCATGAAGCCCGCATGAAAAAAAGAGGGCGCTTTCATCTCAGGGAGGAGATCAGGAGCAATTACGAAAGAAGGACAGCTAATCGCGAAGTCTATAATTGCATTATATCGGACTATCAGGACCTGGTCGCTTACCTAAAAAAGATCACGGGCTGGAGCCCTCCGGAAGATTCAATCACACTCGCCGAACTGGAGAAAGTTGTGCGTATTCACAAGAAATCCACCCGAGACTTGAAGTACATTCAGATGTTCGGGGAGCGGAACAGCGGGACCAATCACCTTAAAAATTTAGTATCAAGCATTATGCGCGAACCGGGAAATTTTCTCGGCTCCTATGCGACGAAAAAAGATTCGACCAATCGCGCAAAATTATTCGGGTACAAGCATTACTACGCCAATCCGAAAAAAACCGAAAAGCATGTGCAAAGAGAGACCTTGTTCCTGGTGCTCTATAAGAATCCATACACCTGGATTCGGTCCATGATCGGCAAGCCCTATCACTTCCGGGGATCCCTGGAAGGAAAATCGATCGTCGATCTTGGCGATCTCAAGATGGAAGGCATCGATGCCCGCGGGCAGCCGACTCCGGACGTGCATCCGGAAACCGGAGAGCCTGTCAGCCTGTTCGAGCTGCGCGCGCACAAAATTCGGAATTGGGAGGCGCTGGGTCAGCGAGCGGATAACGTTGTGTACATCAACTACGAGCACCTTCTGACGCATCCCACCGAAATCGTGCAGACGATCGTCGATAACTTCGGCAGCCTGTTCGTCACTGACAAGGTCGACGAGATAAAGACGGATGCGAAGTATGTCAGAAAGTACCGCAATCCCGCGCCGTTCACCGCCGAAGAAATGCGGGTTATGGATGAGCATATCGATTGGGAGGTGGAGCGGGCCATCGGTTATGAGAAGGGGAATCTTTTCATTTGAGCTTGGCGGGAATGCTCCCGGTGAGCTTGGCGGGAATGCTCCCGGTCGAATGGGCGGCGTCGCGGTGGAGTGAGTTGCTGCAGGTTTGACCGAGGACCCCCGGGATCGGATTTTCACGAAGCCGGGGATCGCCCTGCAACAACGAAAGTTCAGTCGAGCGTTCGGCTCCGATCAGGCGCAGGCCTTTCCCCGTCATGGGGCAGATAAAGCCCGAGCCATTGGAGATCTCGCGGCCCAAGCGCGAGGTCGCCAAGCTGAAAGCCGGACATCTCTCATAATCGTCTTTTGAGGTCTTGATCGCGGCGCGTCGATGATCCGGCGGCTCATCGCCAGATCGTCGTTCGAGCGCAGCGCTTCGTCGAACCGCCGGAATAGGGCGTCAGTGGCGTCGACCTGCGGCAACGTCGCGCCGAGAGCCCAGACTGTATTGGCGTCCGGAACGCTGTCGGCCATTCCCAGGCTGAGGGAAGTGCGGTGTTCGACGGAACTGTCTCGACTGACGAATTTGTCATCGCTCGGGTCGGCCGGTCTCTGATATATTCATCGCCGGTTCATCCCGGCGAACCGACACTCGGCGCATCACTCTGTCACGGAAAGAGTTCGTTTGATGGCTCGTGATCCGCAAGCGGCGCTTGTTGCTCTCAATCGATTTGGTTTCGGGGCGCGCGGCGGCGCGACGGACGATTTCGTCAATGCCGCTTCCGATCCGCGAGGTTTCGTCGTGGCGGAACTGCAACGTTCGACGGCGGGACTGATCGATTCGCCCGCGTTGCAATCGACGCCGGCGCTGGCATCCGAGCTGTTCACATTTCAAGCCGAACAGAGAGCGAAGCGGAAAGCGAAAGCCGCGGCGGCGAAGGCGGCGATGACATCGCCCGAGCCCGACGCGATGATGGACCAGGCCGCGCCGATGGCCCAAGCCGCGCCGACGGCGATGACTCCGCGCCCGCCGAAACCCGAGCCCAGCATCATCGTGAAAACGTTCCGCGCCGAGGCGTTGGCGCGCATCCAGCGCGCCAGTGCCGCCGAATGTGGCTTCGTCGAGCGGCTGGTGACATTCTGGTCGAACCATTTCGCCATTTCGGCCAGCAAGGCGCAGGCGTGCCAGATGTGGGCGGGCGCGTTCGAGCGCGAGGCGATCCGCCCGTACGTCCTGGGTCGATTCGCCGACATGCTGAAGGCCGTGGAGCAGCATCCGGCCATGCTGTTCTTCCTCGACAATCAGCAGTCGATCGGCCCCAACTCGCGCGCCGGACGACGCCGCAAACGCGGGCTCAACGAAAATCTCGCCCGCGAAATCATGGAACTGCATACGCTTGGTGTCGGCAGTGGCTATACCCAGGCCGACGTCACCGCACTGGCGAAGATCATCACCGGTTGGACCTATGTCGGGCCGCAGGGGCTAGCCGGGCAGCCGGGTACTTTCTTCTTCAACGCCAAGGCGCACGAGCCGGGAACCGTCGTTCTGCTGGGCAAGAGCTACGCCGACGTCGGCGCGGCGCAGGGAGAGGCGGCGCTCGCCGATATCGCGCGGCGGCCCGCCACCGCGAAATTCATCGCGACCAAACTGGTTCGGCACTTCGTCGCCGACGATCCGCCGCCGGCGCTGGTGGCGCGTCTGGCCGATGTTTTCATGAAAACCGACGGCGATCTTGGCGCGGTGTCCCGCGCGCTTGTGGAGGCGGATGACGCATGGCGGCTGCCGATGACCAAGATACGGTCGCCCTATGAATTTCTGATCGCGACCGGCCGCCTGATGGCGCAAGTTCCCGAAGACCCGGTGCGCTACCTGTACGGGCTCACCGTGCTCGGCCAACCGCTGTGGAAGCCGTCCGGGCCGAACGGCTTCGCCGACACCAATGCCATCTGGGCGGCGCCGGAAGGCATGAAACTGCGCCTCAATATCGCCGCGCAGGTCGCGGCGCATATCGCCGAGGATCGCGATCCGCGCAAGATGCTCGATCTCGTCGCCGCCGACGCGGCGTCGCCGGACACGCGGCAGACCATCGCCCGCGCCGAGTCGCGCCACCAGGCCCTCGCGCTTCTGCTGATGTCGCCCGAATTTCAGAGGAGGTAACGATGGAGTGCTGCGAAAATCGGACGTCGCTCGCGATCACGCGTCGCGGGCTGCTGTTCGGCGGCGCGTCGTTCGCCGCCTGGGCCTATCTGCCGAAGTTCGCCCGCGCCGCGGACGGTCGCGATCCGCGCCTCATCGTCGTGATCCTGCGCGGCGCGCTGGATGGCCTCGCCACCGTCGCGCCCGCCGGGGATCCCGACTATGCCGGTCTCCACGGCGCGATTGCGTTGACGCGGGACGGGCCGCATGCCGCGATCGAACTGGATTCGTTTTTCGTGCTGCATCCGTCGATGCCGCAGTTCGCGCGCATGTATCGCGAGAAACATGCCGCGGTCGTTCATGCGGTCGCGACGCCCTATCGCGAGCGTTCGCATTTCGACGGGCAGGACGTGCTGGAAAGCGGATTTGCCGGACCGGGCCACGTGCAATCCGGCTGGCTCAATCGCGCGCTGGCCGCGTTGCCGCGTGGCGACCGGGTGAGCGGCGCGCTCGCCGTGGGCGCGACCGCGCCGCTGGTGTTGCGCGGCGCGGCTCCGACGGTCGGCTGGGCGCCGGTGAACTTGCCGCGCGCCGCCGACGATACCGCGATGCGGTTGTTCGATCTCTACAAGCATCGCGATCCGGCCTTGGCGCAGGCGCTGTCACAAGGTCTGGAATTGGACAAGATCGCCGCGCTGAGCGGCGATCTCCGGACCAAGCCGGGCAAAGGGATCGCCCTGATGCAAACCACCGCGCGCGGCGTCGCCAAGCTGATGGCGGAGGATTCAGGCCCGCGCATCGCCGCGCTGGCTTTCGACGGCTGGGACACCCATGCCAACGAGGGCGGACCGGTCGGCCGTCTGGCGGAACTGTTGTCGGGTCTGGACAGCGCGTTCGCGGAATTTGAATCCGGCCTTGGCGCGCATTGGCGCGACACCGCCGTCGTGGTTGCGACCGAGTTCGGCCGCACCGCGCGCATCAACGGCACGCAAGGCACAGATCACGGCACCGGCACGGTGGCGTTGCTGGCCGGCGGCGCCGTCAACGGCGGTCGTGTGATCGCCGACTGGCCGGGCTTGAAAGCCGCGAACCTCTATCAGAATCGCGATCTCGCCCCGACCACCAATCTGCATGCGGTCCTCAAGGGATTGCTGCGCGATCATCTCGGCATCAGCGA
>JBDHSX010000106.1:0-13098 GCA_039808365.1 Xanthobacteraceae bacterium | reverse complement strand
ACAACCAGAGGTTGAGCGGCCTGTCGGCGGCCGCCGGTGTCGGCATGATTGGCCGCGAAATCTTAAAAATCCGACGCGATGCCCTTGACCTCCCAATCGCCGAAGCGGGTCGGCTCCGGCCCCTTGGGGCCGTTGATCTCCGGCGCGGCAGGCACGGCGTTCGCGGCGGCGGCGCGGCGGGCTTCCGCTTCCGCCAGCGCGCGTTTCGCGGCGTCGGACAGCGGCTTGCGGGGGGTGTCGGTGGCGGGGGCCGGTGTCTGTGGCATGACGCGACTATTCCTTGCGGTCTCGGTGGCCGAACCCATGGGCGCGGCAACCGCGACCATGGGTCGTATATAGTCGGGATTCTTACAATTGGCATATTCGCGTGCCACCAAATCGCATCGCGCGGCCGCGCGCCGCGCCGACCGATTCTTGTCCCACCGTCCACAGCGATCCGTCCGCCCATGCCGCTTTCGAGATACGCACCACCCGCCGAGGTGCCCGGGCTGACCGCGCGCCGGATCGCCGCCGATATTCTCGACGGTGTCCTGCACAAGCGCCGGACGCTCGACGAGCAGCTTGACGGTCCGGTGGCGCATCCCGGCCTCAAGGCGCTGGCCGATCGCGACCGCGCCTTGATGCGCCGGCTGATCGCGACGGTGTTGCGACGGCTCGGCACGCTCAACCACGTGCTGTCGCGGCTGTTGGATCGTGGCCTGCCCACCGACGCGCCGCGCGCGCAGAGCGCGCTGCTGATCGGCGCGGCGCAACTTCTGTGGATGGACGTGCCGGATCACGCCGCGGTCGATCTCTCGGTGCGGCTGGTGCAGGCGGATCGTCGCGCCGCCAAATATGCCGGTCTGGTCAACGCCGTGTTGCGCCGTTGCGCGCGCGAGGGACAGGGGCTGCTCGACGAGGTCAAGGATCAGCCGCTCGACGTGCCGCCGTGGCTCATGGCGCGCTGGCGTGCCCATTACGGCGAGGCAGCGGCCAGGGATATCGCGATGGCGATCGGCCACGAGCCGCCGCTCGATCTGACGGTGAAATCCGATCCCGCCTATTGGGCCAATCGGCTTCATGGCGAGGTGCTGCCGACCGGCACCGTGCGCACGCCACTGCACGGGTCGGTGACGATGCTCGCCGGCTTCGACGAGGGACAATGGTGGGTGCAGGACGCCGCCGCGGCTTTGCCGGCGCGGCTGTTCGGCGACCTCGCCGGCCGCGCCGTGGTCGATCTGTGCGCCGCGCCGGGCGGCAAGACCGCGCAACTGGTGCAGGCCGGCGCGCGGGTGACGGCGCTGGACCGCTCGCCGGCGCGGGTGGCGCGGCTGCGCGGCAACCTCGCCCGGCTGTCATTCGAGGCCGAAACCGTCGTCGCCGACGCCTGTGAATGGGAAACCGGCGAGCGCTTCGACGCGGTTCTCATCGACGCGCCCTGCACCTCGACCGGCACCGTGCGCCGCCATCCTGACGTCGCCTGGCTGAAGCAGGAATCCGACATCGCCGCGCTGGCGGCGCAGCAGGCGCGGCTGATCCGGCGCGGGCTGGCGCTGCTTCAGCCCGGCGGGACGCTGGTCTATTGCACCTGCTCGCTGGAGCCCGAGGAGGGCGAACATGTGGTTGCAAGCCTCCTGGCCGCCGAATCAGGTGTGCGGCGGCAGCCGGTCGAGGCGGCGGAACTCGCCGGGCTCGCCGAACTGGTGACTCCGGACGGCGACGTGCGGACCCTGCCGTCGCATCTGCCGCATGCCGACCCGACCCTCGGCGGGCTCGATGGCTTCTACGCCGCGCGGCTGGTAAAAAACTGATATCGTTGCATTTTTTGTAGTCTCGCGGGTCGGGCGTAGCCGCCGCGCATCGCCTGGGCCGGTCGGGCTGCCCTTGGTCGCGTGTGTTGGCCGCGTTTCCGGATTAAGAAGGATTCGCCGCTAAATTCCATCAAGTCAGATTTGATTCAGGATAACGCCGCGTGTCGATCGCAGAACGCAGACGCCTATCGACATTGATTCTCGGCCGCTTCATGCGGTCGGCGGTGTCGCGCGTCGGCGGTCGGGTGACGCCGGGGCGGTTGTGGCCCGGCCGCGCCGACCGCCTGATCATCGCGCCGCACGATCTGCGGACGGCGGATGCGACCCGCGCCGCCGAGATCTATGCCGGACGTTTCGTGTTCGCGGGCAAGATCGTCACCTGCCACAGCCGGTCGATCTTCGATCTCGAACCGCCGTCCGAGGACTGGGACGCGGCGCTGCTCGGCTTCGGCTGGCTGCGCCACCTGCGCGCCGCCGACACCGCGATCACCCGCGCCAATGCCCGCTCGCTGGTGGAGGACTGGATTTCCAATCCGCCGCGCCGCCGGCCGCTGGCCCGGCGCGCCGACGTCTTGTCCCGCCGCGTGATCTCGCTGTTGTCGCAGGCGCCTCTGGTGCTGACCGAGACCGACGGCAAGTTCTATCGCCGCTATCTGCGCAGCCTCGCGCGCGACATCCGCCATCTCCGCTCGGCCGCGCTCGACGTGCCCGACGGGGTGGCGCGGCTCCAGGTGGTGATCGCCTCGTGCTACGCCGCGCTGTGCCTGGCCAACCAGGCGACCCAGATCAAGGCCGCGAGCCGCAAGCTCTCCGATGAATTGCAGCGTCAGATCCTGCCGGACGGCGGACATATCTCGCGCAATCCCAACGCCCTGATCGAGTTGCTGGCCGATCTCCTGCCGCTGCGCCAGACCTTCGCCGCGCGCAACATCCCGCCGCCGCCGGCGCTCCTGAACGCCATCGACCGGATGATGCCGATGCTGCGTTTCTTCCGCCACGGCGACGGCAATTTCGCGCTGTTCAACGGCATGAGCGGCACGCCGTCCGATCTGTTGGCGACGCTGCTCGCCTATGACGACGTCCATGGCGCACCGATGGCCGCCATGCCGCATAGCGGCTATCAGCGGATCGACGCCGGCGCGACCATGGTCATCATCGACAGCGGCGCGCCGCCGCCGGCCGCCGTCAGTCACGAGGCGCATGCCGGCTGCCTCGCGTTCGAATTGTCGTCGGGGCAAAATCGCATCGTGGTCAATTGCGGCATGCCGGTTAACGGCCGCGAAACCTGGCGTGTCTTCGCGCGCGGCACGCCGGCGCACTCCACCGTCAGCTATCACGATGCGTCGTCGTGCCAGTTCGTCGAGCGCTCGTCGGTGAAGCGCCTGTTGCGCGGCGCGCCGATCGTCAGCGGCCCCGTCAACGTGTCGACCGCGCGCGATTTCGTCGATGGCGGCACGCTGCTGAGCTGTTCGCATGACGGTTATCTGGAACGCTTCGGCGCCATCCATAGCCGCGTGCTGGTGCTGGCGAGCGACGGCGCGCGACTCGACGGCGAGGATACGCTGGCGCCGCCGCGCGGCGCGCGCCTGCGCGGGCACGACGCCGATTACGCGGTGCGCTTCCATCTGCATCCGGCCGTCAAGGCCAATCGTCTCAGCGACGCCCACGGCGTGATGCTGGTGCTGCCGAACCGCGAGGTGTGGACCTTTGAAGCGCCCGACGACAAGGTCGACCTTGAGGACAGCGTGTTTCTCGCCGGCAGCGACGGCGCGCGCCGCACCATGCAGATCGTGATCCGGCAGGACGCGCGGCAGGTGGGTCATCTGCGCTGGAGCTTTATTCGTTCCTCGGCGTCGGTGTCCGCCACCCACGCGCGCCGCACCGCCGACCGCGCGCCGCAATTGCCGCTGTAATGTGTGCAAGCGCATCACCCTGAGGCGCGATCGCTTTCTCGGTGTCGTCCTCGCCTGCGCGGGGACGACGATTTTCGTGTTGGAAATCCACCCGCAAAACGAAGCGCCTCAATGCGCCTCGTCCCAGTTGTCGGCGGCGCGGGCGTCGACGTGGAGCGGCACCGACAGCAGCACCGCCGGGAACGGCGCGTCCTGCATCACCCGTTGCACCACCGGCAGCGTCGCCGCCACTTCCCGCTCGGGCACCTCGAAGATCAGTTCGTCATGCACCTGAAGCAGCATCTGCGCGGATAGTTTGGTCTCGGCGAGCGCCTCGTCCATCCGCACCATGGCGCGGCGGATGATGTCGGCGGCGGTGCCCTGGAGTCGCGCGTTGATGGCGGCGCGCTCGTTGAAGGCGCGGATCGACGGGTTCGACGCCTTGATGTCGGGGTAATGGCACTTGCGGCCGAACAGCGTCTCGACATAGCCGTGCTCGCGGCAGAACTCGCGCGTCGAATCCATGTAGGCGCGGATGCCGGGGAAGCGCTCGAAGTATTTCCGGATATAGGCGCCCGCTTCCTCGCGCGCGATGCCGAGCTGGTTGGCGAGGCCGAACGCCGAGATGCCGTAGATGATGCCGAAATTGATCGCCTTGGCGCGGCGGCGGATTTCGCCGGGCATGTCCTTGACCGGCACGCCGAAGATTTCCGACGCGGTCATGGCGTGAATGTCGAGGCCGTCGTGGAACGCCTGCTTCAGCACCGGAATGTCGGCGATCTCGGCGAGAAGCCGCAACTCGATCTGCGAGTAGTCGGCCGACACCAGCTTGTGGCCCTTCGTGGCGACGAAGGCGCGGCGGATCTTGCGGCCCTCCTCGGTGCGCACCGGAATGTTCTGCAGGTTCGGCTCGTTGGACGACAGCCGCCCGGTGGTGGTGGCCGCCAGCGCGTAGGTGGTGTGGACGCGGCGGGTCTGCGGGTGCTCGTGTTCCGGCAGCTTGTCGGTATAGGTCGATTTCAGTTTCGACACCTGCCGCCAGTCGAGGATCAGGCGCGGCAGGGTGTGGCCCTGTTCCGCCAGTTCGTCGAGGATCGAGGCGGTGGTGGACCACGCGCCGGTCTTGGTCTTCTTGCCGCCGGGCAGGCCCATCTTGCCGAACAGGATGTCGCCGATCTGCTTCGGGCTGCCGGGATTGATCTCCTCGCCGGCGACCTCGCGGATCTCGGCCTCGACCCGCGCCGCGGTCTGGGCGAAGTCGCCGGACAGCCGCGACAACTCCTGCCGGTCGATCGAGATGCCGCGCCGCTCCATCCGCGCCAGCACCGGCACCAGCGGCCGTTCCAGCGTCTGGTAGAGCGTGGTCATGCGCTCGGTGATGAGACGCGGTTTGAGCACGCGCCACAGCCGCAGGCTGAGGTCGACGCCCTCGGCGGCGTATTCGGTGGCCTTGTCGATCGCGACCTGATCGAAGGTCAGCTTGCCTTTGCCGCTGCCGATGATCTCGCCGTAGCTTTGCGCGGTGTGGCCGAGCCATTGCTCGCTCAACGCCTCGCGATCATGCGAGCCGCGCCCGGCGTCGAGCGCGTAGGACACCAGTTGCGCGTCCTCGATGTTGCGCAGCGTGATGCCGTGCTGCGCCAACAGCACCATCGCGAACTTGGCGTCGAAGCCGATTTTCGACAGGCCGTCACTTTCGAGCAGCGGTTGCAGCGCGTCGAGCGCCTCGCGCGTCGCCATCTGGTCGGGCGCGAGACCGGCCGCGAACAGGCCGGCGTCGTCGCCGGCCTGTTTGTGCGCGAGCGGAATGTAGCAGGCGTCGTTCGGCCCGAGCGCCAGCGCAATGCCGCACAATTCGGCCTGCATCGGGTCGATCGTCGCGGTGACGACATCGAGCGCGATCTGGCCGTTGTCGCGCGCCCGCGCGATCCAGCCGTCCAGTTGCGCGCGGTTGCGCACGGTCTGGTAGCGGGCGCGATCGAAGCGGGCGTTGCGCGCCTCCTCGGCGCGGGCGGCGGCGAGCGCCTGCGGCGTCAGCCGCTCGGTGACGGCCGTGCCGTTGGCGACTTGTCTCGCCACCGTGGGCGGCGGGCCGAACAGGTCGCCGGTGCCGGATGGCGGCAGCACCGAGGAGCCCCTGGCGCGCGCGTCCGGCTCGCCGCCGAGCGCGGGCGTTTGCGGCGAATCCTGCGGCGCGCCGCGCGCGAACGGGCTTTTCAGGGCGGGATCGGCCTCGACGTCGGCTGGATCGATCTGCGCATACTCGGCGACGCGGCGCGTCAGCGTCGAGAATTCCATCGCCTTGAGGAACGAAAGCAGCTTGCGCGCGTCGGGCTCATGCACGGCGAGGTCGTCGAGCGGCACGTCGAGGGCGACCTTGTCGTCGAGCACCACCAGTTGCCGCGAGATCCGCGCCTGCTCGGCGTTGGCGAGCAGCGCCTCGCGCCGCTTCGGCTGCTTGATCTCGCCGGCGCGCTTGAGCAGCGTGTCGAGGTCGCCATAGTCGTTGATGAGTTGCGCCGCGGTCTTGACCCCGATGCCGGGCACGCCGGGCACGTTGTCGACGCTGTCGCCGGCCAGCGCCTGCACCTCCACCACCTTGTCCGGCGGCACGCCGAATTTCTCGATCACCTCCGGAATGCCGAGACGGCGATCCTTCATGGTGTCGTACAGGGTGACGCGGTCGGTGACGAGCTGCATCAGGTCCTTGTCGGACGACACGATGGTGGCGGT
This sequence comes from Xanthobacteraceae bacterium, assembly GCA_039808365.1. Classification (GTDB taxonomy): domain Bacteria; phylum Pseudomonadota; class Alphaproteobacteria; order Rhizobiales; family Xanthobacteraceae; genus 62-47. The sequence goes on along the minus strand of JBDHSX010000106.1, from coordinate 6,683 downwards.
CGCGCCGCGCTCGGCCGCCTGCCGCACATAAGTGGCGATCAGGTCGTCGGCCTCGAAGCCGATCTGTTCGAGGCAGGGCAGGTCGAAGGCGTGAACCGCGGCGCGGATCAGGGCGAATTGCGGAATCAGGTCGTCGGGCGCGGGCGGCCGATGCGCCTTGTAGTCGGGATAGAGCTTGTTGCGGAAGGTCACTTCCGACTTGTCGAAGACGATGGCGAGATGGGTCGGCCGGTCGTCGGCCGGCATGTCGCGGAGCAGCTTCCACAGCATGTTGCAGAAGCCGAGCACGGCGTTGACCTGCAAGCCGTCGGACTTGCGGTTGAGCGGCGGCAGCGCGTGGTAGGCGCGGAAGATGTAGGACGAGCCGTCGACCAGAAAGACGTGGTCGCCCTTCAGCGGGGTTTTGGCGGCGGGGACGGGTGCGGCGGCGGGCTGTTTCGGCATGGCCGCAATGTAAGGGTTCGCCCCGCGATTTGACAGCCGTCCGGAGCGCCGATCCCCCGTTCCCTATTCCGCCGGTTGCAGCCTGGTTGCCTTGTCGGCTGTCTTGGCGGTCAGGTTCCGCGGCGCGATCCAGAAGGCGTCCGGCCGCTCGAACAGGAAGTTCAGTTTTGTGTTGCGGCAGGCCCACCAGATCGCGACCGCGCCGGTGACGCCGATGAAGGTGACCACGGCCGACATCGTGCCGACGTCCGGGATCCAGCCGGTCTTCAGCAAGATGTTGCGCGAGGTCGCCATCGGCAGGAAGAACGCCAGATAGATGACGATGGAATGCTCGCCGAAATAGCGCAGGAAGTCGAGCCAGTGCCGGCGCGCCAGCAGGACGCCAATGCTGACGATGGCGCAGGCGCCGGCAAGCCCGAGCGCCAGCGAGACCACCGGCAGGGTGGCGTGGCCGTAATGGGTCAGCGCACCATTGACGACCGCCCACACCGCCAGCCCCGCGAGCGCCCGCGCCGGGTACATCCGCACCGCGCTGGCCAGCCGAAACACATAGGGCGCGAACAGATAGCCGGTGTAGATGTAGATGAAACGCATGGCGAATTCGTCGATCACCATCCAGCCGGTCGAGATTTGCGACATTTCGAGCGCGGCGCCGACGATCCAGATCAGCGCCGGCGGCAGTCGGCGGGTCGCCTTGATCGTCACGAAGAACACCGGCAGCAGGTAGATGAACCACAGGGTGCCGAACGGATCGATGAACGACAGCAGATAGAGCTTCGCGACCCCGGCCCAGCCCATCGTGGCGGCGAAGCCGTGGGCCTTGACGCCGAACTGGATCGTCACCCAGATCACGTAGAAGTAAGCGAAATGGACCACCTTGCGGTCGAGGTAGGTGCGCCAGTCGCGGTCGATCACCCGCGCCAGGAACAGGCCCGAGATCAGGAAGAAGTCCGGCATCCGGAACGGCCGGGCGAACTCGATCACGTGATGCATGTAGCCGGTCTGGCCCGCGCCGTCCTCGACGCCCAGAACGGAGTGCATCATCACCACCATGATGATGCAGATGCCCTTGGCGTAATCCACCCAATCGAGCCGGTCCGAACCGGCCATATGGAAGGTCGCTGTGCCGTTTCGGGTCATCGCTTGGTCGTTCCGGGTCATCGCTGTTCCTTTTGGACTCGTCGATGCCGACGAATAGGAGCGAAGGGTTTCTTTCCCGTTGCCCGATACAAGGAATGTGCCGCCTATCCGGAACCCGCTATAAGGCGGCGGACGAAATCCGAGATTAGCGTTAACCCGTTGACCCGCAGCTTTCCCACGCCTCTGCCGATCGATGCCGTGCTCGACCAACTGGCGGCGACGCTCAAACGCGGGCCGACGGCGGTGCTGGTGGCTCCGCCCGGCGCGGGCAAGACGACGCGGGTGCCGTTGGCCCTGCTCGATGAGCCGTGGGTGGGATCGGGCAGGATCGTCATGCTGGAGCCGCGCCGGATCGCGGCGCGCGCCAGCGCCGAGCGGATGGCGAAAAGCCTGGGAGAGGCGGTCGGCGAGACGGTCGGCTATCGCGTCCGCTTCGGTTCGAAAGTCTCGCGCGCGACCCGGATCGAGGTCGTCACCGAGGGCATTTTCGCGCAACGGATTTTGAACGATCCGGAGTTGAACGGCGTCGCGGCGGTGCTGTTCGACGAGTTCCATGAACGCTCGCTCGACGCCGATCTCGGCCTCGCGCTGGCGCGCGACGTGCAGACCGGCCTGCGCGAGGATCTGCGCATCCTGGTGATGTCGGCGACGCTCGACGGCGCGCGGGTCGCGGCGCTCTTGGGCGACGCGCCGGTGATCGAGAGTGAGGGGCGCGCTTATCCGGTGGAAACGCGATACCTCGGCCGCAAGCCGGATGCGCCGCTGGAACGCCAGATGGCCGACGCCATCGTCACGGCGCTGCGCGCCGACGCCGGATCGGTGCTGGCGTTTCTGCCGGGCGCCGCGGAAATCCGCCGCACCGAGGGGTTTTTGCGGGAGCGCGTGCAAAACGCGAATCAAGACGCGAACGTCGATATCGTGCCGCTGTTCGGCGCGCTCGACGCGAGCACGCAGGATCGCGCCATCGCGCCGCCGCCAAAGGGCCGGCGCAAGGTGGTGCTGGCGACCTCGATCGCGGAGACCTCGCTGACCATCGACGGCGTCCGCATCGTGGTCGATTCGGGACTGGCGCGGGTGCCGCGCTATGAGCCCGACATCGGCCTGACGCGGCTGGAAACGGTGCGCGCCTCGCGCGCGGCGGTCGATCAACGGCGCGGCCGCGCCGGGCGCACCACACCCGGCGTCTGCTATCGGCTATGGGACGAACCGCAGACGATGTCGCTGCCGGCCTATACCACCCCGGAAATCCTCGCCGCCGATCTGTCGTCGCTGGTGCTCGATCTGGCGCAATGGGGCGTGCGCGATCCCGCGACGCTGGCGTTTCTCGATCCGCCGCCGGGACCCGCGCTGAACGAGGCGCGCGACCTGTTGCGCCAGCTCGGCGCGCTCGACGGCGACGGTCGCATCACCGCCGAGGGACAAGCGCTGCGCGCGCTGGCGCTGCCGCCGCGGCTGGCGCGGATGATCGTCGATGCGGAGCGCCTCGGCGCGGCGCGGGAAGCGGCCGAGATCGCCGCCGTTCTCACCGAGCGCGGACTGGGCGGCGACAGCGTCGATCTCGATGCCCGGCTCGACCAGTTCCGCCGCGACCGTTCGCCGCGCGCGACCAGCGCGAAGCAACTGGCGCGGCGGTGGGCGGCTCAAGTTGAAGCTGCGAATGAGCCGATCTCCCCTCCCCCCTCTGGCGGGGAGGGAGCGGGGGGCGCGGCGATCGCTGTGCCTGCGGCCGACCCCCCACCCCAACCCTCCCTCACAAGGGGGGAGGGAGCAGGAAGATTCGCAGCGGAGGAAGGCGCAAGCACAGGCACCCTTCTCGCGCTGGCCTTCCCGGATCGCGTGGCGAAAAATCGCGGCAATGGCAGCTTCGTGCTGGCCAACGGGCGCGGCGCGACAATGGACCCGGCCGCCGCGCTGGCGCGGGCGCCCTACATTGCCGTCGGCGAACTCACCGGCACCGCCGCGCGCGGCCGCATCCTGCTCGCCGCGCCGATCACGGCGGCCGAAATCGAGGCGCGCTTTGCCGACGAGATCGCGAGCGCCGACGAGATCTGGTTCGACCGCGACGCGATGGCGCTGCGCGGCCGCCGTCGCAAGCGGCTCCAGGCGATCACGCTGGCGGAAGCGCCGCTGCAAGTCGTCCCGTCGCCGGACAGCGCGCGAATTTTCGCCGAGGGGCTGGTCGCGGCCGGGCTCGACCGCCTGCCATGGTCGAAGGCGCTGACGCAATGGCGCGGCCGTGTAATGTTCTTGCGCGCGGCGGAAGGCGAGAGCTGGCCGGACCTGTCGGATGCGGCGCTGGCGGTGAGCGCCGAAAGCTGGCTCGCCCCGGCGCTGTTCGACAAGGTGGCGCTGAAGGATCTGTCCGCCGGCGATCTCTCGGACGCGTTGATGGCGCTGTTGCCCTGGGATTTGCGCGCGCGGCTCGACCGTGAGGCCCCGACCCATTTTGAAGCGCCGACCGGATCGAGGCTGCCGATCGATTACGAGGCCGGGCAGGGGCCGACCATTGCCGTGCGGTTGCAGGAGTTGTTCGGGCTGAAGGTTCATCCCTCGGTGGCGAAAGGCAAGGTGCCGCTGGTGCTGGAGCTGCTGTCGCCGGCGCATCGGCCGGTGCAGGTGACCCGCGATCTGCCGGGATTCTGGCGCGGCAGCTACGCGGCGGTGCGCGCCGACCTGCGCGGCCGCTATCCGCGCCACCCGTGGCCGGAGGACCCGGCGGCGGCCGAGCCGACCCGCCGCGCCAAGCCGCGCGGAACCTGACGCGCATCTCTACTTCTGTGGCATTCCGTTAACGCTAAACTCATGCATTTCGCGACAATACCCGGGAGCCCGGTCGCTATTCGCGGCGCGGACGACGTAGGGTTCAGTGTGCGAACCGCGAGTGACGGGATGCGTGGCGTATTGATTTTGGCGGGCGTGATGATCGGCCTCGGCACGGTGATGGCGCAGGTCGCCGACCGCATGGTCGCGGCCTCGGCGTCGCCTGCGCCACGGGTGATGCTGGCGTCGGCCGAACCCGTGCCCCGCGCCGGCGGTCCGCGCAGCGTCGTCGTGCCGCGCGACCGCCAGGGCCATTTCCGGACCGAGGGACGCATTGCCGGGCAACGCATCAAATTCATGATCGATACCGGCGCGTCGGTGGTCGCGATGAACGAAACCTCGGCGGCGCGGATCGGCGTGCGGCCGGCGCGCGGCGATTTCAACGCGCGGGTGAACACCGCCAACGGCGTGGTCAAGGCGGCGCGGACGCGGCTCGCCATGGTTCAGATCGGTGACCTGACCGTGCGCGACGTCGACGCCATGGTGCTGCCGGACGAGGCGCTGTCGCAGAACCTGCTGGGCCTGTCGTTCCTGGGCCGGCTCAAGCGGTTCGAGTATGCCGGCGGCCGCATGGTGCTGGAGCAGTAGGGTCTCCGATCGTCACCAAGCCCGCCTGCTGCCAATCCGCCGCAATTGAACCTTGGTTGTCCTTTAATTGCGCATGATCCTGTCCGAAAACCGGCTCCCACTTTTCGGGATCATGCGCTAACCAACCGGACGATCCCGCCTTTCCTCCGCGCCGCGCATTCGCTATGGCTGCGCGGCATGTCGTCTTAACCCTGTCAGAAGGCCATCCGCATGTTTCCCAAGCCGAAGCCCGTTCTGGTGCCGAATACGCTCGCCTATGAGTCCGAGCCGATGGTCAAGCCGACCGGCTTTCGCGAATACGACGCGCGCTGGCTGTTCGGCAAGGAAATCAACCTGATGGGCATTCAGGCGCTGGGCATGGGGCTCGGCGCGCTGATCGCCGAGATGGGCGTGAGGCAGGAGATCGTTACCGGTCACGATTTCCGCGGCTATTCGTCGTCAATCAAATACGCGCTGATTTCCGGCCTGATGGCGGCGGGCTGCAAGGTCCACGACATTGGCCTGTGCATGACGCCGATGGCTTACTTCGCCCAGTTCGAGCTCGATGTGCCGTGCGTCGCCATGGTCACCGCCTCGCACAACGACAACGGCTGGACCGGCGTCAAGATGGGCGCGAACCGGCCGCTGACCTTCGGCCCCGACGAGATGACGCGGCTCAAGGAGATCGTGCTCAACGCCGACTTCCACAACAAGGCCGGCGGCGGCTATCAGTTCCACGAGAATTTTCCGGCGCGCTACATCGCCGACCTGACCAAGCGGGCGAAGCTCAAGCGCAAGCTCAAGGTGGTGGTCGCCTGCGGCAACGGCACCGCCGGCGCCTTCGCGCCGCAGGTGATGGAGGCGATCGGCTGCGAGGTGATCCCGCTCGACACCGAACTCGATCACACCTTCCCGAAATACAATCCGAATCCGGAAGACATGGAGATGCTCCATGCCATTCGCGATGCGGTGCTGGAGCACAAGGCCGATGTCGGTCTCGGCTTCGACGGCGACGGCGACCGCTGCGGCGTGGTCGACAACACCGGCGAGGAGATTTTCGCCGACAAGGTCGGCGTCATGCTCGCGCGTGATATCTCCGCGATCCACAAGGACGCCCGCTTCGTGGTCGACGTGAAGTCGACCGGTCTCTTTGTCACCGACCCGGTGTTGCAGAAGCAGGGCGCGACCGCGACCTACTGGAAGACCGGCCATTCCTACATGAAGCGGCGCACCCACGAGGTCGGCGCGCTGGCGGGCTTCGAGAAGTCGGGTCACTTCTTCTTCAACGCGCCGTTCGGCCGCGGTTACGACGACGGCCTGATTTCCGCGATCGCGGTCTGCGAGATGCTCGACCGCGCGCCGGGCAAGTCGATGGCGGACCTCAAGAACGCGCTGCCGAAGACATGGTCGTCGCCGACCATGTCGCCGCATTGCGCGGACGAGACCAAGTACGGCATCGTCGACGCGGTGGTGAAGCATTTCGAGGCGGCGAAGGCCAAGGGCGACAAGGTGGCGGGCCAGGCGATCCGCGATCTCGTCACCGTCAACGGCGTGCGCGTCACGGTCGAGGACGGCAGCTGGGGATTGGTGCGGGCGTCGTCCAACAAGCCCGAGCTTGTCGTCGTGGTCGAAAGTCCGGTGTCCGAGCAGCGGATGCGCGACATGTTCGAGGCGATGGACGCGGTGCTGCGCACCCATCCCGAAGTCGGCGA
>JBDHSX010000105.1:0-13201 GCA_039808365.1 Xanthobacteraceae bacterium | reverse complement strand
GGTCTGGTCAGCCGCTACGGTCTGCCCGATGAGCTCAAGGCCGAGTATGGCCGCGATCTCACCAGCTACATGGTGTTCGGCCGCTTGAAATTCTTCTAGGTCCGATCGGCGGGTTGCCACTGATCGGTCGCGATTGATCCCTCAATCGGCCCCAAAGCTCTCGCACCAAGGCACGGTGGGGTGGGGGACACCCGCCGGATTGCCTCGGGGAGCTGCCGCCGATGCTCAAATTGATTTCGAAGTTTGTTCTGAACGTTTTTCCCTCCGTCGCGGCCTCGGTGATCGGGGGCTACATCGTCCATAACTACATCTACGCCAGGCCCGCCGCGCCGGCCTCGACGCTCGCGTCGAAGGCCGACACCGTCGCGATCGACGACGCGCCTTTCGCCACGCCGATTCCGGTCGTCGACAAGGCCGTCGCGACGGAAACGCCGGCGGCCTCGCGGCAGCGGCCGGAGGCGGTGGCGATATCATCGCGAAACCTCGATGGACCGAAGCGGACCATCGGCGAGCGGCTCAATGTCGTCCATCGCGGCGGCCATATCGGGATGGCGGCGTCGCAACGCGAGCGCGTTTCGACGCGCGTCGCGGCCGCGCCGCCCGCCGCCGCGGCGGTGACGCCGGCGATCAATCTGGTGCCGGAGGCGCAAGACGTGGAAATGCCGGCGCGGCCGCGGATCGACGCGGCGGCCGCGTCGGCGCGAACCGGTCTGGATCGGCTGATTCCACCGATGGCGGAGATGCCGTTGATCAAGCGGCTGTCGGCGCTTTCCACCGATGTGGAAACGATGCTGGTGTCCCAGACCCAGTCGGCGGCGGACGGCGTCGCGACCACCGCGAAATCGGTTCTCCACGCCGTGTTGCCGCGATAGCGCGGCCCTGACGCATCCGCCGCAAACAAAAACGCGGGCCGAGCGGCCCGCGTTTTCGTCATTCCACGATCGATGTGGGGTTCAGCGCGGACCGCGCGGACCCGCGCCGGCGGCCGGACCGCGCGCGCCACGATCACCGCCGGGGCCGGCGCCGAACACCGGCTTCGGCTTCATCGGCAACAGACCCTCGCGCTGCAACTTCTTGCGGGCCAGCTTGCGGGCGCGGCGCACGGCTTCGGCCTTTTCGCGGGCCTTCTTCTCGGACGGCTTTTCGTAATGGCCGCGGAGCTTCATCTCGCGGAAAATGCCCTCGCGCTGCATCTTCTTCTTGAGCGCCTTGAGAGCTTGATCGACGTTATTATCGCGGACGAGAACCTGCACGCGCCATCCTCTTTTCAATAAACCGGATTGGAATTCTGGGAAGGCAGGGGGCGACAAAGGGCCGTGTCCCTGACCTCAAGGGCGTCGCTGTACCAGATCGGATCGGGAATGTCCACCACGACCGGGCGTCACAATGGCGGTATTTGGCGGCGGTTTCCACCTATTCTTGCGGCTGCCGGCAGTCGGTAGCTCGACAGTTTCGGGCGCTTGATTCCATAGTTACGGGGCGATTCGCGACTCTTAAGGGGAAAGAGCAAAACGATGAATACTCAGAAATACGTCGCCGAGGCGATCGGAACCTTCTGGCTGACTTTCGCCGGTTGCGGTAGCGCCGTCATCGCGGCCGGGTTCCCGCAGGTCGGGATCGGGCTGCTCGGGGTTGCGCTGGCCTTCGGTCTCAGCGTGGTGACCATGGCCTACGCCATCGGCCACATTTCCGGCTGCCACCTCAATCCGGCGGTCACCGTCGGGCTGGCTGCCGGCGGCCGCTTTCCGACCGGGCAGGTCGCGCCCTACATCATCTCCCAGGTGATCGGGGCCATCGTCGCCGCGGCGGTGCTTTACCTGATCGCCAGCGGCGCCCCCGGCTTCGACCTCGCCAAGGGTTTCGCCTCGAACGGCTTTGGCGAGCATTCGCCGGGGCATTACAGCCTGGCCGCGAGCCTGATCTGCGAAGTGGTGATGACCATGGTATTCCTGTTCATCATCATGGGCTCGACCCACGGCAAGGCTCCCGTCGGCTTCGCCCCGCTGGCGATCGGCCTGACGCTGACCATGATCCACCTCGTCAGCATTCCGGTGACCAACACCTCGGTCAATCCGGCCCGCAGCACCGGACCGGCGCTGTTCGTCGGCGGCTGGGCGTTGCAGCAGCTTTGGCTGTTCTGGGTGGCGCCGCTGGTCGGCGGCGTGCTCGGGGGCGTGCTCTATCGCTGGCTCAGCCCGGATGCCCCGGCCGGCACCGTGACCGGCAAATAATCGTCAGGATGTCGTGACGGCAAGGGACCATGGGGCGACCCATGGTCCTTTTTGTTTGTGGGACGGTGTAGCCGTTTACGGCTCGGCAGACGTCGCGGGATCGACCTGCGTGACATGCCCCATCTTGCGGCCCGGGCGCGTCGCGCCCTTGCCGTAGAGATGCACCGTCGCTCCCGGCACGGTCAGCCATCGTTCGAAGTCGTGGACCTCGTCGCCGATGAGGTTGGTCATCGTCACCATGCCATGGCGCACCGGCTTCGCCAGCGGCCACCCGGCGATGGCGCGAATGTGCTGCTCGAACTGCGAGACCGACGCGCCGTCCAGCGTCCAGTGGCCGGAGTTGTGGACCCGGGGGGCGATTTCGTTCACCAGCAGCGTCGGTCCGTGCGCGCCGGGCGCCACGAACATCTCGACCGCCAGCACGCCGACGTAATCGAGCGCGGTGGCGATGCGGGTGGCGATGGCGCGGGCCTCCTGCGCCAGCGTTGCGGGAATGTGCGCCGGCGCGCGGGAATGCTTCAGGATATGGTCGCGGTGCTCGTTCTCGGTGACGTCGAAGCATTCGACCCGGCCGTCGCCGCCGCGCGCGGCGATCACCGATATCTCGCGCTCGAACGGCACGAAGCCTTCGAGGATGGCGGATTTGGTTTCGAGATCGGCCCATGCCGCGTCGGCGTCGACGCCCTGGCGCAGCATCGCCTGTCCCTTGCCGTCATAGCCGAAGCGGCGGGTCTTGAGCACCGCCGGCAGGCCGATGGTGGCGATCGCGGTCCGCAGGCCGGCGGCCGAGGCGACGTCAGCATAGGGCGCGGTGGCGATGCCGAGGCTGTTGACGAAGTCCTTTTCGGCCAGCCGGTCCTGGGTGATTTCCAGCACCTTGTGGTTGGGCAGCACCGGCCGCCGCGCCGACAGCACCATGGCGGTCGCCGCCGGGACGTTCTCGAACTCATAAGTGACCACGTCGACGCCGGTCGCGAACAGCTCGAGCGCCTCGACGTCGGCATATTCGGCGCAGGTCGCGTTCGCGACCACGTCGAACGCCGGCGAATCGGGGTCGGGCGAAAACACCTGGCAGCGCAGCCCGAGCCGCGCCGCGGCCAGCGCCAGCATGCGGCCCAACTGGCCGCCGCCGAGAATGCCGATGGTGTCGCCCGGCTTCAGCTTGGTCCGACCCTGGTCCGTCACGTCGCCCCCTCCGGACGCTCGGCCACGGCCGCCGTCTGCTGCGCCCGCCATTCGGCCAACCGGCCGGCGAGGGCGGGATCGTTGAGCGCGAGCACGCTGGCGGCGAGCAGAGCGGCGTTGACGGCGCCGGCCCGGCCGATCGCCAGCGTGCCGACCGGAACGCCGGCCGGCATCTGGACGATGGAATAGAGCGAATCGACGCCGGACAGCGCCTTGGATTCCACCGGCACCCCGAACACCGGCAGTTCGGTGAGGGCGGCCGTCATGCCCGGCAGGTGCGCCGCGCCGCCGGCGCCGGCGATCACCACCTTGCAGCCGGCGGCCTTGGCGCCCTTGGCGAAAGCGTAGAGCCGGTCGGGCGTGCGGTGCGCCGAGACGATCAACGCCTCGTGCGTGACGCCGAGCGCGGTCAGCGTCTCGGCGGCGTGGCGCATGGTTTCCCAGTCCGACTGGCTGCCCATGATAATGGTGACAGGGGCGTTCATCGCGTCAATTCTTTTTGAAAATCCAGAAACATAAGCTGGATTATCCGTTTACCCCGACCGGAGCAAGACACTCGTCGCCGCGGTATGGCCACTGTGCCCCGGACGCGGTGCGGCATGAAATACCGCTCCGCAGAGCCGGGGCCGTTCCAGCCACGGCGTTTGCGAAGCTCCCGGTTTTGCGATGCAGCGCGGCACGCGGCATCGCGCCCGGGATACTGATGTAAGTTGAGCCTGGCAATTTTTTCACAGCCTGTCAGGCAATGATATCCGGGGTGATCTGGTCCTCGATAAACGCGATGCGATCGCGCAGCGCCAGCTTGCGTTTTTTCAGCCGCTGCAAGCGCAGCAAATCCGGCGCCGGCGATTGATGCAGCGCCTCGATGGCCGCGTCGAGGTCGCGGTGTTCCTGTTGCAGCCGCACCAGCTCGGCGCCGAGTTCGCGTTCGTCGTGGGTCATGTCATTGAAAATCTTGTATCGCCAAACGGTGGCTGCAACCCATGCGGATGCGTCGCCGGCATTATCCAGACGATTGACCGGGCGCGCAAGCGCGCGCGGTTCCGCGCTCACGGTTTGTTTTTCATAGCCGCGCCGGAACCCGCATCCGCGACCTTATAGCTATCGACAGAATTCCCATGTCATGTAGACTTCATCATCCAAATCGCGTTTGAGATTCATCCCGACCCGAGGAGGTTATAAATGGCGGTTCAGTCGCATCTCGATGAACTGGAACGAAAGCACCGCGTTCTCGAGAGTGAGTTGCATGAGGCCCTCAGGCATCTGTCCACCGACGATCTGCGTATCGTCGAACTCAAGCGGCGAAAATTGCTGCTCAAGGATGAAATCGAAAAACTCCGGCAAAACACCGCCGCCACGCTGCATTAGAGGAATTTAGACGAAGCGGCATGGTCGAAGCGCGCGTGACGTCTGCTTCTGATTGAATTCGGAAGCAATGATTGTCGTTGCCGATGTCGCGCGTCGTGACGACGCGCGATCGCGATGGCTGCATCGTTGTTAATTCGTGCGGACATGTCGTTCGGCGCATCCTATGCCGTGCGCCGAAGACGGTGAGTCTTTACAACGGATGCGGTGGTGATCGCGATGCGGTCCGACCGCCGCGGCCGGATCAGGCTTGCGCCAACGCCGCGACGTGATCGGCGATGGCGAGGCATGACGTCAATCCGGGCGACTCGATCCCGAACAGATTGATGAGCCCGGCGACGCCATGGACGCGCCCGTTCTGAATGACGAAATCCTGCACCGCCACCGCCGGTGGGACGATTTTGGGGCGGATGCCGGCATAGCCGGGCGTCAGCGCGCCATCGGGAAGGCCGGGCCAATAGCGGCGGATGGCCGGATAGAACTTTTCAACGCGCGCGGGGTCGACGGTGTAATCGATGCTGTCGATCCATTCGACGTCCGGCCCGAATTTGGCTTGACCAGCGAGATCCAGCGTCAGGTGGACGCCGAGTCCGCCGGGTTCGGGCACCGGATAGATCAGGCGCGAGAACGGCGAGCGGGCGCTGCAACTGAAGTAATTGCCCTTGGCCAGGTAGGCCGGGGGAATGAGGCCGGGTGGCATGCCGTCGATCCGGCGCGCCACCGTGGTCGCGCCGAGTCCGGCGGCGTTGATCAGCAGGCGGCATTGCAATGACATCGGAGCCTCGCCGCCGACATCGATCTCGATGCCGTCGCGCTTGACCCGCGCCTGCGAGAGCGGCGCATGAAAGGCGAAGGCGGCGCCGGCCGCCTCGGCCTCGCCGCGCAGTGACAGCATGAGGGCGTGGCTGTCGACGATCCCGGTCGAGGGCGACAGCAGCGCCGCGCGGCAAGCGAGTGCGGGCTCCAGCGCGCGCGCCTCCGTTCCGCTCAGGAATTGCAGATCGTCAACGCCGTTGGCGCTGGCGCGCGTTCGGATCGATTGCAGCTTGTCGGCTTCCTCCGGCCGCGTCGCCACGATCAGCTTGCCGCAATTGCGGTGGGGAATGCCGTGGTCGCGGCAATAGGCATAGAGCGCCGCTTTGCCGCTGACGCACATCCGGGCCATCATGCTGCCGGCGGCGTAATAGATGCCGGCGTGAATCACCTCGCTGTTGCGCGACGATGTCCCGGTGCCGATGGCTTCCGTGGCTTCCAGCACCACGACCTCGCGGCCGGCGCGCGCCAGTCGCCGGGCGATCGCCAGGCCGACGACGCCCGCTCCGACGATGACGCATTCGATCTGATCCATCGGCCTTCGGCTCGTTGTTGGGAGTGTGAGACCTGAATATGCGTCAGAATGCGCCTCCGACGCCGAAAGGTCGAGAGGAGGTCTCAATCGTCATTGCGAGCGAAGCGAAGCAATCCAGAAGCCGCGAAGCCAAGACTGGATTGCTTCGTCGCTTCGTTCCTCGCAATGACGGCGAATATCGCGCGCGGCGGTTGAGCCGGCGGGCGTCCCCGGCTACATGGTGTGCCGCGATCCGGCGGCGCGGGCTGCGGCATCCTCGGGAGTGACAGGGTGGAAGCACTTTCAGACACCACGCCACAAGCGGGCACGGCGTTGCCGCTGTTGCGCATTGACGCCGTCGGCAAGCGGTTCGGCGGCTTCACTGCGGTCGACGGCGTCTCGCTCGACATCCGGGCCGGCGAATTCTTTGCGCTGCTGGGGCCGAGCGGTTGCGGCAAGACCACCTTGCTGCGGATGCTGGCCGGGTTCGAGACCCCGGATTCCGGCAAGATTTTGCTGAACGGGGCGGATGTCGCGCAGGTGCCGCCGCATCTGCGGCCGGTCAACATGATGTTCCAGAACTACGCGCTGTTTCCGCATCTCAGCGTGCGCGACAACATCGCCTTCGGCTTGCGGCGGGCGGGGATGCGGCGCGCCGATATCGCCGCGCGCGTCGCCGAGCTGGTGGCGCTGGTGCGGCTCGAAGGGCTGGAGAAGCGCCGTCCCGAGCAATTGTCGGGCGGCCAGCGTCAGCGCGTGGCGCTGGCGCGCGCTCTGGCGCGGCGGCCGCAATTGCTGCTGCTCGACGAGCCGCTGGCGGCGCTCGACAAGAAACTGCGCGACAGCACCCAGCGCGAGCTGCTGGCGCTGCAACGAAAGCTCGGCCTCACCTTCATCGTCGTGACCCACGATCAGGACGAGGCGATGACGCTCGCCGACCGCATCGGGGTGATGAACGCCGGCCGGCTCGCCCAGGTGGCGACGCCGCGCCAGCTCTACGAGGCGCCGCGCTCGCGCTGGGTCGCCGAATTCGTCGGCGACATCAACATCATTGAAGGCCGGATCACGGCGCGCGAGGCGGGGCGCCTGCGGGTGACGACGGAAGGCGCGGGCGTGCTCGCGGCGCCTGTGCCGCGCGACCTCAGCGACGCCACCGAGGTTTGCGTCGCCATCCGGCCGGAAAAGATCAGATTGTCGTCGCGCCCGCCGGTCGACGATCCCGCCGGCGGCGCGATTAACCGGCTGGAGGGCACGATCCGCGATGTTGGCTATCTCGGCAGCGCGTCGGTCTATACGGTCGCGCTCGCCGGCGGCGCGACGCTGCGCGTGTCGCTGGCCAACGCGGCACGGCTTCACGCCGACGCCTATGGCGCGGGCCAGCGGGTGACGGCGTGGTTTTCGCCCGACGATTGCATCGTGCTGGATCGATGACATGAGCGGACGCAACCTGTTTACGCGGCCGGCGCGGCTCGCGGCCATCGCGCCCTACGGCTGGATGGTGCTGTTCTTTCTGGTGCCGTTCGGCTTCGTGTTGAAACTCAGCCTGTCGCAGGTCGCCAACGCCCAGCCGCCCTATCTGCCGGTGTTCGATCTCGGCGCCGGCTGGCAGGCGCTGGTCGCGGCCGCCGGCTCGCTGTCGTTCGACAATTTCCGCCTGTTGCTGTCGGATGATCTCTATTTGTTGTCGGGCCTGCGCAGCCTGACGGTGGCGACGACGACGACAGCGCTGCTGCTCCTGATCGGCTATCCGATCGCCTATGCGATGTCGCGCCTGCCGCGGCGCTGGCAGCCGTTGGCGATGATGCTGGTGATCGTGCCGTTCTGGACCTCGTTCCTGATCCGCGTCTATGCCTGGATCAATATCCTGCAACATGACGGCCTGCTCAATCAGGTGCTGCTGGCGCTGCGGATCGTGTCCGCGCCGGTGGTGTGGCTGTCGACTGATACGGCGATGTATATCGGCATGGTCTATTCCTATCTGCCGTTCATGATCCTGCCGCTCTATGCGACCTTGTCGAAACTCGATCCGGCGCTGTGCGAGGCCGCCGCCGATCTCGGCAGTTCGCCGTTGCAGAGTTTCTGGCGGGTGACGCTGCCGTTGTCGTTGCCCGGCGTCGGCGCCGGCGCGTTGCTGTGCTTCATTCCGCTGGTCGGCGAGTTCGTCATTCCCGATCTGTTGGCCGGATCGGATTCGCCGATGATCGGCCAGACCCTGTGGCTGGAGTTCTTCACCAATCGCGACTGGCCGGTCGCCGCCGCGACGGCGGTGATGCTGCTGGTAATCCTGCTGCTGCCGCTGGTGATCTACGACCGGTTTCAGCGTCGCCAGATGGTGCGGCCATGAGCGCGCGCCGCTTCAATGCGATGTCGCGATTCAACGTCGCCGCGCTGGCGCTGGGGCTCGCCTTCCTCTATCTGCCGATCGTGATCCTGGTGATCTATTCGTTCAACGCCTCGCAACTGGTCACGGTCTGGGGCGGCTGGTCGCTGCGCTGGTACGTGGCATTCTTCAACGACGAGGCGATGCTGGCTGCGGCCGCGACCAGCCTGCGGGTGGCGGCGGTGTCGGCGACGCTCGCCGCGGTGCTCGGGACCTTGGCGGCGCTGGCACTGACGCGTGGCGAACGCTTCAAGGGCCGCACGCTGTTCTCCGGCATGCTGTACGCGCCGCTGGTGATGCCGGAAGTGATCACCGGCCTGTCGCTGCTGCTGCTGTTCGTCGCGCTTGGCATGGAGCGCGGCTTCTGGACGGTGACCATCGCCCACACCACGCTGACGATGTGCTTCGTCGCGGTGATCGTGCAATCGCGGCTCGGCGCCATCGATCGCAGCCTTGAGGAAGCGGCGATGGATCTCGGCTGCGGACCGGTGCGGGCCTTCGTCGCGGTGACGCTGCCGCTGCTCCTGCCGGCGATCGCGGCGGGGTGGATGCTGGCCTTCACGCTGTCATTGGACGATCTGGTGATCGCCAGCTTCACCACGGGGCCGGGCTCGGCGACGCTGCCGATCCGGATTTACTCCGAGGTGCGGCTGGGGGTGAAGCCGATGATCAATGCGATCTGCGCGTTGATGATCGGCGCGGTGGCCTTGACCATCGTCACGGCGTCGCTGGCGACGAAACTGTCCGGCCGGCGCGGCGGCAACGCCGCGCCGATGTGAGCAGCATTGTTGTTGCGCGCTGAAACGTCGTTGCGAGGTGAGACGTCATTGCGAGCGAAGAGAAGCAATCCAGTCTTTCTTCGCGACCTCTGGATTGCTTCGTCGCTTGCGCTCCTCGCAATGACGGCTCCATGAAGCCGTCAACCCCGATCGCATCTTAGTTCAGTTGGATTTCGCCGGCGTGGCCTCGGCCGCCGGCGGTGGCGCGGCGGCGGGTTTCTGGCCGGTGATGCGTTCGAGAACCGAGCGCACGGCGTTGCGGGCGCGGTGATCCTTCACCGCGTCGAGCAGCGGCGCCGAGGCCGGCGAGCGGCGGATCAGGCTGACCGGATCGGGAAAGATCAGCGGGTCGTCCCACGGGCCTTGCACCACGAACGGCAGTTCGAATTTCGGCGCGTCGGCCGCCGTCGAGACCAGGCTGGCGACGCCCTTGAGATCGTATTCGCGCAACGGCACCGAGGCGGTGCCGGTCAGGGTCAGATTGGCGTTCGGGCCGCTGATCTGGATATCGTCGGCGGTCGCCACGCCGTCGTTGAAACGGACGGCGATTTTCAGCGTCTCGAACGGGGTCTGGCCGCTGCGGAAATGGCCGCCGCCGGACAACGGCCGCCGCTCCAGCCGTTTTAAGAGCTGTTCGGCGTTGAAGCCGCTGATGGCGCCGTCGTGCCCGATCAGCGTGGCGGTCCCGTTGAGCGTCTGCGCCAGCCCGAACGGGCTTGAGCCGGTGGCGCCGAGGGCGATGGTGAGGTTGCCGCGTCCGGACAGCTTGCCGGTGCCGAACAGTTCGCTGGCGCTGCTTTGCAGGTCGACATCCGCCAGTTGAAACTGCGCCTTGACGTCGGCCTTGAGGTCGTCGCGCGCGACGCCGAGCGAGCCCTTGGCGATGCCGCCGAAAATCTGCGCTTCCGCGACGCTCAGCGCCAGCGTGCCGCCGCGCAGGTTGGCCCCCAGCGCGGTGCGGCCGAGCTTGGTCGATCCCACCGCGACCTTGGCCGCCGACAGGCGGATGTCGAGATCGGTGGCCGACAGCGCGCTGAGGTCGAACAATTGCCGGTTCCAGTCGCGCGCGCCCGAGGTCAGCCATCGGAACGTGCTGACATAGGGCGTGAAATCGAGCGCGCCCGCGGCCAGCGTCGCTTGCAGGGTCTGGCGTCCGATGTTGCTGTAGGTCATGACGCCTTCGGCGGCGTTGCCGTCGAGTTCGACGTTGACATTGGTGAGCGCCAGCGACGGGCCGACCAGGTTGGCGCGGGCCTTGAGGGCGAACCGCCCGAACCCGCCCTGGCCGGGCGGCGCCTGGCCGAGCCAGCGCATCGCGTTGCGCAGCGAGCCCGAGTCGGCGGTCAGCGTGCCGTCCATCATCAGGCTGGTCTTGTTGGCGACGGCGCCGTCGAAGGCCAGCTTCAGCGACGGCGCGGCGACGCGGACCTTCAGCCCGGAGCGTTCGCCGGCCAGCGCCGCGATGAAGTCGTTGACGCTGACGCTGCCGTCGACGCGCGCGCCGCGCCAGTCGAACCGGCCGGTGGCGGCGAACGACCGCGAGATTGACGGCCACGCCAGCGACAGATTGATGTCCCGGACGGTTTCGGTCCGCCCGGCTGCGTCGGTGTAGGTCAGAATGCCGTCCTGGATGCGGATTTCGGAGAACGACAGCGGATTTTCGGCATCCGGCTTGACGGTGCGGGTCAGGGTGTTGATGAACGGCGTCCAGTTGCTGCCGCCGTCGGCCTGCCGCACCACCCGAATTCGCGGCTGTATCAGGACGACATCGGCGATCTGGAAGCGTTGCAGCAGCAGCGGCAGGAGCCGCAGGTTCGCCACCAGGGTGTCGACCTTCAAAGCGGCGTCGGCCGCGCCGCCGTCCTTCAGCCCGACATCGTGGAAGACCACCCGGCTCTGCGGGAAGACCGTGATGTCGATGCCGCCATTGACCACCAGATCGAGGCCGGTCACGGCCCGGATCTGGGTTTCGACGGCCCGGCGCAGGCCATCCCGGTCGAGCAGCAAGGAAAGGCTGGCGAGCGCGGCCAGCACGACGCCGAGGATCGCCGCGATCGGCAACCCCAGGCGCTTTATTCCTTGGGCGATGGTCAATGGCCTGCTCGGATCGGTTGATGTCGGAACGCGGCGCGGTCCCCCGCGCGCTGTGCGATGGCCGGCAACTTGATGGGTTTTCTTGACGCTTTCAAGGCCACCGGCGGGGAGGCGAGGGCGGGCGCCCCGCAATTGACGTCCCGCGACGATTTCGCCTAATACATCGACAGCCTGGATTTGACGTTCGCCATCCCGGTGCGCCCAATTCTCCCCGCGTCTTCCCTCGATCAGGTCCTAGTCTCATGAACAAGGTTTACCCCGACGCCAAATCGGCACTCGAAGGCATTGTCAAGGACGGCATGATGGTGATGTCCGGCGGCTTCGGCCTGTGCGGCATCGCCGAAACGCTGTCGGATGCGCTGCGCGAAACCGGCGTCAAGAATCTGACGGTGGTGTCCAACAATGCCGGCGTCGACGGCATCGGGCTCAGCCGCCTGCTGGAGACGCGCCAGATCAGGAAGATGATCTCGTCCTACGTCGGCGAGAACAAGCTGTTCGCCCAGCAGTTCCTCGCGGGCGAACTCGAGCTGGAATTCTGCCCGCAGGGCACGCTGGCCGAGCGCATCCGCGCCGGCGGCGCCGGCATTCCGGCGTTCTACACCAAGACCGGCGTCGGCACCCTGATCGCCGAGGGCAAGGAAGTGAAGGAATTCGACGGGCAGAAGTACCTGATGGAGCGCGGCCTGTTCGGTGATCTGGCGATCGTCCATGCCTGGAAGGGCGACACCGCCGGCAACCTGGTCTACCGCAAGACGGCGCGCAACTTTAACCCGATGATGGCGACCGCGGCGAAGATCACTGTCGCCGAGGTCGAGCATCTGGTGCCGGCCGGCGAGATCGATCCCGACCACATCCATACGCCGGGCATCTTCGTCCAGCGCATCATCGAGGTGGGCACCGACAAGAAGCGCATCGAGCAGCGCACCACCCGCAAGCGCCCCGCGTAACGGTCAGGATTGGAGGACAGAGCGATGGCATGGACCCGCGAACAGATGGCCGCCCGCGCCGCCAAGGAATTGCGCGACGGCTTCTACGTCAACCTCGGCATCGGCATCCCGACGCTGGTGTCGAATTTCATTCCGGACGGCGTCGACGTCTCGTTGCAGAGCGAGAACGGCATGCTCGGCATGGGGCCGTTTCCCTATGAGGGCGAGGAAGACCCCGACCTCATCAACGCCGGCAAGCAGACCGTGACCGAATTGCCGGACACCAGCTATTTCTCCAGCGCCGATTCCTTCGCCATGGTGCGCGGCGGCCATATCGACCTGTCGATCCTCGGCGCGATGCAGGTGGCGCAGAACGGCGATCTCGCCAACTGGATGATCCCCGGCAAGATGGTCAAGGGCATGGGCGGCGCGATGGATCTCGTCGCCGGCGTCAAGCGCGTCGTGGTGGTGATGGAGCACACCGCCAAGGACGGCTCCAAGCTGCTCAAGCAGTGCAACCTGCCGCTGACCGGCGAGCGCGTGGTGGACATGGTGATCACCGATCTCGCGGTGTTCACCATCGACAAGCACGGCAATGACGGCATGGCGCTGATCGAACTGGCCGACGGCGTCACCCTCGACGAGGTGAAGGCCAAGACCGAGGCCGAGTTCCGGGTGGCGCTGAAGAACGCGTGAGCGTTATCCGAACATTGGATTGGTTTCGAACGGCCGGGCTCGTCCCGGCCGTTTTCGTTGGCGGGACTCATCGCGCCCGTGAGGCGAATCGACTTTGAGTCGACGTTGAATCGTCATTGCGAGCACTTGGATCAACGCTTCGCGTTGTCCGAGCACAGGCTCCGCGAAGCAATCCAGATCTTTCTTCGCGGCCCCTGGATTGCTTCGGAGCTCACGCT
>JBDHSX010000104.1:0-13239 GCA_039808365.1 Xanthobacteraceae bacterium | reverse complement strand
ACTGGGTGGTGGGCGATGTAGGGCTCGAACCTACGACCCGCTGATTAAGAGTCAGCTGCTCTACCAACTGAGCTAATCGCCCGAAACCCGGCCAGGGCCATCCGGCCTTTTTCGGGTGGGCGTCGTTTAGCAAAGCGGACCTGCGATGTCTAGAGCATGATCCCGAAAAGTGGAAACCGGTTTGCGCTTCGCGGCCCTTCGGGTCGGAAAAGATCATGCTCAAACAAAAAGATAAATGACGAGCCTGCTTCAACACAGTTGAATCAGGCTGCAGTCAACTCGCGTCGCTTTTTCAACGGAAAGCGATGGGATTTCAACGAAAGGGCCGCCCGTTGGCGGGCGGCCCTTGACTTGCGTGGAAAACGTCGCGGCCTCACAGCCGGCCGCTATCCTCGTCGCGATCCGTGCCGCGCCGGTCACGCCAGTGATGCCGGAACCCGCGCTCATGATGGCGATGATTGCGCCATTCCTCGCGGCCCATCCGGCGCTCGATCCGGGTCAACAGCGCCAGCCGCTGTTTCTGGCCGTCGTCGAGGGTCTTGTAGAGCGGCTCGGCGGCGTCGGCGATCTTCTTCAGCGCCGCGGCGGTGGCCGCCATGCTGTCGGCGCGGGCGCTCAGCCGCGCCACGGGATCAGGCCTCGCGGTTTGCGCCGCAGCGGCCTGGCGGGCCTGCTGGCGCGCATTGGCGCGATCGATCCGCAGCTTGGTGAAATCGCGCACCGCCGCCTCCACCGGCGGCCACAGCTTCTCCTGGTCCGCCGTGAGTTTCAGCCCCGCCTTGATGGCGGCGAGCCGCGCGTCGCTCAGGGCCGCGCGATCCTCGGCACTGATGCGCGACGGGCGGTCCGCCCCCGAACGCTGATGGGCATAGACCGCAGTGGAGCCGGCGACCGTCAACGCCGCCAGAGCGGCGAGAACCATTTTCCTCATCACAACCTCCTTCATAAGGTGGCGCGATGATGAATCCGGTTTGGCGTCCGATCAACTTAAAGGTCGGACACGTTGATGAAGGATCGTTCATCAACGTGGCCGCCGTCATTCCGTCACAACATTCCCAGCATGCGCGGCAGCCACAACGATATCTCGGGAATGTAGGTGACCATGACGAGGAAGATCAGCATGGTCATCAGCCACGGCCACACCGCGACGGTCAGTTCGGTGATGCCCATCTTGGCGATGCCCGAGGCGACATAGAGGTTGAGGCCGACCGGCGGATGGCACATGCCGACCTCCATGTTGACCACCATCAGGATGCCGAGATGCACCGGATGGATGCCGAGGCTGACGGCGACCGGAAACAGGATCGGCGCCATGATCAGCACGATCGATGAGGCTTCCATGAAGTTGCCGGCCGCCAGCAGCACGATGTTGACGATCAGCAGGAACACCACCCAGTTGACGCCGATCGAGGTGATCCAGCTCGTGATCTGCTGCGGAATGTTTTCGTTGGCCATCAGGAACGAGAACAGCACCGCGTTGGTGATGATGTAGAGGATCATCGCGCTCATGTTGGCGGAGCCGAGCAGCACCTTCGGCACGTCCTTGAGCGACATGTCGCGATAGACGAACACCGCGATGACGAAGGCATAGACCGCGCTGACGGCGGCCGCCTCCGTCGGCGTGAACAGGCCGGCATAGATGCCGCCCAGCACGATGACGATCAGCAACAGCCCCCACACGCATTTGCGGAACGCGGTGACGCGCTCGGCGAAGGTCGCCTTGGGCAGCCGCGGATAGTCGTTCTTCCAGGCGCGGTAGAACGTCGTGACGCCGAGCAGGGTCGCCAGCATCAGGCCGGGAATGACGCCGGCCATGAACATCTGGCCGACCGAGGCCGAGGAGACGCGGTGGCCCGACGGATCCAGCGCGATGCTGCCGCCGGTCGCCACGCAGTAGATCACCATCACGATCGACGGCGGGATCAGAATGCCGAGCGCGCCCGAGGTGGTGATGACGCCGGCGCCGAACCGTTTCGGAAAACCCTGCGCCACCATTGCCGGCAGCATGATCGAGCCGATCGCGATCACGGTGGCCGGCGAGGAGCCGGAAATCGCGGCGAACAGCGCGCAGGCCATCACGCCGGCGAGACCGAGGCCGCCGTACCAGTGGCCGACCATCGAGGTGGCGAAGTTGATCATCCGCCGCGCCACGCCGCCGTGGGTGAGGAAGTTGCCCGCCAGGATGAAGAACGGGATCGCCATGATCTCGAAATTGTCGATGCCGGTGAACAGCTTCAGCGCCACCGACTCGGTCGGGATCTCGGTCATCGTGAAGATGAAGGTGAGCACGGTGAGGCCGAGCGCGATCGAGATCGGCATCCCCGTCAGCATGAAGACGATGAGAAGCCCAAAAATGAATGCGCTGCTCATTGGGCGACTCCCCTCACGACCGGCGGCGGCTCGTCAAGGTCGATGCCTTCGACGTGTGAGGCGTCATGATGCGGTAATTCGCCGGTGCGCCAATACGAATAGGCGACCTGGAGGAAGCGGAAGCACATCAGATAGGAGCCAAGCGGAATGCAGAGGTAGACGAACCAGCTCGGGATTTCGAGATCCGGCGTCACCTGGTCGGTGTACATCAGGCCATAGACGAACTTGGCGCCCATGGTGCCGATCACGAAGGTGAAGAACGCGCCGCACAGCAACCCGAAGGTGATGACGATATTGCGCCATGGCGGCTTGAGCTGATTGACCACGACGTCGACGCCGACGTGAATGCCGGTCCGCACGCCATAGGCGGCGCCGAACTTGGCGACCCACACGAACATGAAGATGCAAAGCTCCTGCGCCCATGACAGGTTGATCGGGAACAGGATCGGGTAGAGCCAGGACACACCCAGCAGATAGCGATGAGCGACGGCGATGAAGATGATCACGGTCGCGAGCGCCATCAACGTCGCGATCAGGATTTCCTCAAGCCGGTCGAGGATCTTCATAAACATGGATGCCCCCGTGGCGTTGGACGATCGCCGTTTCCGGCGGACCGCCCCGCGACGCGGCCGGAGCGGCCGCGCTTCCCCCCGATGCGCGGTCCGGAAACGGCGGACGCCATTTCCGGATCGGGCCGTAATCAAGTGCTTCGAACTTTCCACCGTTTCATCGAGACGGCGAAAGACACTCTGTTCTTGATCTGCGCGTCTTGTTCACGCGAAGCGGTTTCCGCCTGGCACGAAAACGCGAAAGACAAATCACGCTAGAAACAAATCACGCTAGAGACAAATAACGAGTCTGATCCAACGCCGTCGAATCAGACTCGTCTTTTCTTGAACAACAGCGACGGATCGCAGCCTCAATCGATCGGCGGCCGACCTTCCTCACGCAGGAATTCGTTGATCAGGTCCTTGCCGACCCGCGACGACACCTCCTTGTAGACCGGCAGCATGGCCTTGCGCATGGCGTCGTCCTGCTCCTTGGTCAGCTTGATCAGCTCGGTCTTTCCGGACGCGCGCATGGCTTCCAGCGCCTCGTCGTTCTCCTTGGCCGATTGTCCGTTGCCGTATTCGGTGGCTTCCTTCATCGCCTTTTCGAGCTGGCCGCGGATATCGGCCGGCAGGCCATCCCAGAACTTCTTGTTGGCGATCACCGCATAGCCGATGTAGCCGTGATTGGTCAGGGTGGTGTGCTTCTGCACCTCGTGCATCTTCTGGGTGTACATGTTGGAGGGCGTGTTCTCCTGGCCGTCGACCACCCCGGTCTGGAGCGCCTGGTAGACTTCGGAGAACGCCATCACCTGCGGGATGGCGCCGAGCGCGCGGAACTGGGCTTCGAGCACCTTGGACGACTGGATGCGGAATTTCAGGCCCTTATAGTCTTCCGGCGCGACCAGCCGCTTGTTGGCGCTCATCTGCTTGAAGCCGTTGTCCCAATAAGCGAGGCCGGTGATGCCTTTCTTGTCGAGCAGGCCGAAAAGCTTTTTCCCGAGCGGGCCGTCGGTCACTTTGCGGAGCGAGGCGAGATCGGGAAGGATATAGGGAAGGTCGAAAACCTCGAACTCCCTGACCCCGATCGGGCCGAATTTGGAGAGCGAGGGCGCCAGCATCTGCACCGCGCCGAGTTGCAGCGCTTCGAGTTCTTCCTTGTCCTTGTAGAGCTGCGAGTTGGGATAGACTTCGACCTTCACCTTGTTGTCGGTGTATTTCGCCGCCAGCTCGGCGAACTTCTGCGACGCCAGTCCCTTCGGCGTGTTCGGCGCGACAACGTGGCTGAATTTGATAATGATCGGCTGTTGCGCGGCCGCCGGCACGATGAAGCCGAGCGCCGCGATCGCAGCTCCCAAAAACATGATCTTGCGCATTCGTCCTCCCGTATTCGATTGTCGTATCGTATCGGATCGATCGTTCGACCAGCCCGATGCTGTCATTCCACTAAGTCGATACCATCCTTGAAAAGGATGGAGGCCGTCAATACCGGTTTGCCCGCCTCGCGGCTATGCTTCCTTTGGCGGGAGCCCGACAAGCCATGC
Organism: Xanthobacteraceae bacterium; assembly: GCA_039808365.1. Taxonomy (GTDB): domain Bacteria; phylum Pseudomonadota; class Alphaproteobacteria; order Rhizobiales; family Xanthobacteraceae; genus 62-47. The sequence continues at coordinate 8,777 of JBDHSX010000104.1, read as the reverse complement.
TGCAACGCAAAACGCGACGCCGGTGAGGCGTCGCGTTGTTATATCGCCGGTCAAATGCGCGCGACGTTGCGCCAGATCAACTCGCCGCCGCCGCCGGCACGTCGCGCTGGCGTTTCATGACGATCTTGTTGAGCGCGCCGAGATAGGCCTTGGCCGAGGCCACCAGCGTATCCGGGTCGGCGGCGCGCGCCGTCATCGAGCGTCCCTCATGGGCGAGCCGCACCGACACCTCGGCCTGCGCATCGGTGCCCTCGGTGACGGCGTGGACCTGATAAAGCTCCAGCCGCGCCTCGTGCGGCACCAGCGCCTTGATGCAGTTGAACACCGCGTCCACCGGGCCGTTGCCCTCGGCTTCCTCGATCTTCACCTGGCCGTCGATGTCGAGCTTCATGGTGGCGCGCTGCGGCCCGTGGGTGCCGGCGATCACCGTCAGCGAGGTCAGCTTGATGCGGTCGTGCGACGCCGCCAGTTCCTGATCGACCAGCGCCTCGATGTCCTCGTCATAGATATCCTTCTTGCGGTCGGCCAGCGCCTTCATGCGGGCGAAGGCGTCCTCAAGCTGATTGTCGCCGAGCTTGTAGCCCAACTCCTCCAGCTTGTGGATGAAGGCATGGCGGCCGGAATGCTTGCCGAGCACCAGCGAGGACTGCTTCAGGCCGACCATTTCCGGCCGCATGATCTCGTAGGTGGAGGCGTCCTTCAGCACGCCGTCCTGGTGGATGCCGCTCTCGTGGGCGAAGGCGTTGCGGCCGACGATCGCCTTGTTGTACTGCACCGGGAACGAGGTCGCCGCCGACACCACCTTGGAGGCGCGGGTCAGCATCGTGGTGTCGATCTTGTTCCAGAACGGAAACTTGTCGTTGCGGACGTTGATCGCCATCACGATTTCCTCAAGCGCGGCGTTGCCCGCCCGCTCGCCGATGCCGTTGATGGTGCACTCAACCTGACGCGCGCCGCCGGCGATGCCCGCCAGCGAGTTGGCGACCGCCATGCCGAGATCGTTGTGGCAGTGGACCGAGAACACCGCCTTGTCGGAATTGGGCACGCGCTCGATCAGCGTACGCATGAAGTGGGTGTATTCCTCCGGCACGGTGTAGCCGACGGTATCGGGAATATTCACCGTGGTGGCGCCGGCCTTGATCACCGCCTCGACGATGCGGCAGAGGAAGTCCATCTCGCTGCGGGTGCCGTCCTCGGCCGACCATTCGACGTCGTCGATCTGGTTGCGGGCGCGCTGGACCATGGCCACCGAGGTTTCGATCACCTGCTCGGGGGTCTTGTTCAGCTTCACCCGCATATGCAGCGGCGAGGTGGCGATCACGGTGTGGACGCGGCCGCGCCGGGCGAACTTCACCGCCTCGGCGCAGCGGTCGATATCGGCCGGATGGGCGCGGGACAGGCCGGCGATGACCGCGTTCTTGGAGCGCCGGGCGATCTCGCTGACGGCCTCGAAGTCACCGGGCGAGGTGATCGGGAAACCGGCCTCGATGACATCGACGCCCATGTCGTCGAGCAGTTCGGCGACCTCCAGCTTTTCCTCGAAGGTCATGGTCGCGCCGGGGCACTGCTCGCCGTCGCGCAAGGTGGTGTCGAAAATGATAACGCGGTCCTTCTCGGACTTGTTGGCGGTCGTCATCTTGAAGATTCCTTTGGTCAGGTGCGCCGCATCACAGGGGGCGCTCGGGTGGCGGATGATCTCACAAAACCCCTGAGTGCCCAGGCGCAACGGCCCAGACGGCCCTCAGGGGCCGATAAGAAGCAGTCCGCCAATAAGCAGGGACGACGCCAGGACAGGCGATAAGGCAGGCGACAGGACGGCCGAAATCGCGGCGGGCCGGCCGGTGGCGGCGCTCCCGTGATCTCCCGTCATGTGGCTGCGAATCGGCATTGCTGGTCCCTTTAGGCGGGAGTCTCGGCGCAAATCCTTGTCGGATCGTTGCCGGAATACCTGCCTGCGGTGACTTTAACCGACAAAGTCGGGGTCCCGCAATGCAAAAATGCCCGCCCGCCCCGGCCCGGCGGTTTCTCAGGGTTTCTTCTTGCCCTTCGCCGCGGCCTTGGCGCCGCCCTTGCCTTCCTTTTCCAGCGCCACCCGCGCCTGCCCGAATTGCTCCAGCGTGGCTTTGTCCACCTTGGGGAAACGCAGGTCGAGCTTTTCCAGCGCGTCGACGATGACCGAGCCGATCACCACCCGCGCGAACCACTTGCGGTCCGCCGGCACCACGTACCATGGCGCCACCGCGCTGGCGGTATGCCGGATCATGTCCTGATAGGCCGCCTGATAGCGGTCCCAGTGCTGGCGCTCGGCGACGTCGCCCAGCGAGAACTTCCAGTTCTTCTCCGGCTCGTCGAGCCGGGCGAGGAAGCGCTGGCGCTGCTCCTCACGGGAGACGTTGAGGAAGAATTTCAGGACCACGGTGCCGTTGCGCGAGAGGTAACGCTCGAAAGCCGAAATATCCTCGAAGCGTTCGCGCCAGATGTTCTTGGTCACCAGCTTTTGCGGGATGCGCTCCTGGGCGAGGACCTCCGGATGCACCCGCACGATCAGGCATTCCTCATAATATGAGCGATTGAAAATGCCGATGCGGCCGCGCTCCGGCAGGCAGATCGCCGCGCGCCACATGAAATCGTGATCCAGTTCCTTGGCGGTCGGCGTCTTGAAGGAATAGACCTCGCAGCCCTGCGGGTTGACGCCGTCGAACACGCTTTCGATGGCGCTGTCCTTGCCGGCCGCGTCCATGCCCTGGAAAATCAGCAGCAGCGACCAGCGGTCCTGCGCGTAGAGCTTTTCCTGAAGATCGCTCAACCGCTTGCGATTGGCCTCGATGATGGCGTGGCCCTGATCCTTTTCGAGGTCGCCGTCGGCGTCGCGCTGGAACAGCTTGAGATGGAATTCCTTCGAACCGTCGACCCGGAACGGGCGGACATAGGGCTTCAGCGACGTGGCGCTCGCCTGCGCGGTCTTGTCGGCCATTTCGATTGCGTCTCCTCGCTCGGCAGCCATGATATCACGCGATTCCGCCATCCCCCGCGCCTACACCCTATCCGGCAGCCGCGCCATGAGATAGGCGGCCATGTAGGGCGGCACCGCCGCGGTGATGTCGCGCTGGCTGCGCATCAGGTGAATGGCGGAAAGTTCCGGCGTCGCCTGACCGGCAAGGTTGGCTTCGATCCGGGCCCGCAGCGCCTCGCCGGCGAGATCGCTCACGAGGGCGCGCATCAGCGCGATCAGCGGCCCGGCGACGACGCAATCCCAATCGTCGGCGGTCCGGTAGTCGGCTTCCGTCAAGCCGGTTTCCTCCGCGACCTCGCGCACCACGCTGCCGGCGATATCGACCTGGCCGTCCCTGATGTCGTCGAGGTCGGGCGTGCCGGCCGCGAAATAGATCTTGCCGGCATTGGCGGTGTGCGCCGCCATCTCGCCGAGAACATACGCGCCGTCGCGGCTGCGCAGCGCGCCCATGCCGAAGCCGTTGAACACCGCGGCGTCGGGATAGCCCCAATCGCGCCAGGCGATGAAGCTGGCGAAGTCGGTTTCGAAATAGTCGGCGCGGAACGTGTCGTCGGTAAAACGCGGATCGCGCCCCAGCAGCACGCGGCCGTTCCAGAGTTGCGGCGTCTTGCGTCGCAGCTCGGCGAAATGGGCGTCGATCTCGGCGCGTCGCGCTTGCGCGAACGGCCACCGCCACGGCGTCACGCGCAGGTCGAGCCGCTTCACCCGATGGATCGGAAACGACGCCACGCGTTACTTCGCGCCCGCCTTGCCGGCCCGCTCGACAAAGCTGTTGGTGTAGGTCTTGCTGACGTCGATGTTGGCCTTGGCGACAGCCGGCGAGCCTTCGCTGAACACCGCGAGCACCGCCGCCGCGCCCTTGGGGTCCATCGCGCCGGTCTGCGAATACATCGGAATGGTGCTCTTGAGCGCGGCGAGATAAAGCTCCTTGTTCTTGCCGACCAGTTCGGGCGGCATCTTCGCCATCACGTCCTCCGGCGAATGGGCGTGAATCCATTTCAGCGTGTTGACGATGGCGTCGGTCAGCGCCTGCGCCTCCTTCTCATGCGACTTGACCCACGCCGCCGTGCTGTAGAGCGCGCCGCCCGGATACTCGCCGCCGAACACCGCGAGCGTATCCTTCTGGGTGCGGGTGTCGCTGAGGATGCGCAAATCCTTGTGTTGCCCCTGAAGCACCGTGACCGACGGGTCCAGCATCACCGCCGCGTCGATCTGGCCCTGCTCCATCGCCGCCACCGCCGTCGCGCCCAGGCCGACGCCGATCACCGCCGCGCTGGCGGGATCGAGTCCGTTCTTCTTCAACAGATACTTCAGGAAGAAATCGGTCGAGGAGCCCGGCGCGCTGACGCCGACCTTCTTGCCCGCGAGATCCTTGATCGATTTGATCTCGTCGGTGTGTTTCGGCGACACCACCAGAACCAGACCCGGATAGCGGTCATAGACCACGAAGGCCTGCATCTCCTGCTTCTTGGCGGCGAGATTGACGCAGTGATCGAAATAGCCGGAGACCACGTCGGCGCTGCCGCCGAGCACGGCCTTGAGCGCGTCGGAGCCGCCCTTGAGATCGACCAGTTCGACGCTCAGGCCCGCCTTGTCGTATTCACCGAGCTGCCTCGCCAGCACCGTCGGCAAGTAACACAGGCACGCGCCGCCGCCGACGGCGATGGTCACCTTGCTCTGCGCCATGGCGAGGCCGGGCATCAACAGCAGCGCCAGCACCGGCGCGAGAAACCTGCCGAACATCATCCTCATGGTCGCCTCCCCGTGTCTGGTTCGGGCGGCACCATAGAGGAGCGCATGCCGCTTGAGAAGCGAAGCCCCGGCCAACAAGGCCCTAGGCGCGGATCGCGCGGCGAAGTAGCATCGGCGTCAACTAAAGTCGGAAACCGGGAGGAACGCCATGAACCGCATTGCCGCTTCGCTGTCGATTGCCGCCGCCTTTGCCGCCGGATGCGGCGCCGCCTCACTGATGCGACCGGCCCTCGCGGCCGAAAGCATCACCGCGCAAGTGATCCACGTCCCCGAACTGAACGGCGACGCGCTGGGGCCGGCCGCGGCCAGCGGCTTCCGGTCCAAGACATTCGTCAGTGCCGACGGGGCCACGATTTCCGTGCAGGACGGCAACGTGCCCCGGCACATGCATCCCAACACCAACGAAATCCAGTTCATCCTGGAAGGAACCGGAACGGTCTGGCTCGGCGACAAGGAAGTGCGCGTCAAACCGGGCGATTTGATCGTGATCCCGAAGGGAACCCAGCACGGCGGCACCAAGCCGGACGGCCGCACCTTCAAGGCCATCGCCATCAAGACCCCGCCGCAGCCGCCCAACGACACCAAACTGCTGCCCGAGGAAGGCGCCAAGTAATTCGTCAAGTCATCAGGCTCGCTGATGCGCCGCCTCCGGCCGCCACACCAGCAGGCGGCGCTCCGCGACCGTGACCACGAGGTCGATCAGGATCACGAACACCGACAGCACGAACATGCCGGCGAACACGCCGGCGACGTCGAACACGCCCTCGGCCTGCTGGATCAGGTAGCCGAGGCCGGCGGCGGAGCCGAGATATTCGCCGACCACCGCGCCGACCACGGCGAAGCCGACCGAGGTGTGCAGCGACGAGAACATCCATGACAGCGCCGACGGCCAATAGACGTGCCGCATCAACTGCCGCTCGCTCATGCCCAGCATGCGGCCGTTGGCGAGCACCGCGCCGCTGACTTCCTTGACGCCCTGATAGACGTTGAAGAACACGATGAAGAACACCAGCGTGACGCCGAGCGCGACCTTCGACCAGATGCCGAGCCCGAGCCACAGCGTGAAGATCGGCGCCAGCACGACGCGCGGCAGCGCGTTCGCCATCTTGACATAGGGGTCGAACACGGCGGCGACCGTGGGCTTTCGCGCGAACCAGAAGCCGAACAGCACGCCACCGAGCGAACCGATCACGAAGGCGAGGATCGATTCCCACAGCGTGATCGCCAAATGCTTCCAGATCACGCCGGTCGCGAACCATTCGACGATCTGGCGGCCGACATCGACGGGATTGGAAAAGAAGAACGGCGGCAGCAGCATGACGCCGAACACCGGCACCGTGCTGAAGACGTACCACAGCACCAGCAGCACCACGGCCACCAGCACCTGATACAACAGCAGCGTCGGCCGCGACATCGCGCTATGTCCCCGCCGTCCTCACGCGGTCGCGCCCTTCGCCTTGGGGCGGCGCAGGTGCTCGTCGAGGCGCGGCATGATCTCGACGAAATTGCACGGCCTTGAGCGGTAATCGAGCTGATGGGCGAGAATGCCGTCCCAGCCGTCCTTGCAGGCGCCCGGCGAGCCCGGCAGGCAGAAGATATAGGTCGCGCCGGCGACGCCGGCGGTGGCGCGGCTCTGAATGGTGGACACGCCGATCTTGGCGTGGCTGAGCATGTGAAACGCGATGGAGAAACCATCCATGCGCTTCTCGAACAGCGGCTCGATCGCCTCCGGCGTCACGTCGCGGCCGGTGAAGCCGGTGCCGCCGGTGGTGATGATGGCGTCGACGCCCGGATCGGCGATCCAACGGCGCACGATGGCGCGGATCGCCTCGACATCGTCGGTCACGATCTCGCGCGCCGCCAGACGATGCCCCGCGCCGGTGAGCCGGTCCGCCAATGTCGCGCCGGACTTGTCGTCGGCGAGCGCGCGGGTGTCGGACACCGTCAGCACCGCGATGTTGAGCGGGATGAATGGTTTCGATTCATCGATGGAGGACATCGGCCTCACCCTTTGCGCGCCAACCCGGAAGCGTCATTGCGAGGAGCGCAAGCTCCGAAGCAATCCAGTCCTTGCTTCGCGGCCCCTGGATTGCTTCGCTTCGCTCGCAATGACGTCGCCTCACAAACTATCCGCCGCGAAGGTGTTGCAGGCCTGCACCGTGCCCTGCTGATAGCCGATCATGAACCAGCGCTTGCGCTGCGCGGCCGAGCCGTGGGTGAATGAATCCGGCACCACGCGGCCGGTGGCCTGGCGTTGCAGCGTGTCGTCGCCGATCGCCGCCGCCGTGGTCAGCGCCGCGTCGATATCGCCCGGCTCCAGGAAGTTCGGTCGCCGCCGCGACTCGCGGTTGACCCAGACGCCGGCGAGACAGTCGGCCTGCAACTCGACCTTCACTTGCAGCGCATTGGCCTCGGCCTTGCTGCCGGCCTGCTGCTGCATGCGCGTCACGCGCGGCAGGATGCCGAGCAGGTTCTGGATATGATGGCCGGCTTCATGCGCGATGATGTAGGCGGCGGTGAACTTGCAGGCGCTGCCGGTGCAACCGTGGAAGCGCGTCTCGACTTCCTTGAAGAACGCGGTGTCGAGGAAGATCTGCTTGTCCGGCGGACAATAGAACGGCCCCATCGCCGATTGCGCCATGCCGCAACGGCCGCCATTGGTCATGCCCTTGAACAGCACGATGCGCGGGCCGGAATATTTCTGGCCGCCGGCGGAAAAGATCTCTTCCCAGCGGTCGTCGATCTCGCCGAGCACGCCGGCGATCATGCTGCCAATCTCGTCGGACGGCGCACCGGTCTTGGCGGGGCCGGCGCGACGGTCGGCCTGCTGGGTCTGCGCCTGTTCGCCGCCGGTGAGAATTTCCGCGCCGCCGATCAGCACACGCGGATCGATGCCGAGCGCATAGCCGAGGATGCCGAGCACGATGATGGTGCCGATGCCGAGGCGGCCGCCGCCGATCGGCAGGCCGAAGCCACCGCCGCTACCGCCGCCACCGCCCTCGTCGCGGCGATCATCGACATTGTCGCTGCGGCGGAAGTCATCGTAACGCATGGTCCAGATCCTTACAGTTCGGATGGCTCCAGCCATCGCTCGGCGCCGCACGGACAACGATCGTCCCGACCCGCAATCAATAGCTCGCCCGGCAATAATTGCCTAGTCGGAAGACTTTCACAATTAAGCCGATTTTTACTTTGCCCCGGCAATGTAGCGCCAGTCGGTTGTTTGGTCCCGCGTCGCCGACAGCGTCGCCTGAGTCAGAGTCATTGAGTCATGGTTGTGTCGCGTCGCGGGGCGTCTGCAAGGGCGCCCCGCACTAAATTCGAGTCTGTTTCGCGTCCCGAGATTTCGATCCCGAGCACGCAGATCGTCATCGGCGATTGCGTCGCCGAGATGTCGAAGCTGCCGGCTGCGTCGGTCGATCTGGTGTTCGCCGATCCGCCCTATAATTTGCAGCTCAAGGGCGATCTCAAGCGCCCCGACGAATCCCATGTCGACGCCGTCAACAACGACTGGGACAAGTTTTCCTCCTTCGCCGCCTATGACGATTTCACCCGCGCCTGGCTGCTCGCCTGCCGCCGCGTCATGAAACCGTCGGCGACGCTGTGGGTGATCGGTTCCTACCACAACATTTTCCGCGTCGGCGCCATCATGCAGGACCTCGGTTTCTGGGTCCTCAACGATATCGTCTGGCGCAAATCGAATCCGATGCCGAATTTCCGCGGCCGCCGCTTCACCAACGCCCACGAGACCATGATATGGGCGGCGCGCGACGAGAACGCCAGGAACTACACGTTCAATTACGAGGCGCTGAAAGCCGCCAACGAGGATGTGCAGGCGCGTTCCGACTGGCTGATTCCGCTGTGCACCGGCGAGGAGCGGCTGAAGGGCGCGGACGGCAAGAAGGTGCACCCGACCCAGAAGCCGGAAAGCCTGCTGGCGCGCGTGCTGCTGTCGTCGTCGAAGCCGGGCGATCTGGTGATCGATCCGTTCAACGGCACCGGCACCACCGGC
>JBDHSX010000103.1:0-13464 GCA_039808365.1 Xanthobacteraceae bacterium | reverse complement strand
GCTCAAGTGGCGATCCACCCAGATAGGAGTTAACAATGGCCATTGAAGTCAATCAGTCCGAATGGAATGGCATCAGCGAGGAGGACCGGGCAAAAATTCAACAAATCATCCAGTCGAATTTTCAGGGATCCACGATTGCGCCTTCCGCCAACGCCGCAAAGTCGACGGAAGCCCTCGCGAACCGGCAGGTGAGTGCGTTCAATTTCAAGAATCCGTTCTGTACGGCGGCCTGCGGCGTCGCTGAAGCCGCTGCTGTCGCCGCTTGCGCGGCCTTGTCCGGACCGGCGGCGGCGGTATGCGTCGCGGCCGCGCACGCGGCGGGTGAGTATTGTCGATCGAAATGCTGAATGCGGCGGTTGGGGGCGTCGTACTGAAGATGCCCTCAACTCGCATCCCTCGTCCGCGTCATCGCGACCGGCGCTTTCGCCCTGTCGAGTTTGACAGTCATGAGCAAGCCGGCCGCGATGGAATCCCGTCGTGTCACGACCAATCAACGCGGCTTTACACTCAACGGTCTCACGCAAGGGCGGAACGATCGCGTATTCATGATCGGATGCGTGAAAACCCGACGGATGGATCGAAGAAGCGCCGTTGAGAATCGTCACGACCTCACCGGCAGGTTTGAACCTATGTCCGCCGGGCGCGACCAATGTGGGCTGGGACTCTTATTTTAGCACCGACCTATTTCACCCAGCGCTTGGCGAACGTCACGCCACGTATTTCAGACGATTGAATCGGGGTGCACCATTTTCACAAAGGTGCCGACGGTTCCCACGCCCCGACCGGCCGGAACCCGCGATGAGCGGGGCGATCCGATCGGCGCCCACGTCGTCTTGAAAACGACCGCGCCCGCGTCAGCAACGGGCCCGGTCGGCGATCCGATGTCGCGGTTCCCGCCGCGGCGCCCCGCTCACACGAACTGCACGGCGACGGCGCCGAGCGGCCCGAAATCGGCGTGCAGCGTGTCGCCCTTGTCGGCCCAGACCGGTCGCGTGAACGAGCCGGACAGCATGATGTGGCCGGGCTCCAGCACGGTGCCGAACCGGCCGACCTTGTTGGCGAGCCAGGCGATGCCCATCGCCGGATGGCCGAGCACGCCGGCGGCGATGCCGGTCTCCTCGATTTCCGAGTTGCGGTAAAATACCGCACCGACCCAGCGCAGATCGACGTCATGCGGCCGCACCGGCCGGCCACCGATGACGATGCCGGCGGCGGCGCCGTTGTCCGCCACGGTGTCGAAAATCTTGCGCGGGTTCTGCACCCGCGCGTCGATGATCTCGATCGCCGGCACGACATATTCGGTCGCGCGCATCACGTCGAGCAGGCCGATGCCCGGCCCCTTCAGCGGCTGGCCGAGCACGAACGCCAGTTCCGGCTCGACGCGCGGCACGCTGTAATTGGCGTGCGCCACCTTGGCGCCGTCCTGAAACATCATGTCGTCGAGCAGGTGGCCATAATCCGGCTCGTCGATCTGCGACGATTGCTGCATCGCCTTGGACGTCAACCCGACCTTGTGACCGATCAGGCGGCGCCCGGCCGCGATCTTGCGCCGCGTGGTCTCGCTCTGGATCGCGTAGGAATCCTCGATCTCGATATGCGGAAAGGTCTTGGACAATTGCACGGCCTGCGTCCGCGTCCGCTCCGCTTCCATCAGAATGTCCGCCGCCCGCGCGCGCTCCTGGTCGCTCATCATGGTCGAAATATCTCCTCGGTCGATCGTGGCTCGGAGCTTGATACAGACATCGCGCCGTGCGGGATAGAACGCCGCCGACGGCGCGGCGCACGCGCGTCGAGCATCTGCTTTCATAAATTTCATCGATTTCATAAAGCAGGGGCGCGCGCCGGCGCAAGAGACTTTGTCGCGCGCGGTCGCGAACGGAGCGGGAGCCGTCAGGCGATGCGCGAACTCGCCGGCTTCGCCGCCGGTTTCGACTTCGGCCTCACGGCCGGCTTGGTCGCCGCCCTCGGCTTTTTCGCCGGCGCGGCGGCCTTGGCGGACTCCGCCATCATGCGCTCGATGACGGCCGCCGCGTGCTCGAAGTGCAGCTTGAGCACCTCGCAGGCCGCGATGTCGCGGGCCAGCGCCAGCTCCATGATCTGGCGATGCTCATCGGCGATGGTTGGATGAATGTCGGTGTAGACCACGAAGCGCCGCCGGTAACGCTCCAACTGATCGTAAAGAATATCGCAGAAGTGCGACAGCCACGGCGAGCCGCAGCCGGATTCCAGCGCCTGATGGAAGTCGCGATTGCGCCGCTCCCACTCGTCGCGAAATGTGAGCGGGTCGCGCTTGGTCAGATTTTCAAGCTTGTGGAGTTGATAATAGGTGGTGACGACGCGGTTCTCCCAGGCGTCGTCGCCGAGCCGGATCGAGCGTTCCAGCGACATGACCGAGAAATTGATGCGCAAATCGGCGATGTCGAGCAATTCCTGGCGCGTGGCGGGGGCGACGAAGAAACCCCGCTGCCCCTCGGTCACCGCCAGCCCTTCGAGGGCGACGCGGGACAACGCCTCGCGAACCGGGCTGAGGCCGATATTGTAACGCTCGCGCAGCGCGTCGGGTTGCAGCTTCTCATTGGGCGCGAACTCGCCCCGGATGATGTCGTCGTGAATCCGCAGATACGCCTCATCGGCGAGCGTCTTGGGCGCGTCGATCTGGCGGCGCGACGCCGGTCCCCACGGAAGCGAGCTGTTGTTCATCGTGTCATCTGTCGGCGTGTCGTCTGTCGAAACGCTACGCCCGCGTCAAAATCCCGATCGGCGGAAAGATATATCAGCCTCCCACCGCTGTCGCGCGCAAAGTGCGCCGAGGCTCGGCCGAAGTCGCAACGCCGTCGCTATTTATGGAATCGTCGCGATTGCATAATCCGAGCATACGGGTTCTCGCCACTTCCCGTGTCGCCCGGCCCCGCGCTGCCGGCGGAACCGCTTGCAGGGTGCCGCGCGGAACTGCTAGCCTCGCGGTTGCGGCGTTCCGCGTCGCAGCCGGTTGAAATCGCAGCAAAATTCGCCGCTCACGGTCGACCTCGCGGCGCCGGCAGGCAACGGACCATTCGAATCCCGGAGAGTTAAATCTTGCGATCTTCCATCCAACGGGTCTTTCAACTCGCCTTGGCGCTTTCCTTGGCGCTTGGCCTCGCCGCGGTCGCGTCGCTGTCGCCGGCGCAAGCCGCGAGCGTGCGGCAGGGGCAACAACTCGCCCGCACCTACTGCATGAAATGCCACGCCATCGACAAGGCGAGCCCAAGCCCGTTGAGCATCGCGCCGCCGTTCCGCGACCTGCACAAGCGCTACCCGGTCGAGGAACTTGAGGAGTCGCTGGCGGAAGGCATCATGACCGGGCATCCCAGCATGCCGCAATTCCAGTTCGACGCCGATCAGGTCGCCGATTTCATCGCCTTCCTGAAATCGCTCGAACGATAGGCGACCCATCCGCCCGGCGATCGCGCGCCGCGATTTCCCGGTTGGGGAGTCGGAGCGGGTGTGATTTGATCGGAATGAAATCATCCTTCGGACCCGTGAGTGCCACGTCATGACCTATCGCGCGCCCATCAACGACATCCTGCTGGCCCTCGACCACGGCGCCGGCTTGCAGGCCGCCGCCCGCGCCGGCCATCTGGGCGACTACGACGCCGAGATCGCAGCCGCCGTGCTGGAGGAAGCCGGCAAGTTCGCGACCGACGTGCTGGCGCCGCTCAATCGCGTCGGCGATCAGAACGGCATCAAGCTCGCGGACGGCAAGGTGACCACCGCGCCGGGCTGGCCCGACGCCTATCAGCGCTGGACCGCCGCCGGCTGGAACGCGGTGGCGGGCAACGAGGCGTTCGGCGGCCAGGGCCTGCCGGGCGCGGTCAACGCCGCCTGCAACGAGATCTGGAGCGCGGCCAATCTCGCCTTCCAACTGTGCCCGCTATTGACCGGCAGCGCCATCGAGGCGCTCGACGCCCACGGCAGCGAGGCATTGAAGAACATCTATCTCGCCAAGCTGATCTCCGGCGAATGGCCCGGCACCATGCAGCTCACCGAGCCGCACGCCGGCTCCGATGTCGGCCTGCTGCGCTCGCGCGCCGAGCGCGCCGCCGACGGCACCTATCGCATCAGCGGCACCAAGATCTTCATCACCTACGGCGACCACGACATGACTGACAACATCATTCATTTCGTGCTGGCGCGCCTGCCGGACGCGCCCGCCGGCACCAAGGGCATCTCGCTGTTCCTGATTCCGAAATTCCTGGTCAATGCCGACGGCTCGCTCGGCGCGCGCAACGACATCTATCCCTCCGGCGTCGAGCACAAGCTCGGCATTCACGCCTCCCCCACCTGCACCATGACCATGGGCGACAATGGCGGCGCGGTCGGCTACCTGATCGGCGAGGAAAATCGCGGCATGCAGTGCATGTTCACGATGATGAACCAGGCGAGGCTCGGCGTCGGCCTGCAAGGCGTCGGCCTCGCCGATCGCGCCTATCAGCAGGCGCTGGCCTACGCGCAGGAACGCAAGCAGGGCAAGGCGATCGGTTCGACCGGAAGCGGCCCCGATCCGATCATCGTGCATCCCGACATCAAGCGCATGCTGTTGCAGATGCGGGCGATGACGGCGGCCGCACGCACCATCAGCTACGCCACCGCGGTCGCGCTCGACGTCGCCGCCCGCGCCAGGGATCCGCAGGTGCGCGCCGCCGCCGCCGCGCGCGGCGCGCTGTTGACGCCGATCGCCAAGGCGTTTTCCACCGACATCGCCAACGAGGTCGCCTCCCTCGGCGTGCAGGTTCACGGCGGCATGGGCTTCATCGAGGAGACCGGCGCGGCGCAGCACCTGCGCGACGCCCGCATCACGCCGATCTACGAGGGCACCAACGGCATCCAGTCGATCGACCTCGTCACCCGCAAGCTCGGCGTCAAGGGCGGCGAGTCGGTGTGGGCGCTGCTCAGCGAGCTGTCCGACATCGTCAAGCGGGTCGAAGCGTCGAACGATCCGGCGTTCGGCGCGACCGGCGCCAAGCTGCGCGAGGCGCTGGAAGCGCTGGAGCGCACCAGCCGCTGGCTGCTCGACCGCCTCGGCGCCGCGCCGAACGAGGCGCTGGCCGGCGCCACGCCCTATCTGCGGCTGTTCGGCTCCGCGCTCGGCGGCTGCATGCTGGCCCATGAGGCGCTTGCCGCGCGCGACGCCGGCGACCACTACGGCGATCCCAGGCGCTACGTCGCGCAGGCGCGGTTCTTCGCCGAGAACGTCGCGGTGCAGGCCCCCTCGCTGGAGCGCACCGTGACCGAAAGCGCCGACACCGTGCTCGCCGCCGACGCGGTTCTGCTGGGATGAGTGACGCGGCGGGCCGCCAAGTCCCGCCGCGAGTTCACCGCGCAATGCCCGAGCCGAACAAGGACCCCGCATGACCGACCATCTCACCGTGACCGACACCGACGCCACGCGCGTCATCGCCTTCAACCGGCCGGACAAGAAAAACGCGCTGACGCAGGACATGTATCGGGCCACCACCGATGCGATCAACAGCGCGCAGGACAATGCCGCGATTCGCTGTCTCGTCCTCACCGGCGGCGCGGGCGTTTTCACCGCCGGCAACGACCTTGAGGATTTTCTCAAGGGCGGCACCGCCAGCACCGATCAGCCGCGCCCCTCCGCCGCGCTCGGCTTTCTGCACGCGCTCGCGCGCAACGCCAAGCCGCTGGTCGCGGCGGTCGACGGCATCGCCATCGGCGTCGGCACCACGATGCTGTTTCATTGCGACTACGTGGTGGCCGGCGCCAATGCACGGTTCTCGACGCCGTTCATCCATCTCGGACTGGTGCCGGAAGGCGCATCCAGCCTCCTGATGCCGCGCGCCATCGGCCATCAACGCGCCTTCGCCACCCTGGTGATGGGCCGCTCGCTGAATGCCAATGAAGGGCGCGAGGCCGGCTTCGTCAACGCCGTGGTCGCGGCCGGCGAAGCCGACGCCGAAGCGCTCAAGGTCGCGCGCGAAATTTCCGCGCTGCCGGCGGAAGCGGTCGCGCTCTCGCGCAAGCTGCTGAAACCCTCGCCGGAGGAGTTGATCGAGCGAATCAATCATGAAAGCGCGCTGTTCGGCGAACGGATGCGCTCGCAGGAGGCGATCAACGCCTTCAAGGCGTTCTTCGCGCGCAAGAAGGCTTGATCCCAACCTGCCGATCCGGCGCGGCCACGGCTTGTCCGCGCTTAAATCTCTCGACGAAACCGGTTTCCCCTTCGCGCCAAACTTCTCTATTATCGCATTTCCACTCCGCGACCTGCGCGCCGGATCCCTGAATGACCACGCTGTACGTCACCCATCCCGCATGCCTCGATCATGTGATGCCGGCCGGACATCCCGAATGTCCCGACCGGCTGCGCGCGATCGAGCAGACGCTTGGCGAGGAACGATTCGGGGCGCTCGCGCGCACGCAAGCGCCGGAAGGCTCGCTCGACGCGGCCGCGCTGTGCCACAGCGATCACCTGATCGACGAGTTGCGCCATATCGCGCCGCGCCAGGGCTTTGCCTTCATCGACGGCGACACCTCGATGTCGCCCGGCACCTGGGAAGCGATCCTGCGCGGCATGGGCGGCGCGGTCGCCGCCACCGAATCGGTATTGTCGCGCGCGCACGACAACGCCTTCGTCGCGATCCGGCCGCCCGGCCATCACGCCGAGATCGGCAAGCCGATGGGCTTCTGCTTTTTCGACAACGCCGCCATCGCCGCGCGCCACGCGCAGCGCAAGCACGGCCTGGGCCGCGTCGCGGTGATCGATTTCGACGTCCATCACGGCAATGGCACGCAGGATATTTTCTGGGCCGATCCGACGGTGATGTACTGCTCGACGCATCAGATGCCGCTGTTCCCCGGCACCGGCGCGCGCGCCGAGCGCGGCGAGCACGACACCATCGTCAACGCGCCGCTGATGTCCGGCGACGGCAGCGCCGAGTTCCGCGCCGCATTCGAGGAACTGATCCTGCCGCGTCTTGCCGCCTTCGCGCCGGAACTGCTGGTGATCTCCGCCGGCTTCGACGCCCATCGCCGCGACCCGCTCGCCACCCTCGAACTCGACGCGGAAGACTTCGGCTGGGTCACGCGCCGGCTGATGGAGCAGGCCGACAAAAGCGCCGGCGGCCGCGTCGTCTCGGTGCTCGAAGGTGGCTACGACCTGCGCGGCTTGCAGGAATCGGTCGCGGCCCACGTCACCGCGCTGATGGGAAAATAGTCGTTCGCCACGTCAGCCCTCGCCACATTCCGCCCTCACCCGTGCGTATGATCGCGCGCCACACCATTTTGGGGAACCCGATCATGGCCGAAGCCAACCATGCCGATATCCGGAAGCTGAGCTTTGAGCGCGCGCTGGAGGAACTCGAATCGATCGTCACGCGACTGGAGGGTGGCGAGGTCGCGCTGGAGGAATCGGTGGCGATCTACGAGCGCGGCGAGGCGCTGAAGCGGCGTTGCGAGGAACTGCTGCGCCAGGCCGAGGCGCGCGTCGACAAGATCACCACCGACGCCAAGGGCCGCCCCAGCGGCACCGCGCCGCTCGATGTGCCGTCCTGAGCATCGCGACGCGAACCGGAGTCGCACCCCCGGTTCGGGGCCTTTGATTTGAGATCCTTTGTCGGCTTTACTGCGGGGATGGGACGAGCGTCTCCGCACCGATGTCCCGTTCGAATTGAATGAGCGTCAGATTGCGGATCATATTTCTTTTCCCAAGCATGCTGAACCACCCGCCGCCGGCCGCGCGCCCTCTGGCCGGATCATGAACGTGCGCATTCAACGCCGTCACGTGATCTACGTTCAGGGCTACGACCCGCGCGGGCTGGCGCAATATTATCGCCTGTTCCGCACCGAGTTGCGCAAGTCCGCCCGGCTCCATGGGTTCGAGGCCGAGGTCAGCCGGCCGCAAAGCGCCGACGACGACACCATGGCGTCATGGTCGATCGAAAGCCAAGGCCACGGCTGGCGCACGCAGGTCACCTACGACTTCCTGCGTTGGGAGGACCTGATCAAGGGCGACTTCGCGGTGCCGATCTGGCGCACCGTGCTGCACGGAGTAGCGACCTACTGTCGCGCGTTTCTCGCCGGCGTCATCCCGCGCATCTGGAAGGCGCATTGGCGTTTCGGCATGTTCATCACCTATCCGCATTGGGTGCTGCTCAACCATGCGATCGTCTCAAGCGTTGCGGCGTGGATCGTCGCCGCCGCCGCCGCTTCTCTCGGCGCGCCCGCGCCGTTGCGATGGATCGCCGGCGGCGCGACGTTTCTGGCGGCGCTGTGGGCGCTGCTGAAATACACCGAGAAGCGCACCTATGCGCTCTACCTGATGTCGGACACCATCTTCACCTGGCAGTTCGCGCATCGCGCGCGGCCGGCGTGGGACCGGCGCATCGACCGCTTCGCGCGGCATCTGGTCGATGTCGCGCGCACCAGCAACGCCGAGGAAATCGTCGTCGTCGGTCATTCATCCGGGTCGTTCCTCGGCGTCGAGATCGTGGCGCGGGCGCTGGCGCTCGATCCCGACCTCGGCCGCCATGGTCCGCGCGTCGTGCTGCTGACGCTGGGCGGCAATCTGCCCATCGTCGGCTTCTTTCCGGCCTCAAAGCCGTTCCGCGAGCATCTCCGGCAACTGGCGGTCGCCCCCGCCATCGACTGGGTCGACTGCCAGTCGCGCAAGGACGTGATGAATTTCTACCCGTTCGATCCGATCAAGGGCCACGGCATCGACGCCGGCCCGGCGCGGCGCAATCCGTCGCTGGTGTCGATCCGGTTCCGCGACATGATCGATCCGGCGCGTTACAACCGGTTCCGCTGGCAGTTCTTCCGGGTGCATTTCCAGTTCGTCATGGCCAGCGAGCGGCCGCATCCGTTCGATTTCTATACGATGGTCTGCGGCCCGGTGGCGCTGCCCGACCGCGTCGGCGATCCCGCCGCCGCGCTCGCCGCCGTGCTGGCGCGGGATCCCGAAGCGCCGCAACCGGTCGCGGAAAAGGATCGCGCGCGAACGGACGGATAAACCAAGAACCGCCGCCGCCCCGCCAGCCCCTTTCCCCCGCCGCCGTCGCACGATAAAAAGGAACCTCGGCTCCCTTCCGGCCGTTCAAACTCAGGCGCGTTTGAACCGACGCGCCGCGCGGCCCGACTGACAGCAACGCCGAAAGTTGGCTTTGGAAGGGGAGCTTGGTATAAGATTAGAAATGCTATACATTTGCACGTTCGTCCCGGCCGGCCTCAATTCGGCTAAGATATTGAAACGGCTTGTATAAGCGCCACAATTCAACCCGCGCCACCAACGTGATCTCCGTCACAGATCCCTGAGGCGGCGCATGACTAGAGCATGATCCCGAAAAGTGGAACCCGGTTTTCGGAAAGATCATGCTCAAACCGAACAAAGGCTCGAAACCGTTTTCCCTGTTCAGGGGCTTCAGGATGCCGGGTGCCCGGTGCACAACACTTGCACGGCGCCCATATTATCCTTGTCGCCACGCCTGACATGCAAATTGGAACTCCGCCGTGACCAGCTTCAGTAAGACACCGCTTCTTGACACGATCCGCACCCCCGATGACTTGCGCAAGCTCAAGGTGGAGCAGGTTCGCCAGGTCGCCGACGAGTTGCGGCAGGAAACCATCGATGCCGTGTCCGTCACCGGCGGGCACTTCGGCGCCGGCCTCGGCGTCGTCGAACTGACCACCGCGATCCACTACATCTTCGACACGCCGCGCGACCGGCTGATCTGGGATGTCGGCCATCAGGCCTATCCGCACAAGATCCTGACCGGCCGCCGCGACCGCATCCGCACGCTGCGCACCGGCGGCGGCCTGTCCGGTTTCACCAAGCGCTCCGAAAGCGACTATGACCCGTTTGGCGCGGCGCATTCCTCCACCTCGATCTCCGCCGGCCTCGGCATGGCGGTGGCGCGCGACCTCTCCGGGGCCAAGAACAACGTCATCGCGGTGATCGGCGACGGCGCGATGTCGGCGGGCATGGCCTATGAGGCGATGAACAACGCCGGCGCGATGAACTCGCGGCTGATCGTCATCCTCAACGACAACGACATGTCGATCGCACCCCCGGTCGGCGCGATGTCGAACTATCTGTCGCGGCTCTATTCCGGCAAGACCTATCGCACCATCCGCGAGGCCGCCAAGCAGCTCGGCAAGCACCTGCCGAAGATGATCGCCGACCGCGCCGAGCGCGTCGAGGAATATTCGCGCGGCTTCATGACCAACAGCGGCACGCTGTTCGAGGAGCTGGGCTTCTATTACGTCGGGCCGATCGACGGCCATAACCTCGATCACCTGCTGCCGGTGCTCAAGAACGTCCGCGACATGGAGGACGGCCCGATCCTGGTGCATGTCGTGACGCAAAAGGGCAAGGGCTACGGCCCGGCCGAGGCCGCCGCCGACAAATATCACGCCGTGGTCAAGTTCGACGTCGCCACCGGCGCGCAGTCGAAAGCCAAGCCCAACGCGCCCGCCTATCAGAACGTGTTCGGCCAGTCGCTGGTCAAGGAAGCCGAGAAGGACGACAAGATCGTCGCCATCACCGCGGCGATGCCGTCGGGCACCGGCGTTGATATCTTCAACAAGGCGTTCCCGCAGCGCACCTTCGACGTCGGCATCGCCGAGCAGCACGCGGTGACCTTCGCCGCCGGTCTCGCCACCGAGGGCTACAAGCCGTTCTGCGCGATCTACTCGACCTTCCTGCAACGCGGCTACGACCAGGTGGTCCACGACGTCGCCATTCAGAACCTGCCGGTGCGTTTCGCCATCGACCGCGCCGGCCTGGTCGGCGCCGACGGCGCCACCCATGCCGGCTCGTTCGACAACGCCTATCTCGGCTGCCTGCCGAACTTCGTCATCATGGCCGCGTCGGATGAAGCCGAACTGGTCCACATGGTCGCGACCCAGGTCGCCCTCAACGACCGCCCGAGCGCGGTGCGCTATCCGCGCGGCGAGGGCCGCGGCGTCGAGATGCCGGAGGTCGGCGTGCCGCTGCCGCTCGGCAAGGGCCGCGTCATCCGCCAGGGCAGCAAGGTGGCGCTGCTGTCATTCGGCACCCGCCTCGCCGATTGCGAGAAGGCCGCCGACGAACTCGCCGCCCACGGCCTCTCCACCACCGTCGCCGACGCGCGCTTCCTGAAGCCGCTCGATGTCGATCTGGTGCTGAAGCTGGCGCGCGAGCACGAAATCCTGATTACCGTCGAGGAAGGCTCGATCGGCGGCTTCGGCTCCCATGTGATGCAGACGCTGGCCGAGCACGGCATGCTCGACAGCGGGTTGCTGCGCTTCCGCGCGATGGTGCTGCCCGACGAATTCATCGACCACGACACGCCGGCGGCGATGTACGCCTATGCCAAGCTCGACGCCAAGGGCATCGTCGCCAAAGTGTTCGAAACCATCGGCAAGGACACCGCGGGAACCGCCAAGCTGGCCGGCGCGTAAGCGCGGGGCGCGCGACCCCGGTACGGTTGTCCCCGCGCAGGCGGGGACCCATAGCCCTTAGCGTTCGTTATTATAGAATAACGTAGCCCGGATCGATTGAGCCGAACCGCTACGGCGTATGGGTCCCTGCCTTCGCAGGGACGACGCTGATCGAATGGCCAATTCGCGCGCACACACGAGACGCACTAAGCTGTCCCCGCCATGACACCGACACGCAAACGCGCCGACCAGCTTCTGGTGGAACGCGGCCTGTTCGAGAGCCGCGCGCGGGCGCAGGCGGCGATCGACGCCGGACTGGTGACGGCGAACGGCAAGCGGGTCGCGAAATCATCCGAGCCGCTGGCGATCGATGCCGTGCTGGAAGCCGAACCCGCGCATCCGTGGGTGTCGCGCGGCGGCGTCAAACTCGCCGGCGCGCTGGCGCGCTATCCGATCGAGATCGAGAACCATGTCTGCCTCGACGTCGGCGCATCGACCGGCGGCTTCACCGAGGTCTTGCTGAGCGAGGGCGCGGCGCTGGTGTTCGCCATCGACGTCGGCACCAACCAGTTGCATGACAGCCTGCGCGGCCACCCGCGCATCGTCTCGATGGAGCAGACCGATATCCGCGACTACGCCGGCAAGCGGCTGCCGCAGCGCCCGGACGTGGTGGTGATCGATGCCAGCTTCATCTCGCTGAAGCTGATCCTGCCGGTGGCGCTGCAACTCGCCGCCGCGCCGATGAGCCTGCTTGCGCTGATCAAGCCGCAGTTCGAGGCCCCGCGCGCGGCGATCAAGAAGGGCATCGTGCGCGACGCCGCGGTCCACAAGGCGGTGTGCGACGACATCGCCGCCCTCGCCGCCGCGCAGGGCTGCACCGACATCGCCATTTTTCCATCGAGCATCGCCGGCGGCGACGGCAACGCGGAATTCTTCCTCGGCGCGCGCCGTGGCTGAAACGCTCGTCATCGATCACGTCGGCCAGCGCGGCGACGGCGTCGCGTCGATGAACGGGGCCGCGCGTTACGTGCCTTATACGCTGCCCGGCGAGACGGTGACGGCGGAGGCGCCGCCCGGCCAGGGCGAGCGGATGCGGCTGCTGTCGGTCCTGAAGGCCAGTCCCGAGCGCATCGCTCCATTCTGCGCCCATTTCGGCCGCTGCGGCGGCTGCGCCATCCAGCACTGGCAAGCGGACGCCTATCGCGCCTGGAAACGCCGGCTTGTGGTCGAGACGCTCGCGCGCGCCGGTATCGCGGCCCACGTCGCGGACCTGATCGACGCCCATGGCGCGGGCCGCCGCCGCGTCACCTTGCACGCGCGCAGCGACGGCGACGGCGGCTTCCCGGTCGGCTTCGCCGCCGCCAACAGCCACGCCATTGTCGCCATCGACGCCTGCCCGATCCTCGATCCGGCGCTCAAGGACGCGCTCGCGGCCGCGCGCGCCCTCGCCGCGCTGCTCAAGCCGGTGGCCAAGCCGCTCGACATTCAGGTCACCGCCGCCGACAACGGCCTCGATATCGACGTGCGCGGCTCCGGGCCGCTGCCGCCGCCGACCATCGCGGCGCTGTCGCGGCTCGCCGAACAATTCGGGCTGGCGCGGCTGACGCGCCACGGCGAACTGGTGCTGATGCGCGAGCCCCCGGTGGTGACGATGGGCACGGCGGCCGTGCCGCTGCCGCCGGGCTCGTTCCTGCAAGCGACCGTCGCCGGCGAGGCAACGCTGGCGCGGCTGGTGGCCGCGCATTGCGGCAAGGGGAAACGCATCGTCGATCTGTTCTGCGGCGTCGGTCCCTTCGCGCTGAGGCTGGCGGCGAAAGCGCGCGTTGCGGCTTTCGACAGCGACGCCGGCGCGATCGCCTCGCTGCAAAAAGCCGCCGCCGCCGCGCATGGCCTGAAGCCGCTCACAGCGGAGGCGCGCGACCTGTTCCGGCGACCGCTGGCGCCGCCGGAACTGCGCGACGTCGACGCGGTGGTGTTCGATCCGCCGCGTCAGGGCGCGGAAGCGCAAAGCCGGCGGCTGGCCGCGAGCCGGGTGCCGGTGATCGTCGCGGT
>JBDHSX010000102.1:0-13555 GCA_039808365.1 Xanthobacteraceae bacterium | reverse complement strand
AGTCTGCAACTAAAGTAGGTTTGGTCGGGACGTGAACCGGCCTCCGCCGGGCCGGAGCTGGCCTTGGCCGGTGCGGGGTGGTGACCATTCCCGGGTCGAGGCCAAGTGACGGGCTTCGCGCGAAAGCGTTACGACATCGGCGCAAGCGGAAGCGTTTCCATTAAAGTCGAAAACTTTCCCATGACGACGCGGACGCGCCTCTAAAGTTGCGTTTAGGTGCTGGCGTTCATCACAGTTCTGTTTTGCCCTCGCGGAATGCTGGCAATTTCGCGCCGACGCAGTTAGATGGACGCATTCGAATAAAAAACGTCCAAGGAGGAGACCCGAATGATTCGACTTTCGTCCCGTCTGGCCGCGATCTCGGTCGCAGCATTGTTGCTCAGCGCCAGCGGCGCGTTGGCTCAGAAGAAATACGACACCGGCGCCAGCGACACCGAAATCAAGATCGGCAATATCAATGCCTATAGCGGCCCGGCGTCCGCCTACAGCGTCATCGCCAAGACCCAGGACGCTTATTTCAAGATGATCAACGACAAGGGCGGCATCAACGGCCGCAAGATCAACTACATTTCCTATGACGACGGCTACAGCCCGCCGAAGGCGGTGGAGCAGACCCGCAAGCTGGTCGAGAGCGACGGCGTGTTGTTCATCTTCAACCCGCTCGGCACGCCGACCCAGTCGGCCGTCCACAAGTACATGAACACCAAGAAGACCCCGCAGCTCTTCATCGCTTCCGGTTCCAGCAAGTGGGACGACGCCAAGAATTTCCCATGGACCATGGGCTTCCAGCCGAGCTACCGCTCGGAGGGGCGCATCTTCGCCAAGTACATCCTGGCCAACAAGCCGGACGCCAAGATCGGAATCCTTTACGCCAACGACGACTTCGGCAAGGACTACCTGCTCGGCCTCAAGGACGTCCTGGGCGACAAGGCGTCCAAGATGATCATCGCCGAGGAGAGCTACGAGAACAGCGAGCCGACCATCGACGCCCACATCGTCAAGCTGAAGAATTCCGGCGCCGACGTGTTCGTCAACATCTCGACGCCGAAGTTCGCCGCTCAGGCGATCAAGAAGATGCACGAGATCGGCTGGAAGCCGATGCACCTCCTGACCGACGTGTCGATCTCGATCGGCGCGGTGATGAAGCCGGCCGGGTTCGATGCCGCCGAGGGCATTCTGTCGGCGGGCTATCTGAAGGACGCCGCCGACCCGCAGTGGAAGGACGACGCCGGCATGAAGAAATTCATGGCCTTCGTCGACAAGTACATGCCGGGCGCCAACGTCACCGACGCCAACATGGTCTATGGCTACGCCTCGGCGCAGACCATGGCCCACGTTCTTGAGAAGGCCGGCGACAATCTCACCCGTGAGAACATCATGAAGCAGGCCGCCAGCATCAACAACTTCGAGCCCGACACGATTCTCCCCGGCATTCATGTCAAGACCAGCGCCGCCGACTTCGCGCCGATCGAGCAGCTCAAGATGATGAAGTTCCATGACGGCAAGTGGGACCTGTTCGGCGACGTGCTCAGCGCCGAGACCAATCGCTGATCGCGACGTGACATCGTAACGGCGAAGGGCGGCATCGATCCCGATGCCGCCCTTTGTATTTCACAGCGCCGGGGTCAACCGGCTGGCGCGTTGCCGCGCAGGCCGCGTATCCAGTCTTCCAGACGGAAGATGAACGTCCCTCGCCACTGTGCCGTTGACCGGATCGTCCGCTTTCGCGGACGATGACGCCTCATGTCCGGGTGACGATCGCGCGTCTCAATTCCGGCCGATCGCGCATTACTCCGGCGCGCCGATCGTCACCGTGAGCGTGCCGATGCCGTCGATGCCGCAGTCGACCTTGTCGCCGGGATGGAGCGCGCCGACGCCGGCCGGCGTCCCGGTCAGGATGACGTCGCCGGCGGCGAGCGTGACCTGCTCGGACAGTTTCGCGATGATCTCCGGCACGCTCCAGATCAGCTCGGTGAGGTCGCCCTTCTGCTTCTCGACGCCGTTCACCGCGAGCCAGATTTTCCCCTTCGACGGATGACCGACCCGCGCGGCCGGCTGCAACGCGCCGCACGGCGCCGAGCGCTCGAACGACTTGCCGATCTCCCACGGCCGTCCCTTGTTCTTCGCCGCGCCTTGCAGGTCGCGGCGGGTCAGGTCGATGCCCACCGCGTAGCCATAGACATGATCGAGCGCGGCGGCGGCGGCAATGTTGCGGCCGCCGCTTTTCAACGCCACCACCAGCTCGACCTCGTGATGAAAATCCTTGGTCAGCGGCGGATAGGGGATGGCGGCGCCGTCGGCGACCACCATGTCGGCGTGCTTGGCGAAGAAGAACGGCGGCTCGCGTTCGTCGTTGCCCATTTCGCGGATGTGTTCGAGGTAGTTGCGGCCGACGCACCAGATGCGGCGCACCGGAAAGGCCCCGTTGTCGCCGGCGACGGCGATGGCGGCTTGCGGCGGCGCGGGAATGACGAACGGCGTGGCGGTGCTCATGGACGATTCCGTGTGATGGGGGAGGGAAGGGCGATCCAGTCTATGCCGACGCCGAAAGGGCCGCCAGCGCCGGCGTTCCGTGATGTTGCAGGCGGAAGAACGACGCATAGCGGCCATTGCGGCGCAAGAGGTCGTCATGGCGGCCGCGCTCGACGATCTCGCCGCCCTCGATCACCAGGATGGCGTCGGAGTTCATGATGGTGTGCAGGCGGTGGGCGATGGCGATGGAGGTGCGGCCCTGGCACAGATGGGTGATGGCCTCCTGAACCTGCTTCTCGGATTCCGAATCCAGCGCCGCGGTGGCCTCGTCCAGCAGGATGATCGGCGCGTTCTTCACCAGCGCGCGGGCGATGGCGATGCGCTGGCGCTGGCCGCCGGACAGTTGCGCGCCGTGCTCGCCGACCGGGGTGTCGTAACCCTGCGGAAAACCCATGATGAAGTCGTGGGCGCAGGCGGCTTTCGCGGCGGCGGCGATCTCGTCGTCGCTGGCGCCGGGCCGGCCGAAGGCGATGTTGTCGCGGATGGTGCCGCGGAACAGATAGACGTCCTGCCCGACATAGGCGGTTTGCTGGCGCAGCGAGTGGCGCGACACGTTGGCGATGTTCTGGCCGTCGATCAGGATTTCGCCGCTGTCGATTTCGTAAAGCCGCAGCAGCAGCGCCAGCACCGTCGACTTGCCGCCGCCGGAGGGGCCGACCAGCGCGGTCGCCTTGCCGGGCTCGGCGACGAAGCTCATGCGGTTCAGCACCGGCTCGCCGGGCCGATAGGCGAAACTGACGTCGCGCCATTCGACCCGCGCCTGCGTCAGTTGCAGCGCCGGCTTGTCGCTGTCGTCGGGCTCGCTGGCCGGGCTGTCGATGATTTCGATCAGCTTGCGCGCGCCGATCAGGCTACTGTTGAGATCGATGTTCAGCCGCGCCAGCCGCTTCGCCGGCTCGTAGGCCAGCAGGAAGGCGGTGAGGAACGAGAAGAACTGTCCCGGCGTCGCCCCCATCGCCACCACGCGATAGCCGCCATACATCAGGCCGCCGGCGATGGCGAAGCCGCCCAGCGTTTCCATCAGCGGGCTGGAGCGGTTGGAAATGCGCGCCATCTTGTTGGAGTCGCGCTCGACCGCGTCGATCGAGACGCCAATGCGCTCGCGCATGGTCTGCTCCAGCGTGAACGCCTTGACGGTGCGGATGCCTTGCAGCGATTCCTGCATCGTCTCCATGATGTCGGCGGTGCCGTGGAACTGGCTGTGCGCCAGCCCCTTGATGCGCTTCACCAGCTTGCGCAGCACGATCATCGCCGGCGGCGCCACCAGCGCGCCGAGCAGCGACATGACCGGATCCTGCATCACCATCACGGTGATGAGCGCGATCAACGACAACAGATCGCGGCCGACCGCGTTGATGAGCAGCGTCAGCACCTGCGTCACCGAGGTCGCGCCGGCGGTGAGCCGCGCCAGAAATTCCGACGAATGGCGCTGCGAGAAATAGCCGACGCTCTCGCTCATCAGCTTGGCGAACAGCCGGCGCTGGTTGTTGGCGAGGATGGCGTTGCTGATCTGCGACAGGATCACCGAATGGCCGTAGGTGGCCGCGCCCTTGATGACGAAGATCACCAGCACCACCGCCGACAGCATGAAGATGCCGCGCACGTTGCGGTCGACATAAGCCTGGTTGATGACCTCGCCGAGCAGGTAGGCGGCGAGCGCCGTGGTCGCCGCCGCCACGCCCATCAGGATGAAGGCCACGAGATAGCGCCGCCAGTAGGCCGCGGCCTGCTCGCTGACAAGGCGGCGGATCAGAATGGCCGCGCCATAGGGATCGTCGGTGATTTTTCGCGGGGCGTCGGTCATTCGCGTTCCAGGGAGCGGCGGCGGGGCCGCGCGTCCGGGTTGCATGCGAGAATGCCGTCTCCCTTGCCCGCTCGGCGCGGCTTTTTCAAGCCGGAACCGGCGTTTTATCGGCGGTTCAGGCGGTTTGCGCCCGCCGCTGCTCGCCGGCGCGGCTTTGCGCGAGTTTCGTCTCCCAGGCCAGCGCGTGGGCGGCGATGGTCGGCAGGTCGTCGTAGCGCGGCGTCCAGTCCAGTGTGGCGCGGATGTGGCGGGTGTCGGCGATCATGGCGGCGATGTCGCCGGGCCGGCGCGGGGCGGATTGAACCGCGAAATTGCGGCCCGAGGCGCGCCGCACCGCCTCGATGGTGTCCAGCACCGAGTAGCCGCGGCCGCAGCCGCAGTTCACCGTGATCGGCGCGCCGCCGCGCCGCAGATAGGCGAGCGCGGCGCGGTGAGCCTGCGCCAGGTCGCTGACATGGATGAAATCGCGGATGCAACTGCCGTCCGGTGTCGCATAGTCGGTGCCGTAGACATCGACCTTGGCGCGCTGACCGGTGGCGGCTTCCGCC
This sequence comes from Xanthobacteraceae bacterium, assembly GCA_039808365.1. Taxonomy (GTDB): domain Bacteria; phylum Pseudomonadota; class Alphaproteobacteria; order Rhizobiales; family Xanthobacteraceae; genus 62-47. The sequence goes on along the minus strand of JBDHSX010000102.1, from coordinate 8,671 downwards.
GCGATCTTCAACAGCGGAGGGGCGTCGAGGGTCGCGAGCCCGACGCGGGCGAGCGGGTCGGCGCCGGCGACGTTGAAGTGGCGCAGCACCACGAACTGGAAATCGTGCGCGGTGGCGAGATCGTGGATCATGATCTCGCTCATCAGTTTCGAGGCGCCGAACGGCGACAGCGGCCGGGTCGGCGCGTCCTCCCGCACCGGCGTCTCATCCGGGTTGCCGTAGACCGCGGCGGTGGACGAGAAGATGAAACGGCGGACGCGGCCCGTCACCGCCGCCGCCAGCAAATTGCGGGTGGTCATGGTGTTGTTGCGGTAGTAGCCGAGCGGATCGCGCATCGAATTCGGCACCACGACCGAGCCGGCGAAATGAATGATCGCCTCGACGCCGTGATGGGCGATCACCCCGGCGACCAGATTGTCGTCGCCAGCGTCGCCGATGTAGAGCGGCACGCCTTGCGGCAGCGCGGCGGAAAAGCCGCTCGACAGGTTGTCGATCACGACCACGCTCTCGCCGGCTTCCACCAGGGCGAGAACCAGGTGGCTGCCGATGTAGCCCGCGCCTCCGGTCACGAGTACGGTCATGAACCCCTTCCACCATCGGCCGCGCCGGGAGGCGGCGGCGACGCCGCCAAATCTACGGCTGCGGGGTGCAGACAAGGTAAAGCCATGGCGATGAAGCACGGATTCGCGATGATCTCGGCGGCGAAACATGGTTATGGTTGCCAAATCCTCACCGAACTCCGGAAAATGCGGGTTGCGACCGACGATGGACTCTTTCCTGTTCGTTAAAACCTCGTCGCTGGGCGATATCGTTCACAACATGCCGGCGGTCACCGAGACGCGGCGGCGCTGGCCGCGCGCGCATATCGGCTGGGTGGTCGAGGACGCCTTCGCGCCGCTGGCGCGGCTGCATCCCGGCGTCGACGAGGTGATCGCGGTGGCGACGCGGCGCTGGCGCGGCGCGGCGCTGTCGCCTTCGACGTGGCGGGAGGTGTCCGCGTTCCGGCGGACGCTCGGCGGGCGCCGTTACGACCGGGTGGTCGATACCCAGGGCCTGCTCCGCTCGGCGCTGATCGCCGCGCGGGCGCGGGGCGAGCGCCACGGCTATGATCGCGACAGCATTCGCGAGCCGTGGGCATCGTGGTTCTACGATGTCCGCCACGCGGTCGCGAAGGATCAGCACGCCGTGCTGCGCAATCGCGCGCTGGCGGGGCTGGCGCTGGATTTCGCGCCCGGCGATGTGATCGATTACGGCTTGCCGCGCGGTGGCGAGAGCGCCGCCGCGCCTTACGCGGTGCTGTTGCACGGCACCTCCCGCGCCGACAAGGAATGGCGCGAATCCGACTGGATCGGGCTCGGGCAGGCGTTGCGGCGGCGCGGGCTCGGCGTGGTGTTGCCGTGGGGCAGCGAGGCCGAGCGCGTGCGCGGCGAGCGCCTGGCCGGCGCGATCACGGGCGCTTCGGTGCTGCCGCGCCGCCCGCTCGACCAGACCGCGCAAGTGATCGCCAATGCGGCGCTGGTGGTCGGCGTCGATACCGGATTGCTGCATCTCGCGGCCGCCTACGCGGTGCCGCTGATCGGCGTGTTCATCGCCACCGACCCGCGGCTGACCGGGCCGCTCGGGCCGGGGCCGATCGAGATCGTCGGCGGCAAGGGCGATTATCCCGGCTATGCCCGCGCCGTCGCGGCCGCCGAGCGGCTGCTGCCGGCATTGCGATTTTAAGGCTTTGCCGGGCGGCGAGGCTGGTGTACCCGGAAGGGCTGGGGACCGGCCGGCGACAGCGGGGCGGATTCCGGTATCAGCGGAGCGGATTTGGAATGGAACACATGAGCGGCCTGATGCAGGGCAAGCGCGGCATCGTTCTCGGCGTCGCCAACAACCGTTCGATCGCCTGGGGCATCGCCAAGGCCTGCCGGGCGCAGGGCGCGGAAATCGCGCTGACCTGGCAGGGCGAGGCGCTGAAAAAGCGGGTCGCGCCGCTCGCGTCCGAACTCGGCGGCATCCTGCTCGGCCACTGCGACGTCACCGATCCCGCGACCATCGACGCGGTGTTCGAGGAAGCGAAACAACAGTGGGGCAAGATCGATTTCGTGGTTCACGCCATCGCGTTTTCCGACAAGGACGAACTCGACGGCCGCTACATCGAGACCACCGCCGACAATTTCAGCAAGACCATGCTGATTTCCTGCTATTCGCTCACCGCCGTCGCCCAACGCGCCGAGAAGCTGATGACCGACGGCGGCTCGATCCTGACCCTGACCTATTACGGCGCGGAAAAGTGGATGCCGCACTACAACGTGATGGGCGTGGCGAAGGCGGCGCTGGAGGCCAGCGTGCGCTATCTCGCCGCCGATCTCGGCGAGAAGAACATCCGCGTCAACGCGCTGTCGGCGGGGCCGATCAAGACGCTCGCAGCGTCCGGCATCGGCGATTTCCGCTACATCCTGAAGTGGAACGAATACAATTCGCCGATGCGCCGCACCGTCACCATCGAGGAGGTCGGCGACAGCGCGATGTATTTTCTCTCGCATTTGTCGCGCGGCGTCACCGGCGAGGTGCATCACGTCGATTCCGGCTATCACGTCGTCGGCATGAAGCGCCCGGACGCGCCGGACATCACGCTGGCGAAGGAGTGATGGCCGTTGTCGTCAGTGTTGCGCACAGATTTGCAACACGAAAGCCGTCATACCCGCGAAGGCGGGTATCCAGGACGTCCTGTCGAATCGCATTTTCCTTGCGCTCGCGGCGATTACTGGATCGTCCGCCTTCGCGGAGGATGACGCTTCGTTTCCGGTCGGACTCCGGGGCGCGAGCCTCGAAGCGTAACGCGGCACCTTGACCAGAGCTATCGCATGTCCTCCCCCACGATCTATTTCATCCGCCACGGCGAGACGGCATGGAACGCCGCCGGCCGCTTTCAGGGCACCAAGGACATTCCGCTCAACGATCGCGGGCGCGCGCAGGCGGCGCAGGCCGGCGTCGTTCTCGGCGAGTTGATCGCGCGCGACGCTCACGCGCCCGCGCGGCTCAGTTTCGTCGCCAGCCCCTTGATCCGCGCCCGCCACACCATGGAACTGGTGCGGCGGGAATTGGCGCTGCCGGCGGACGGATTTGCGCTGGATGATCGGCTGCGTGAAATCGCCTATGGCGTGTGGGAAGGCTCGACGCTTGCGGAAATGCGCGCCTCGCACCCCGACCTGTTCGCCGAGCGCGAGCGCGACAAGTGGCACGTGTCGCCGCCGGGCGGCGAAAGCTACGTTTCGGTGACGCAGCGGATGCGCGGCTGGTACGATCAACTCACCGCCGACACCGTCGCGGTGTCCCATGGCGGCACCGCGCGGGCGCTGATGGTCGCGCTCGGGGTCGCCACCCCCGAAACCGCCGCCGACCTGTTCATCGAGCAGGGCGCGGTTTACGTCTTCAGCGACGGCGCGCTGGCGAAATACGGTTGAGGCGTTCGTTTTTTCGTCATTGCGAGGAGTACCCGGATCAGTGCTTCGCACTGTCTGAGAACAGGCTCCGCGACGAAGCAATCCAGTCCTTTCTTTTGGCCCCTGGATTGCTTCGCTTCGCTCGCAATGACGATTCAATCACACCGCGCGGCTGTAGAGCGCGCCGGCCGCGCCGAGATAGGCGTCGAACGCCGAGGCGATGCTGCGCACCAGATGGCGGGCGTCGTCCGCCACCGTCAGGCTCAAGCCGTCGAGCCGGATCATGCCGTCATCGGCCAGAGCGCGCAGGCGCGGGGCCGACTGAAGCATGGCCTCGGGCGAAGCGCCATGTCGCGCGCAGACCGTGCCCAGGTCGACGCGGAAGTCGCACATGATGCGCTCGATGATGTCGGCGCGCAGCCGGTCGTCGGCGGTCAGCGCGTAGCCCTTCCGGGTCGCCGGCTCGCCCTTGGCGATCAGCGCGGCATAGGATCGGGGCGAAGGGTCGTTCTGGATGTAACCCTGATCGAGCCGGCCGATGGCGCTGGCGCCGAAGCCGATCAGCACGTCGCTTTCGTCGGTGGTGTAGCCCTGAAAATTGCGGTGCAGCCGTCCGTCCGCCTGCGCCGCGACCAGGCTGTCCCCGGGCCGCGCGAAGTGATCGAGGCCGATGCGCCGATAGCCGGCCTCCACCAGCCGGGCCGCGATGGTCTCGGCCTGGAGATGGCGCGCGGCGCCGTCGGGCAGGGTGTCGTCGGCGATCTTGCGCTGGTGGGTCTTGAAGCTCGGCACATGGGCGTAGCCGAACACCGAGAGCCGGTCGGGAGCAAGCCGGAGGCACTGGCGGACGGTGTCGGCGCAGGAGTCCGTGGTCTGATGCGGCAAGCCATAGATCAGATCGAAATTGACGCCGCGTACGCCGGCCGCGCGCAGGCCCTCTGTGGTGGCCGCCGTGACCTCGAAACTCTGAATGCGGTTGATGGCCCGCTGCACCACCGGATCGAAACTCTGCACGCCGAGACTGGCGCGGGTGACGCCGCTGGCGCCGATCTCGGCGGTCATCTCGGAGGTCAGCGTGCGCGGATCGATTTCGATCGCCACCTCGGCGTCACCGCGAAAGCTGAATTTTCGTCGCAGCAGGCTCATCAGTTCCGCGAATTGCGCGGGCGCCATGATGGTCGGGGTGCCGCCGCCGAAATGGACGTGGCCGACGCTGAGGCGGCGCCCGATCTGATCCGTCACCATCTCGATTTCGCGTCGCAGCGCCGCGAGATAGTCGGCGATCGGCTCGTCGCGCCGGGAAATCGTCGTGTTGCAGCCGCAGTACCAGCACATCGAGCGGCAGAACGGAACGTGCAGGTAGAGCGACACCGCGCGATCGTCGGCGATCGCGGTGAGCCAGCGGCGATAAGTCTGCGCCGAGATGTCGCCCGAGAAATGCGGCGCGGTCGGGTAGCTGGTGTAGCGCGGCAGCCGCTCCTCGCTGTAGCGCGGATCGAGACGCGGCGTCGCGGGCTGGTGCATGTTCATGGTGTTGGTCTCGGCAAATCCCGCCATGCCGGAGATCTATCAGGCGCGGCCGGCCTCGCTTTGCGCCAGCGCAATGTCCGGCATTGGCCGCCGATGTTGCGATTTTTCGCCCATGTCGTTACGAGATGGGGCGAAATTCGCTCCCGAGACACCCGCATGTCCCATAACAGCTTCGGCCACCTGTTCCGCGTCACCACCTTCGGCGAGAGCCACGGGGTGGCGATCGGCTGCGTGGTCGACGGCTGCCCGCCGCTGATCCCGCTCGCGGCCGAGGACATCCAGCGCGATCTCGACCGCCGCCGGCCCGGCCAGTCGCGCTTCACCACCCAGCGGCAGGAACCGGATCAGGTGAAGATCCTGTCCGGGGTGATGGCGCATCCGGAAACCGGCGTTCAGGTCACCACCGGCGCGCCGCTCGCGCTCCTGATCGAGAACACCGACCAGCGCTCGAAGGACTATTCCGACATCAAGGACAAATATCGTCCCGGCCACGCCGATTTCACCTATGAGGCGAAATACGGCATTCGCGACTATCGCGGCGGCGGCCGCTCCTCGGCGCGCGAGACCGCGAGCCGGGTCGCCGCCGGCGCGGTGGCGCGCAAGGTGATTCCCGGCGTCACGATCCGCGCGGCGCTGGTGCAGATGGGGCCGCACAAGATCGACCGCGACAAATGGGACTGGGACGAGGTGGCGCGCAACCCGTTCTTCTGCCCGGACAAGGACAAGGCGGCGTTCTTCGAAGGCTATCTCGACGGCATCCGCAAAAGCGGGTCCTCGATCGGCGCGGTGATCGAGGTGGTGGCGGAGGGCGTGCCGGCGGGATGGGGCGCGCCGATCTACGGCAAGCTCGACAGCGATCTCGCGGCGGCGATGATGAGCATCAACGCGGTGAAGGGCGTCGAGATCGGCGAGGGTTTCAATGCCGCCGCGCTGTCCGGCGAGGCCAACGCCGACGAAATGCGCAGTTCTTCCTCGAATATGGGCAATAACGGCCCCGCCTTCCTGTCCAACCATGCCGGCGGCATTCTCGGCGGCATCGCCACCGGGCAGCCGGTGGTCGTGCGTTTCGCGGTCAAGCCGACCTCCTCGATCCTGTCGCCGCGCAAGACCATCGACCGCTCGGGCCTCGACACCGACATCCTGACCAAGGGCCGTCACGACCCCTGCGTCGGCATTCGCGCGGTGCCGGTGGGCGAGGCGATGATGGCCTGCGTGCTGGCCGATCACCTGTTGCGGCACCGCGCGCAGGTGGGTTGACGCCGTGGCCCCAATCCCGCCGAACGACGAGACGGTGTGATGCGCTTCGACGATCTCAACGCCATCTCGGCCTGGGTGTCCGCCGGCGAGCGCAACGGCGTGACGCCGGAAGTGATGATGCAGCAATTGTGCGAGCGGCTGGTCGATGCCGGCGTCGCGCTGTGGCGGGTCGGCGTCTTCGTCCGCACGCTGCATCCGCAGATGTTCGGCCAGAGTTTCACCTGGCGGCGCGGCGAGGGCGTCACCGTTTACGCCGCGCCTTTTGGCATCGAGCAAGACGCGGATTTCCTCTCAAGCCCGCTCGCCGTCGTCCATGCCGAAGGCCGCGAGGTGCGCTACCGCGAAGCCGACATCGCGGCGGACACGCGGTCGAGCTTTTTCATCGATGCGCGCCTTGAGCGCATGACCGACTATGTCGCGATGCCGCTGCGGTTTCTCAACGGGGAAATTCACGCGGTGAGCTGGACCACGACCGCGCCGGGCGGCTTCGGCGAGGCCGAGATCGAGGCGTTGCGCGCGCTGATGGCGCCGGTCGCCCGCGTCATCGAGATTCTCCGGCTGGAGCGGACCGCGACCGCGCTGCTCGACACCTACGTCGGCAATCGCGCCGGCCAGCGCATCCTGGCCGGCCGGATCCGGCGCGGCCATACCGAGACCATGTCGGCGGCGATCTGGCTGTCGGACATGCGCGGCTTCACCCGGCTGTCGGACATGCTGCCGCCCGCCGCCGTGGTCGAGATGCTGAACCGCTATTTCGACTGTCAGGTCGAGCCGATCGCCGCCCATGGCGGCGAGGTGCTGAAATTCATGGGCGACGGCCTGCTCGCTGTATTTCCCATCGCGGAGGGCGGCACGGATGCGGCGGAGGTCTGCGGCCGCGTGCTGGCGGCGGCGCGGGTGAGCCGTGCCCGCGTGGCGGCGATGACCTTCCGCCACGGCGGCGTCGCCATCGACAGCTTTCGCTTCGGGCTGGCGCTGCATGTCGGCGAGGTGTTGTACGGCAATATCGGCGGCGTGGGCCGGCTGGATTTCACCTGCATCGGCCCGGCGGTCAATCTGGCGGCGCGGCTGGAGCGGATCGCCAGCGACCTCAACCGCACCATCGTCGCCTCGCAAGCCTTCGCCGCCGCCGCGCCGAAGGACTGGATCGATCTCGGCGAATTTCCCATCGCCGGGTTCCGCCGCACCGAGCGCGTCTACGGCCTCGCCGACGAGACGCCGCGCGGCTGACGCGCCGGTTCCGGCTTTTCAGGATCACGCTCGGGCCTTGCGGATTTGCCGCGCTGTGTCACCATCGCCACGGGGGCGACGGAGGCCGCGATGCGCTGGTCCATCTCAATCGGTCTGTTGCTGGCCATGGGCGGCATGGCCGGCGATGTCGCCGTCAACGCCGCGCCGCAGCCGTCGCCGCCGGTGATCGCCCAGGCCAGGCCCGCCGACATCACCGTCGATGTCGAACTGGTGCTGGCGGTGGACGTGTCCTACTCGATGGATATCGAGGAACTGACGATCCAGCGCGAGGGCTACGCGCAGGCCATCGTCTCGAAGGAATTTCTCCAGGCGCTGAAGACCGGCCCCACCGGCAAGGTCGCCGTCACCTATTTCGAATGGGCGGCGTCCACCGATCAGAAACTGATCATTCCGTGGCGCATCATCGACGGGCCGGAATCCGCCGACGCGGTGGCCGCCGAGATCCTCAGGACGCCGGTGCGTCGCGCCTCGCGCACCTCGATTTCCGGCGCGATCAATTACGCGATGCCGCTGTTCGAGGTGAACCAGTATCACGGCCTGCGCCGCGTCATCGATATTTCCGGCGACGGCCCCAACAATAACGGCATGCCGGTGACGGTGGCGCGCGACACCGCGCTGGAGAAAGGCATCGTCATCAACGGCCTGCCGATCATGGTGAAGGAGCCGAGCTATTCGACGATGGATATCGAGAACCTCGATTATTACTACGAGGATTGCGTGATCGGCGGTCCGGGCTCGTTCGTGGTGCCGATCAAGAATCGCGACAAGTTCCGCGAGGCGATCCGCACCAAGCTGGTGATGGAGGTGGCGGGACGGATGCCGGAGCGGCGCGTCGTGCCGACGGCGGGCCGCCAGCCCGCCAATTGCATGATCGGCGAAAAGATCTGGCAGGAACGGTGGGGAAGGTAGGGCGGGATTTTCCGAGTGTCCGAAATTTGTTTTGCGTGGGATTGCAACCCGAAAACCGTCGTCCCCGCCTGCGCGAGGACGACGCTGAGAGGTTATCGGATAAACCGCGCCACCAGTTCGACATGCGGGGTGTGGCGGAACTGATCGACCGGGGTGACCGTTTCGAGCCTGTAGCCGCCGTCGATCAAAATGCGCGCGTCGCGGGCGAAGGTCGTCACGTTGCACGACACCGCGACGATCACCGGCACCCGGCTCGCGGCCAGCCGCCGGCTTTGCGCTTCCGCGCCCTGACG
>JBDHSX010000101.1:0-13668 GCA_039808365.1 Xanthobacteraceae bacterium | reverse complement strand
ACAACAAGCGCTACGGCCTGCAGACCATGTGCGAAGGCGGCGGCATGGCCAACGTGACGATCGTCGAGCGGCTGTAGCAAAAAACCTTTCCGTCATTGCGAGGAGCGAAGCGACGAAGCAATCCAGACTCTTGAAGGAAGACTGGATTGCTTCGCTTCGCTCGCAATGACGGCCCACTCACTTCCTCGCCCGCGCGCCTCTCACCGGAATCCCCATGACCCACCCGTCGCATTACGCAAAAACCCAGCCCGACAAGATCGCCTACCAGATGGCCGGCACCGGCAAGGCCATCACCTATCGCCAACTCGACGAACTCTCCAACCAGGGCGCGCACCTGTTCCGTTCGCTGGGGCTCAAGGCCGGCGACCACATCGCGTTCCTGATGGAGAACCGGCTGGCGTTCATGGAGATCTGCTGGGCGGCGCAGCGCGCCGGGCTCTATTACACCGCCATCAGCCGCTACCTGAAGCAGGACGAGATCGATTACATCGTCAAGGATTGCGGCGCCAAGGTCGTCATCACCACGCCGACATGCGCCGACCAGATCAAGGGGCTCGTCAGCGACGCCGCTGACGCGCCGCTGTTCTACATGCTGGACGAGCCGCTGCCCGGCTTCCGCTCGTGGGACCAGGAGGCCGGCAGCCAGCCGACCACACCGATCGCCGACGAGGTGGCCGGCTACGACATGCTTTATTCCTCCGGCACCACCGGGCGGCCGAAGGGCATCAAGCGCGAGCACGAATACGGCCCGATCGACGTGCCGAACCCGTTCCTGCGGCTGCTCTGCGAGAGAATGTGCGGCATGGGGCCGGACAGCATCTATCTGTCGCCGGCGCCGCTCTATCACGCCGCGCCCTTGCGCTTCAACATGATGGCGATCTCGCTCGGCGGCACCTCGATCATCATGGAGCATTTCGACGCCGAGGAATTTCTCAGGCTGGTCGAAAAGCACAAGGTGACGCAGTCGCAACTGGTGCCGACCATGTTCGTGCGGATGCTGAAGCTGCCGGATGACGTGCGCAAGAAATACGACGTCTCCTCGCTGAAGGGCGCGATCCACGCCGCCGCGCCCTGTCCGGTCGAGGTCAAGGCGAAGATGATCGAATGGTGGGGGCCGATCCTGATCGAATACTACGCCGGCTCCGAGGGCAACGGCGTCACCGTGTCGGATTCGAAACAGTGGCTGAGCCATCCCGGCACCGTCGGCAAGGCGGTGGTGGGCTCGCTGAAAATCCTCGACGAGGACGGCAACGAGATGCCGGTCGGGCAGATCGGCACGGTGTATTTCGCCGACGCGCCGGTGTTCAGCTATCACAACGATCCGGACAAGACGCAGCGCGCCTTCAACGACAAGGGCTGGTCGACGCTGGGCGACGTCGGTTACGTCGACGCCGAGGGCTTCCTCTATCTCACCGACCGCAAGTCCTACATGATCATTTCCGGCGGCGTGAACATCTATCCGCAGGAAACCGAGGACGTGCTCATCACCCACCCCGCCGTCGCCGACGTCGCGGTGTTCGGCGTGCCCAACGAGGAGATGGGCGAGGAAGTGAAGGCCGTGGTGCAGCCGCACGACATGGCGCAAGCCGGCCCGGCGCTGGAGGCCGAACTGATCGCCTATTGCCGTGAAAAACTGTCGGCGATCAAGTGCCCGCGCAGCATCGACTTCTCGGCCGAACTGCCGCGCACGCCGACCGGCAAGCTGGTGAAGCGCCACCTGCGCGACAAGTATTGGCCGAGCAAATAGGAATAACGCGCTTTTCGTCATTGCGAGCGAAGCGAAGCAATCCAGGGGCGTCGAAAAGAGCTGGATTGCTTCGCTTCGCTCGCAATGACGGCAAGGAAAAAGCCCGCCGCACACGCGACGGGCTTTCACTACGCCGTGCGGACCATCACAGCATCGGCACGCCGTAGTAATCGTTCACAGCGCGGGCGCGGCCGGTGTCGCTCCAGTTCCATTCGTTGTCGCTGGCGTATTTCGGCGCGCCCTTGAGCTGGTCCTCGGTGATCGCGGTCTGATAGCCGCCGAGCTCGGTGTTGTATTTGAGCGACTGCCACGGCAGCGGATAGTGATCGTTGCCGAGGCCGAGAAAGCCGCCGAAGCCGAGCACCGCGTAGGACACCTTGCCGCTGGGCTTGTCGATCATCACGCGCTCGATGGAACCGATCTTCTCGCCGTCCGCGCCGTAGACATTGGTGCCTTCGACCTTGTCGCTGCCGATCAGGTTGCCTTGTTCCTTCGCCTCAATACCCATTTGACTCCTCCAATGGAATGTGCGGGATCAACAAAGCCGCGCCGTGAATGTTCCTGCGTAGCGATGCCGCAGCGCGCGAAGGATTTGAACCATGCCGACAACGACACCGCTGCCCGACCTGCCGCTGCCGCGCGGCATCCGCTCGCGCATCGTCGACAACGTCAACGGTCTCAGGGTCCACGTGCTGGAGGCCGGATATGAAACACCCGGGCGGCCCTGCGTGCTGTTGCTGCACGGCTTTCCGGAACTGGCCTATAGCTGGCGCAAGGTGATGCCGGCGCTGGCCGACGCCGGCTATCACGTTCTCGCGCCGGATCAGCGCGGCTATGGCCGCACCACCGGCTGGGACCCGAGCTATGACGGCAGCCTGCATCCGTTCCGGGTGATGAACCTGGTGCGCGACGCGCTCGGCGTGGTGTTCGCCTTCGGCCATCGCGACGTCGCGGCCGTCGTCGGTCACGACTTCGGCGCCATCGTCGCGCCGTGGTGCGCGCTGGCGCGGCCGGACGTGTTCCGCTCGGTGGTGATGATGAGCGCGCCGTTCGCCGGCCCGCCCGCGATTCCGTTTGATACCGTCGACCGTCCGGCGCCCGTCGCGGATGATCCGGTGCATCGCGATCTCGCCGCGCTGCCGCGCCCGCGCAAGCATTATCAATGGTACTATTCGACCCGCGAGGCCGATGCCGACATGCGCCACGCGCCGCAGGGCCTGCACGCCTTCCTGCGCGCCTATTACCATCACAAGAGCGCCGACTGGACCGCCAATGCGCCGCATCCACTGCAAGGCTGGACCGCGACCGAACTGGCGAAGCTGCCGACCTATTACGTGATGGACCGCGACCAGACCATGGCGCAGACCGTGGCCCAAGAAATGCCGGCGCGCGAGGCCATCGCCGCCAACCGCTGGCTGCCGGACCACGAATTGAAGGTCTACAGCGACGAATATGCCCGCACCGGATTCCAGGGCGGCCTGCAATGGTATCGTTGCGGCACCGAAGGCGTGAACACGCCGGATTTCGAAATCTTCTCCGGCCGCCGCATCGCGGTGCCGGCGTGCTTCATCGCCGGCGGACAGGACTGGGGCATTTACCAGCGGCCCGGCGCCATCGAGGCGATGCGGACCACCGCTTGCGCCGACATGCGGGGCTGCCATCTGATCGACGGCGCGGGGCACTGGGTGCAGCAGGAACGGCCCGACGAGGTCAACCGGCTGTTGCTGCGATTTCTCGAAGATCGCGCGGCGGCGGCACCCGACCGCGTCATCGCATCGTGATCGTGCCGCCGCCGCCCGCGCTTGACGGCGCCGCGACGCGCGGCTCATGCTGTCCGGCAATCCCGCGCCATCCGGACCACCGCGTGACCCGTTGCTCGCCAGTCCCTTGAACGCCATCCCTGAATCCGGGCTGCTCGCCAGACTGGCCGCCGCCGCGTCGGTGCTCGGCCACCTCGCCTTGCTGGGCGCGATTATCTTGTTCGCCGGCGTGCGCCCGTTCCAGAGCGAAGGCACCAGGGCGATCAGCGTCGATCTGGTCGCGCCGGATCAGATCGCGCCGCCGGAACCAACCGTCAAACCGCCTGAAGCCACGTCTCCCGAAACCAAGCCGCCAGAAACCAAGCCGCCCGAACCGGACGTGAGGTTGCCGGACCTGAAACCGTCGATGGAGACCCAGCCCCCGAGCGAACCTCAAGCCGCGCCGCCGCAGCAACCGCCGCAACCGCAACAGGCCGCGCCGCAAAAACCCGCGCCGCCGCCCGCGGCGGAACGGCAGGCCGCGCAGCCGCCACCGCAACCGGCGCCAGCCGCCACGCCGCAGGCCGCGCCACCGGCCCCGCCCGCCGCCCCCGCTCCGCCGGCCTTCACGCCGCCGGAGCCCGACCTCACGGTGAAATACGGCGTCACACTCGGCCTGCCGGAATCCGCCGGAAAAAGCGACTTCGACGCCGCCGCCATCGACGCCGCCCGCCTCGCCTCGACCGACATCGCCGCCTTCCGCCGCCACCTCAAGACCTGTTCGCCGCGGCCCGACACCGTCGCCGCGGCGGACGACGTCTGGATCAAGCTGCGCGTCATGTTCACACTGGACGGCCGCCTCGCCGCGCCGCCCACGCTGATCGAAGGCAAGGCGTCGCCAAAGGCCATCGCGCTGGCGCACGCCGCCATCGCCGCGCTGCAAGCCTGCCAGCCCTACGCCATGCTGCCCGCCGCCAAATACAGCGAATGGAAAGTGCTCGACCTCGAATTTTCCCCGAAGGATTTTTCGGAACGGTAGACTGCGACGGGTCGGAAATTCGCTTCCGGATCCCATCCGCGACACGACAACCGTCGTCGCCGCGAAGGCGGAGACCCAGTATCCTCTGTTGCATCGGATTTCTGTTGTTACCGTCACGGATGACGGGATCGTCCGCCTTCGCGGACGATGACACCTCGTTTCCGATCAAACTCTCAGAACGATTTACGCGGCACACGCATGCCGCCATGTTCTTGCGCATCGCGCGGGAACTGAGCATCATTCCGCCGCCATCATCAAGCACGGGAGAACATCTTGGCCGCATCGCAATGGAGCTTCACGTCCGCCGCCGGCCTGTCCGCCGCCCTCGCCGCCAAAAAAGTCTCCGCCGTCGAACTGGCGCAAGCCGCGATCGCGCGCATCGAAAAGCACGACGGCAAGATCAACGCGATCTGCGTCCGCGATTTCGAACGCGGCCTTGACGCCGCGAAAGCCGCCGACGCGGCGCTGGCGCGCGGCGACAAGAAGCCGCTGCTCGGCATTCCGATGACGGTGAAGGAATCGTTCAACGTCGCCGGCCTGCCGACCACCTGGGGCTATGTTCCGCACAAGGATTTCAAGGCGGCGGAAGATTCGCTGCCGGTGACGCGGGTGAAGAACGCCGGCGGCGTCATTCTCGCCAAGACCAACGTGCCGGTCTCGCTCGGCGACTGGCAGAGCTACAACGACGTCTATGGCGTCACCAACAACCCCTACGATCTCGGCCGCACGCCCGGCGGCTCGTCGGGCGGATCGTCGGCGGCGCTGGCGGCCGGCTTCGGCGCGCTGTCGCTCGGCTCCGACATCGGCGGCTCGCTGCGGGTGCCGGCGTTTCACTGCGGCGTCTACGCCCACAAGCCGACCTTCGACCTGTGCGCGCTGCGCGGCCACACGCCGCCGCCGCTGCCGCCGCTGCCGTTCAACCGCGACCTCTCGGTGATCGGGCCGATGGCGCGCAGCGCCGCCGACCTCGGCGTGTTGCTCGACGTCATGGCCGGACCGGATCCGCTCGACGCCGGCGTCGGCTACCGGCTGGCGCTGCCGGCCTCGCGCCATCCCGAGTTCAAGGGGTTCCGCGTGCTGGTGCTCGACAACCATCCGCTGCTGCCGACCAGCGCCGCGATCAAGGACGCCATCGCCAAACTCGCGCGCAATCTGGAGTCGCGCGGCGTCAGCATCGCGCGCGAAACCCCGCTCCTGCCGGACCTCGCGGCCACGTCGCGGCTCTACATGCGGATGCTGCTGTCGTTCCTCGCCGCCACCTTCACGCCGGAAGTCTATGCCGGCGCGCAGGCCGCCGCCGCGCAGCTTTCGCCGAACGACATGAGCCTCGCCGCCGAGCGGCTGCGCGGCATCACGCTCAGCCACCGCGACTGGGTGCTGGCCGACGGCGGCCGCACCCGGCTGCGCGCGCAATGGCGCGACCTGTTCAAGAAGTTCGACGCGGTGATCTGCCCGATCATGCCGACGCCGGCGTTTCCGCACGACCATCTGCCGGACCAGGAACAGCGCCGCATCATGATCGACGGCAAGCCCTATCCTTACGTCGATCAACTGGTGTGGCCCGGCATCGCCACGCTGCCGGGCCTGCCGGCGACGGCGATCCCGCTCGGCCTCGACAAGGACGGCCTGCCGCTCGGCGCGCAGATCGTCGGACCGTGGCTGGAGGATCACACGCCGATCCGCCTCGCCGCGCTGATCGAGCGCGAATTCGGCGGCTTCACGCCGCCGCCAATGTTCAAGGATTGATTCTTTCGTCATTGCGAGCACTCGGATCGGCGTTTCACGCCGTCCGGGCACTCCTCGCAATGACGGGACAGGCATTCACGGAGCGACACTCATGAGCAACGACATCGACCAACTGACGCAACTCAATCGCGACTACATCAGTTCGGTGCAGAACGGCGACGTCAGACGCTTCGACGAAATTCTTGCACCGGAGTTCTATTGCTCCAATCCCGACAAGACGCTGGTCGACCGCGCCGGATTTCTGGCGCAGACCGCGCGGCCGGTGACGATCCGCGATCTTCAGGCGCATGACGTGATGATCCGCGTGATGGGCGACTTCGCCATCATCCACGGTCGCACCAGCTACACGACGGCCGACGGCACCCCCGCCGCCGGCCGCTACACCGACTGCTGGGCGCGGCAGAACGGCCGATGGCTCGCGGTGTCGGCGCACGTGTCGCGGTAAGACGTTTCCTCTCGTCATTGCGAGCGAAGCGAAGCAATCCAGAAGGTAACGAAGCAAGGACTGGATTGCTTCGTCGCGGAGCCTGTGCCCGGACAGTGCGAAGCACTGATCCGGGTACTCCTCGCAATGACGGAATCCGATGCTCACGCATCGAACATGATGACGCTGCGCACGGTCTTGCCCGCCTTCATGTTGGCGAAGCCCTCGTTGATCTCCGACAATTTCAATTTCGCCGAAATCCAGTCGTCGAGATGCAATTTGCCGCGCATGTAGAATTCGATCAGGCGCGGCATGTCGACGCGAAAATGGTTCGAGCCCATCGACGAGCCCTGAATCCGGCGCTCGCGCAGGAAGTCGAAGCCGTGCAGCTCGATCTTCTGGCCATACGGCACCATGCCGACGATGGTGGCGGTGCCGCCCTGCGCCAGCATGGCGAAGGCCTGCTCGGCGGTGTCCTTGCGGCCGAGCATCTCGAAGGCGTGGTTGACGCCGCCGCCGGTCAGTTCCTTGACCTGCTGCACCACGTCGCCGTTGGCCGGATCGACGATGTCGGTGGCGCCGAGCTTGGTCGCGAGTTGCAGCTTCGCCGGATTGGTGTCGATGGCGATGATGCGGCCCGCGCCGGCGATCGCCGCGCCGTTGATGCCGGCCATGCCGACGCCGCCGCAGCCGATCACCGCGACGGTCTCGCCCGCCGTCACCTTGGCGGTGTTGACCACCGCGCCGTAGCCGGTGATGACGCCGCAGCCGATCAGCGCCGCCAGTTCCAGCGGCATGTCCTTGCGGATTTTGACGATGGCGTTCTCATGCACCAGCATCTGCTCGGCGAACGACGACAGGTTGAGGAACTGGTTGAGCTTCTCGGCGCGCGTCCATGACAGCCGGTTGGACTGCCCCGGCAGCATCTTCACCGTGGTGTCGGTGCACAGCACCGGCCGTCCGGTCGAGCAGTAATCGCAGGTGCCGCAGAACACCGAGAGGCAGGTGACGACGTGATCGCCCGGCTTGACGTAGGTCACGTCCGAGCCGACCTGCTCGACCACGCCGGCGGATTCATGGCCCAGCACCACCGGCAGCGGATGCGGGTACAGCCCCTCCATGAAGTGCAGATCGGAATGGCAAAGCCCCGCGACGGTGGTGCGGATCAGCACCTCGCGCGGTCCCGGCTTCTGGATGCTGATGTCTTCGATCTGCAACGGCTTGTTGACTTCATAGAGCACGGCGGCCTTCATCAAGCGCTCCCCCGATTGTTGATTGTTGATCGACGCGGCGGCTCAGGCGGCGGTCAGGAGTTCGCCGGCCGCCGCCATGCCGAGCGCATCATCGTCCAACAGATGCGCGACGATCTTGCGTTCAGCCCCTGCGGTCATCAGCTTGAACGGATCGTTCGGCGTCAGCCGGTGGTCGATCACCGCGCGCGCCAGCAGCACGCGCCGCGCGTCGCCCCGCGCCTCAAAGATGCGCGCGCCCTCCCAGGTCATGGCGACCGCGCTCGCCACCTGATACAGCGTCGAGGTGGCGCGGCGCGCGTCGGCCTCGTTGTCGGCGGAGCGCGCGACCTCGCGGGCGAAAGCGATCGCCTTGTCGGTCAGGCCGTGCAGCTTGTCGCGCCACGCCTGCGGCACCGACGCGGAGTCGTCGAGCCGGGCATGCAAGTCGGCGCCGAGCGCGGATTCCGCGCCATGGCGGGCGACCGCGCGGGTCAGCGCGTCGAGGGCGACGATGTTGCCGGTGCCCTCCCAGATCGAGCCGAGATGGGCGTCGCGCAGCAATCGCGGCGTGACGAATTCCTCGATGTAGCCGACGCCGCCGCGCATCTCCATGGCGTCGCCGCAGACCTTGCGGGCGTCGCGGGTGGCGCGGAATTTCAGGGTCGGCGTCAGGATGCGCAACAGCGCGGCGGCGTCCTGGCTGCCGCCCTCGGCGCGGTCGAGCGCGTCGGCGGTGATGAAGCTCAGCGACAGCCCCTGCTCCACCGCCAGCAGGATTTTCATCAACTGCCGCCGCGCCAGCGGCAGATCGGAAATCCGCTGCCCGAACACGACGCGATTGCGCGCGACCGCCATGGCGTCGTGCCAGGCGCGGCGCATCAGGGCGGTCGACTTGACGCCGTTCGACAGCCGCGAGGAGTTGACCATCTCGGCCATCTGCACGAAGCCGCGATCGAGCCGGCCGACGGAGTAAGCGATCGCGCCCTCCAGCTTGATCTCGCCCGAGGCCATCGAGCGGGTGCCGAGCTTGTCCTTGAGCCGCACGATCCGGTAGTGATTCTGCGTGCCGTCGTCGAGGAAGCGCGGCATCAAAAACAGGCCGACGCCGCGCGTGCCCGGTCCCGCCCCCTCGGGGCGCGCCAGCAGCATCACCACTTTGGCGTCGGCGTTGGAGCAGAACCACTTGTCGCCGTAGAGCCGCCAGTGATCGCCCTCCTGGACCGCGCGCGAGGTCAGGCTGCCGACATCCGAGCCGCCCTCCTTCTCGGTCATGAACTGGCCGCCCTGGGTCAGCTTGCCCATGTCGGTCTGCGTCAGGCCGTCGAGATATTTCGCCTTCAGCGCCTCGTCGCCGAACCGCGACAGCAGTTTTGCCGCGCCGTCGGTGACGTTGATCGGGCAGCCCATGCCGAATTCGCACTGATTGAATAAAAACGTGAAGGCGTGCTTCGCCGTCACCGGATAGGTGTCGGGCCAGCCCAGAATGCCCTTGCGGTGCGACATCGCGTGAATGCCGAATGCGCCGAAGGCGGCGTTCTCCAACTCGCGATAGGCCGGATGGTATTCGATGGTCTGCGCGTCGCGGCCGTATTTGTCGCGCGGATGCAGCACCGGGCCGTGGCGGTCGGCCAGCCGGCCGCAGTCGTCGAGCCGGCCGCCGACCAGCTCGCCGAGCCGGTCGAGATGCGGATCGATGTGCCTGAACAATTTTTCCGGCAGGTGGATGCGCAGCAGGTCGGCGAGCGAGGGATCGGTGCGATAGAAATTGGTGCCGGTGGTGTCGGGCGCGATCAGGTCGGATGCGACGGAATCGCGGGCGAGCGGGCTCTGGATGTTCATGGCGGCCTCCGGCAACGAACAGTTTTGCCGGCGATCATGCGCCTGTTAGACTGGCGAATAAAGCCCCGCCGATGCAGGCGGCCACGCCCGCGTCCCGCGATTTTTCGCGTCGCGAAACCCTCATTCTCAGCCACACCGGTGAGCCATGACAACGACCACGCGATCCATCGAGACCGGCACGCACGAACTGCTCTGCGAGATGCGGGGCCGCGTCGCGGTCATCACGCTGAACCGGCCCGAGGCGCGCAACGCGCTGTCCGACCGTCTCACGCCGGCGCTGCGGACCATGATCCGCGTCTGCGGCGAGGATTCATCCGTCGGCGCGCTCCTGATCACCGGCGCCGGCACCGCGTTCTGCTCCGGCGGCGACGTCAAGGGCATGGGCGCCAACAGCAACCCGGCGAAGGCGGCGATGTCGTTCGACGAGCGCGTCGCGGATTTGCAGGAGCGGCAACGGCTTCTCACCGGCGCGCTGGTCGCGGTGCGCAAGCCGACCATCGCGGCGCTGCCCGGCCCCGCCGCCGGCGCGGGCCTCGCCATCGCCATGGCTTGCGACATCCGCATCGCCGCCGAATCCGCGTTTCTCACCACCGGCTACGCGCGGGTGGCGCTGAGTGGCGATTACGGCATCGCCTGGCTTCTGACGCGACTGGTCGGCACGTCACGGGCGCGCGAACTGATGTTCACCGGCGAAAAGGTCGAGGCCAGGCGCGCCGAGGCCATCGGCCTGGTCAACCGCGTGGTGCCGGATGCCGACCTGCGCGCCGACGCCCTCGCGCTCGCGACATCACTTGCGGACGGCCCGGCGACCGCGCTGCGCTACATGAAGGACAATCTCGACGAGGCGCTCGCCTTCGATTTCGCCACCGCGCGCGACCACGAAGCGGTGCGCCTGATCAAGTCGGCCGCGACCGCCGATCATCGCGAGGCGGTCGCCGCCTTCATCGAGAAGCGCAAGCCGGTGTTCGGCAACGGCGGACGCTGAAGCGACGCGCCGGCGTGGCGCGTCTCACGCCCGCCAGAACGGCTTTTCGGCCTCCGCCAGCATCTCGCTCCACGAAATGCCGACGTCGTGCAGATCGCGCTCGGTCCAGTGCGTCAGCTCGCGGCGCTGGATCTGCCGGGTCCGCCAAGTATGAAGCGTCTCATTGAGGTGGGCGAGCAAGCCTTCCTCATGATGATTTGTCATTTCCGGGCGATGATGAATGGACATTTTCGGTCTCCAAATCTAGCTTGCTGGCTGAAAATATCCGCCCGATGCGGCGTTCTGACAAACGACATGTTGTCCGGTCACGCATGATATAAGCTCATGAACAAGAGTCCCGCGACGCTGCCCCGGCTGCCATCCCTGAACGGCTTGCGGGCTTTCGAGGCCGCCGCCCGTCACCTCTCCTTCACCGCCGCGGCGGCCGAGCTGAACGTGACCCAGACCGCCGTGAGCCATCAGATCCGGCGGCTGGAGCAGGAACTGGGGTTCAAACTGTTCGTCCGGCAGAACCGGACCATCGTCCTCACCGCCGCGGCGCAGGAATACCTTCCGCGCATCCGCGCCGCCTTCAACGACCTGCGGCTGGCCACCGCGCGGCTGCGGCAAAAGAACAACGACCGGGTGCTGACGGTGAGCACGCTGGCCTCGCTCGCCGCCAAATGGCTGCTGCCGCGCCTGGTGGCATTCCAGGAGGCCCATCCCGCCATCGACGTGCGCATCACTACCTCCATCGACCTGGTGGATTTCGCCGGCGGCGACGTCGACGCCGCGATCCGCTACGGCCGCGGCAACTGGCCCGGCCTGCGCGCCGACTGGCTGATGGCGGACCGGATGTTCCCGGTATGCAGCCCGGCGCTGTTGCAGGGCGAGCGGCCGTTGCGGCGGCCGGACGACCTGCGCGACCATGTGCTGCTGCACACCAGCGGCGCGGCGCGCGACGACTGGCGGCTGTGGCTGACCGCCGCCGGGCTGCCCGCCGACCTGTCCGGCCACGGCGGACTGACGTTCGACCTGAATTTCGTCACGGTGCAGGCCGCGATCGATGGCCACGGCGTCGCCATCGGCCGGACGGCCTATGTCCGCGACGACATCGCCAAGGGCCGTCTGGTGGTGCCGTTCGACATCACGCTGCCGGTCGACGCCGGCTTTTATCTGGTCTCGCCGCAGGATCGCGCCGACACGCCCAAGCTGGCGACGTTCCGGGCATGGCTGCTGGAGGCGATCCGCAACGCCGGCGACGACGGCAAGATCTGAACTTCCCTCTCGGAATACCGCTGAAGGAGGAAACGCCGGCCCGGTCCGCATTCAGCCTGGCGCGGTCACGCGCCTGTGCCATATTGTCGCAGCAGCGGTCGCCGTCACAGCGGGCCGGACGCGCGGGAAACAGCAGGGAACACGCCATGTCGCAATCAAATCCGGGCCAACCAGCGCTGATCGGCTCCCGCATCGGCGCCATCCTGCGCGCCACCAGCGGCAATTTCCTTGAGCAGTTCGACTTCTTCCTGTTCGGCTTCTACGCCAGCGCCATCGCCAAGGCCTTCTTCCCCGCGCAAAACGAAACGGCGGCGCTGCTCAACACTTTTGGCGTGTTCTGGCTCGGCGCCTTGATGCGGCCGGTCGGCGCCATCGTGCTCGGCGCCTATATCGACCGCATCGGCCGGCGCAAGGGCCTGATCGTGACGCTGGCGATCATGGCCATGGGAACGGTGACCATCGCGTTCTGTCCGACCTACGCCACCATCGGCGTCGCGGCGCCGATCATCGTGCTGATCGGCCGCCTGCTGCAAGGCTTCTCGGCCGGCGTCGAACTCGGCGGCGTGTCGGTCTACCTCGCGGAGATTTCGACGCCCGGCAACCGCGGCTTCTACACCTCGTTCCAGTCGTCGAGCCAGCAGGTCGCGATCTTCGTCGCCGCCCTCATCGGCTTCGCGCTGAGCGAAATCCTGCCGGCGGACGTGGTGGCGGCGTGGGGCTGGCGCATTCCGTTCTTCATCGGCTGCCTGATCATTCCGTTCCTGTTCTTCCTGCGGCGGACGCTGGAGGAAACCCCGGAATTTCTCGCCATGAAGAAGCATCCGACGGCGAGCGAGGTGTTCGCCTCGGCATTGGCCAACTGGCGCATCGTCGTGCTCGGCATGATGATCGCCGTATTGACCACGACGACGTTCTACTTCGTCACCGTCTACACGCCGACCTTCGGCAAGACTGTTCTCAGACTCACGACCCACGACGCGCTGCTGGTGACGCTGCTGGTGGCCGTCACCAACTTCATCTGGAATCCGGTCGGCGGCGCGGTGTCGGACCGCGTCGGGCGCAAGCCGGTGCTCATCACCATCGCGGCGCTGTCGTTCCTCACCGCCTATCCGGCGCTGCACTGGCTGGTGGTGGCGCCGACCTTCGGCAAGATGCTGACGGTGGAAATGATGTTCTCGTTCTACTTCGGCATCTACAGCGGCACCATGCTCGCCTGCCTGGTCGAGATCGTGCCGAAGCATGTGCGCACCACCTGCTTCTCGCTGGCGTTCGCGCTGGCCGCGGGCCTGTTCGGCACCTTCACGCCGTTCGCGGCGACGTGGCTGATCCAGCACACCGGCGACAAGGCGTCGCCGGCCTATTGGCTGATGTGCGCCGCCGTGCTCGGCATCTTCGCGACGGCGACGGTCTATCGCGGCGGCCGCGCGATGGAAACGCGGGAGATCGTCGCGACTTGACGGACGGACCGGACATTCGTTTTCTGAACGAACACGCGCGGAATACTGGATCGTCCCGTTTCCAATGACGGTCGAGCGTTTCAACCTCGGAAAATCCTGCCCTGACGCCGCGTCAGCCGCGCCAGCAGCCATCCGGCGGCGAGGCCGATCAGGCCGCCGACGATCTTGATGGCGGCGTCGAACATTCGCCCGTGGCGCGATGG
>JBDHSX010000100.1:0-13765 GCA_039808365.1 Xanthobacteraceae bacterium | reverse complement strand
GGAGACCCGACAATGAACGCCCCCCTTCCGCGTCTGACCAGCCTTGCCCATGGCGGCGGCTGCGGCTGCAAGCTCGCGCCTTCCGTGTTGCAGGAACTGCTCGCCGACCAGCCGGCGGCGGCGCCGTTCCGCCAACTGCTGGTCGGCGTCGAGACCGGCGACGACGCGGCGGTCTGGCAGGTCGATGAAAATACCTGCATTGTCGCCACCACCGATTTCTTCATGCCGGTGGTCGACGATCCGTTCGATTTCGGCCGCATCGCCGCGACCAACGCGATCTCCGACATTTACGCCATGGGCGCCAAGCCGATCATGGCGCTGGCGATCCTCGGCATGCCGCTGAACAAGATCTCGATCGAGGACGTGCGCAAGATTATCGCCGGCGGCAACGCCGTATGCGCCGCTGCCGGCATTCCGGTGGCGGGCGGCCATTCCATCGATGCGCCGGAACCGATCTACGGGCTCGCCGTGATCGGCCTCTGCCGCCCCGAGCAGGTGCGGCGCAATACCGGCGCGCAGCCCGGCGACGCGCTGATTCTGACCAAGGCCATCGGCGTCGGCGTCTACTCCGCCGCGATCAAGAACGGCGAGTTGTCCGGCGAAGGCTATGCCGAGATGCTGGCCTCGACCACACAGCTCAATCGCATCGGCGGAGAACTGTCCGGCGACGCCGCCGTGCACGCCGTCACCGACGTCACCGGTTTCGGCCTGCTCGGCCACGCGCTGGAAATGGCGCGCGGCTCCGGGCTTACGGTCACGGTGAAGGCCGGCGAGGTGCCGCTGTTCACCGAGGCGGCGCGGCTTTCGCAAAGCGGTCGCGTCACCGGCGCCTCGACCCGCAACTGGGCTAGCTACAGCGCCGCGATCCGCCTGCCCGACAACTTCCCGGAGTGGCAGCGCAACCTGCTGGTCGATCCGCAGACCTCGGGTGGACTGCTGATCGCCTGCGCCACTGAGCAGGCCGAAACCGTGCTCGAAACCATCCGGCGCGCCGGCTACGACGCGGCCCGTATCGTCGGCCATACCGAAGCCGGACCGCCCGAGGTGCGCGTTACGGCGTGATCAATTCGCCGTCGCGGGCTCGACCTTCATGCGGCGGCCCCAGGTGTCGAAGAAGTGGCCTTCGTTGACGACCATGCGGTTCTCGTTGACGCGGTCCTCCAGCGCATGCAGTTCCTCGGCCGCGCGGTGATCCTCGATCGGCCCGCCATTGTCGTCGCTGACCGGCATGATCAGCACGCCATCCCACGCCACGCCGGCGCCGCGCATCAGCATGCTGAACTGATGCCAATCGAGTTCGTCGCCGATGACATGCGTGAATGTCGAGCGCAGCGGCACCACGCCGAGATTGGCGGTGGAGACCAGCACGATCAGGGCGGTGAACCCCTTGGTGCGCCGATATTCCTTGACGATCCAGTCGTCGAACAGGAAATCGTCCAGCCTCTTTTGTCGTCTAGCAGGGTTCGACAAGGGGCAGCTCCACGATCTCCCGTTCGAGCACGCTGAGGAACGGGCCATTGCGTGCGGTGTCGAACCAGTTTTCGAACTCGCTCAACTGCTGGCCGATATCGTCCGGACTAGCCGCGGGTTTCGCCGCGCCCTCCGTCGCGGCCTCGACATCCGCCTGCTTGATCCGCCAGCAGGCGCGAATGACCGGCTGAAATTTCTCCAGCGCCTCTTGCTGGGATTCGTTTTCCGTCGACCAGCCGACTTCGTGGAGGAACGCCGCCGAGCCGGCGATGATCGCGTCATCCTCGGTCTCGCAGCCCTGGATCGCCGCCACCACGGTCCGCATCAGGTTCAGCCGGCGAAAGCCGAAGGCGCGGGCCTCGGCGAGCTGCTTGAGGCGGGCCGCGGCTTCGCGCTGGTAGTTTTCCTCGGTGATGCTTGCCTCATGCGCGGCGCGCTCGAAGCCGTCGAGAAAAGCGGAAAGCTGCTGCGTCGTCATCGCACACCCAGTTTCGGCGGGAGGGAATTTGGCGGAAGAGAATGGGAGTCGAACCCACCAAGAACCGTCTCGCGGCCCTTCCCGGATTTGAAGTCCGGACGCCCCACCGGGAACGATGCTCTTCCGTTGGTTTCAATCTTGGCAACTTTACCTGACGCCGACAACTCATCGGATGGTTGGCCGAACAGGTCAAGCCGGTGCCGGTTGACACGGCGCAAGTCACCACGCCGGATGGTGACGCCATGCCGGTCGAAGAATTCGAGGATCTGGATCGCGACCTTGCGGCCGTTGTCCAGCTGGTCGCGCAACTGCGCCGCCGTGAACCAGCCGCCATCCGCGGCTGCGGCCACTCGCGCCATGATCTGCACGATTTCGGCGACGGTGCCGCGCAGGAAGAAGTGATCGTGAGCCACCTCGTCCACCTTGCCCATCCGTCCCATCAGCTTGAAGATGCGGCGCACGTCCGGCTCAGTGATGCCGGTGTAGCCGGCGATGTCGCGCACACGCGGCGGCCGGAACCGGCCTTCGCCGCCGATGTAATGGCCGACCTTGCTCCACAACGCCTCGTCGGCGGGCGACAGCCGCACCTCATGACCCGGCAACCGAATCCACGCGCCATCGAGCGAGATGTCCTTGCGGCGCGCCAGCCCGTGCAGCAGCGCGACGAACACCGGCGTCGGCAGCCGTGGCTGAAGCTGCAACCGTAGCCGTTCGAGCCCGATGCCCGGCAGATTCGGATGGTCGGCATGAAACGTCGTCAGCGTCGCCTGGATCGCCGTCTTCAGGCGCAGCCACGCCGGCGGCGCGATCACGAACTCGGCCTGCGGCGTCGGCAACCGCAACAGGCTGAGATGCTGGATCAAGGCGTCGCGCTCGGCGGCCGACAGCGCGCGGTCGCGGACGAAGGCGTCGAAATCGAGGTAGCCGGAGGCGTCGAGCAGCGCCGACAGGCTCAGCTCCGGGGTCGGAAGCGCGGCTGCCGCGAGTTGCGCCAGGCGCTCCGGCGTGCGGCGCTTGCGCGCGGGAGCGCGCAGATCGACAAAACGGCCGCCGCCGATGGTGCGTTGCGCCGTGGTGTCGCGCAGCACGAAGCGATCGCCGACCGTGGCGACGATCGGTTGATCCGGCACCAGTTGCACGAAATCCTCGCCGCCCGGCGGCACCGCGCCGTCGCCCAGCAACACCACGCGCGCGCCGACCTCGGACGCGGCGTGGTGCAACCGCACCGGCATCCACTGACCGACCGGCCGGATTTCGGACGCGAGCACCTGCAAGGTGGCGTCGATCCGGCTGGCCGGCGCATGCAGGAAGGGATCGAGCACCACGTCGCCGCGATGGATCGCATCCTTGCTGATCTGCTCGCCGGCAAGATTGAGCGCGCAACGATCTCCGGCCTGCCCGCGCTCGGCGGCGCGGTTCTGCGCATGGATGGCCCGCACGCGCGCCGCCTTCCCCGACGGGCTGATGATGACCTGATCGTCCACCGCGACGCTGCCGGAGAGCACCGTTCCCGTCACCACGGTGCCGGCGCCCGGCAGGGTGAAGGAACGATCGACCGCGAGGCGGAAACGGCCTTGCGCGGAGCGGCCGGACCATGCCGTCGCGGCGGCAAAAAGATGCGCGCGCAAGTCCGCGATACCCTCGCCGGTCGTGCTCGACACCGCAAACATCGGCGCATCGCGCAGCGCCGTCGCGGCCAGGAGGTTGGCGATCTCGACGCGGACCTCGTTGAGACGCGCGGCATCCACCAGATCCGATTTCGTGATCGCCACCGCGCCCGCGCCGATGCCGAGCAGATTGACGATCGCGAGATGTTCGATGGTCTGCGGCATGACGCCGTCATCGGCCGCGATTACCAGCAGAACGAAATCGATCCCGGTGGCGCCGGCGAGCATGTTGTGGACGAAACGCTCGTGCCCCGGCACGTCGACGAAGCCGACAATGCCCTCGTCCGGCGTCGGCAGATAGGCGAAGCCGAGATCGACCGAAATGCCGCGCGCCTTCTCCTCCTTCAGGCGGTCGGTATCGACGCCGGTGAGCGCCCGCACCAGCGAGGTCTTGCCGTGGTCGATGTGTCCGGCGGTTCCGACGATCATGGCACCGGCTCCGGCAGCGGCAGGTCCGCGAGCTTCCTGGCGCGTTCGACCTCGGCGGCCGACAAGGTCGCGAATGTCGGCTGGAGGAAGGATTCCGCCAGTGGGCTGGCGCCGGCATGCGCCCGCAGCAGCCACATCAACGCGGCGACGCCATCGCGCGGCACTCCGGCGCCGAGCTGATAGGCCGCGCCCAGCATCGCCTGCGCATCGGCGTCGCCGAGCGCGGCCGCCTTGTCCCACCAGCGCGCCGCCGCCGCCGCATCGCGTTCGACGCCGAGCGCGTTGTGATACATCATGCCGAGCCGCGTCATGGCCGGGACAATGCCCTGCGCCGCCGCGGCTTCCGCCCAGCGCCTGGCCTCCGACAGGTCGCCCGGGATCATCTCGCCTTCGACCAGCATCCACGACAGCATGTCCTGCGCCGGCCCGTCCCCCGCCTCCGCCGCCAAGCGATACAGTTCCGCGGCGCGCACCGCATTGGCCGGGACGCCCTCGCCCTTGAAATAGACCTCGGCAAGGTTGCGCTGGCCGACGGGATCGCCGCCCTCGGCGGCCAGCGTCAGCCACCGCAAGGCAAGCGCGCTGTCGCGATCGACGCCGAGCCCGTCGCTGAAACACTTGCCGATATTGTTCTGCGCGCGCGCGACGCCCTGATGCGCCAGGGGCCCCCAGATCGCCAGCGCCGATTGGTAATCATGCGCCTCGGCGGCCTCGTAGGCCTGCGCCATTCGCGCGGCGACCGAGGTTTCGCCCGCAGCAGCCATCGGCGCATCATCGGCGCCGCCGTGCCGTCGCAAGCCCGCAAGGAATCCGCGCCAGCCCATCAGCGTCGCTCCTCTTTGCGTAGCGTCGCCAGATTGCGCAGGAACGCCGCCTCGTCTTCGAGGCAACGCAGATCGAGGATCAGGGCATCGTTCTCGATCCGGCCGATGACCGGCCGATCCAGCGCGCGGAACGCGGCCGCGAGTCCCGCCAGTGCCCGGCCCTTGCCACGCGCGCCGACCGCATGCAGCGCGATTCCCGCGCTCGGAAGCGTTTCGGACGGTAACGATCCCGAGCCGATCTGACTGGCGCAGGCGATCACGTCGGCGGCGAAGCCGGCGCCGATGGCGGCCGCGACGGCCGGCTTGAGGCGCGCCGCCACGGCTTCGATGTCGGCGAGCGGCCGCGTCATCATCCGCAGCGTCGGCAAGCGCTCGGTCAGCCGGTCCGGATCGCGATAGAGCCGCAGCGTCGCCTCGATCGCCGCGAGGCGGATTTTGTCGATCCGCAGCGCGCGCTTCATCGGGTTGCGGTTCAGTCGCGCGATCAACTCCCGCCGTCCGACGACGAACCCGGCCTGCGGGCCGCCGAGCAGCTTGTCGCCGGAGAAGGTCACGAGATCCGCGCCCTCGGCCACCGCCTCGGCCACGGTCTGCTCATGCGTCAAGCCGTAGCGCGCCAGATCGACCAGGGTGCCGGAGCCGAGATCGTTCAGAAGCGGGATATGGTTGGCCCGCGCCAGCGCCGCGATGGTTCCGGCCGGCACCGCCTTGGTGAAGCCCTCGATACGATAATTCGAGGGATGGACCTTGAGGATCAGTCCGGTCCTCGGCCCGATCGCCGCCGCGTAATCCTTTTCGTGGGTCCGATTGGTGGTGCCGACCTCCACCAGTTTGACGCCGGCGCGCGCCATGATCTCCGGCATGCGAAACGCGCCGCCGATCTCGATCAGTTCGCCGCGCGAGACGATCGCTTCCTTGCCCTTGGCCAGCGTATTGAGCGCGAGCAGCACGGCGGCGGCGTTGTTGTTCACCACCGTCGCATCCTCGGCGCCGGTCAGTTCGCACAACAGGCCGCGGACCATGGCGTCGCGCTCGCCGCGCTTGCCCTGGGCGAGATCGAATTCCAGCGCCAGGGCCTCGCGCATCGCGACGGTGGCCGCCTCGATCGCCGCGTCGGCAAGAATGGCGCGGCCGAGATTGGTATGCAGCACGGTCCCGGTGAGATTGAAGACGGCGCGCGCGTTGGGGCGCGCATCGGCCTCAAGCCACGCGAGGGCGTCGGCGGCGATGGCGTCGGCAGCGGGGGCGATGGCCTCGCCCGCGCCCATCGCGCGCCGTGCCGCGGCGGTGGCATGGCGAACCGCCTCCACCGCGCGCGGCCGTCCGAAGCGCGCCACCGCCTGATGCGCCGCCGGGGTCTTCAGGATCTCGTCGACGGACGGAATACGGCTGAGGGTGGAGGTCCCTGACTCCATATCGGGTCCCTCTAGTAGCCGATCAGGAACGGATTGACGCCACCGCGCCGAAAGCCCAGCTCGCGCACCAGCAGATCGAGTCCCAGCGTCGCGACATCATCGGCTACCGGATCGAGACGATCGTCCTTCTGGTGATTGAACACCTTCATATAACCGTGGCAGTCGTCGCAGGTTTCGGCCTTGATGTGTCCCGCGCCCTCGATTTCCTGAAACAGGATCTTGCGGGTCGAGCCGCACAATGTGCATTTGGAGCGCACGTAGTTCCAGAGCGTTCCGCACAGGGAGCAGGAACAGTAACGCGCGCCCGGCGTGCGCGGCCAGTTGACCAGCACGGTCGCGGTCGGCGCGCCGCCGCAGGCCGGGCAGGCGCCGTCACCGACCGGTTGCAGGCTCTTGGCATCGAGCCGCGCGGCCAGACGGGCGAAATGGACCTGAAGCGCGGCGGCAATGAAGATATGCTCGGCGAGCGCCTCCACCGGAATGGCCTCCGCCAGCACGTTCCCGATCATGCGCGAACGTTCGTCGGCGTCGGCTATCGTCGCGTTTTCAAGCGCCGCGCGGGCCTGCGCCGGCATGTCGAGCAAGGCTGCGGCCGACAGCAGCCGGTCCAGCGTCGCGGTGAAGGCGGGGTCGGCGGTGAAATGACCGCGATCGAGCGGCGGCATAGTATGCCGACGCGCGCGCTCCAGCGTTTCGGGAGGAATCGCGGCCGGCTCCGGCAGGCCTTCCTGAACGGCGGCCTGGATTCCGCACAGCCCGGACAGCAGCCTCAGATAAGGCGACAGTTCATGGATCTCGGCGAGCGCCGCGAACCGCGCCGCGCGGGTCGCGAACAGCTGGGTTGGATCGGGGAGCCGCACGAACGGCGGCGTCGGAATATTGCTGACGACGGATGGATCAGGCGCAGTGGAATCGACGCTGGACATTCTTCAACCTCACGAACCTCACGGGTCACGTGGTTACATCAGGCAGGCGGCGCAATTCGCGATTCCGCGCGCCCGATAAGCGCACCTCGACAGAGTATCATTTATAAACGGCGCCGGCATTCATTATGTCGGCGCCGTCTTGCTCAACGCTTGGTCGTGACCAGATCCTTCAGCCA
The DNA here is from genome assembly GCA_039808365.1 of Xanthobacteraceae bacterium. Classification (GTDB taxonomy): domain Bacteria; phylum Pseudomonadota; class Alphaproteobacteria; order Rhizobiales; family Xanthobacteraceae; genus 62-47. Next base: position 6,380 of record JBDHSX010000100.1, on the reverse strand, counting down.
CTTGCGATGGTGCCGCCAGGCCCAACCGCCCGTGACCTGGCCTCGCGTCATCGCGCCAATGGTGCCGCGCACCCAGATGCCCGCATAGACGTGAACGATCCAGACGCAGATCGCCACGATCGCGGCTCCCGAATGCACCAGCACCGCCATCCGCCGCTGCTCGATGGAGAAGTAGCGGGCGAAGTACTCGTCCCAACTGATCACGCCGGTCACGATCAGGATCAGGATCAGGATCGACATCGACCAGAACACCACCTTCTGGCCGGCGTTGTACTTGCCGACCTCGGGCAGCTTCTCCTCGTCGCCGGCGAGCACCTCGCGCAACCGGCCGAGCCAGACGCTGTCGTTCTTCTTCCAGAGGTTCAACCGGAAGAAACGGAAGAACAGCCCCATGAAGCTGAAGAACAGCACCACGCCGATCCACGGGTGGATGATGCGCGTCAACTGCCCGCCGCCAAATAGGGCGGTGAGGAAATACAGGCTCGGGCTGTACAGGGCGAGGCCGGACAAGGCGAGCAGCACGAGACTGACCGCCGTGACCCAGTGGTTGATGCGCGCGCCGACGGTGTAACGGTCGACGATCACCGGCTTGCCCGGGTGGACGCTGTCGCCCGCATCGATTTCCGAACTGCTCATGACCGTCCCTCCGTCAGGCGCTCGGCGTTCTTCTCATCCTCCTCCGTCACCCTGTTGGGGCCGGCGATGGTATGATGAAGGAAGCCGATCACGGCAAAGGCGCCGATCGCGGCGAGACCGACATATTTGGTCACGCCCTTCCAGACTTCGACGATCGGACTGATGGTCGGGTTGTTCGGCAGGCCCGCGTAGATCTCGGGTCTGTCGGCGTGCTGCAACACATACATGACATGCGTGCCGCCCACGCCCGGCGGATCGTAGAGGCCGGCATTGGCAAAGCCGCGCGACTTGAGATCCTTGATGCGGTGGTCGGCCCACTGCTTCATCTCGTCCTTGGTGCCGAACACGATCGCCTGCGTCGGACAGGCCTTTTGACAGGCCGGTCCCTGTCCCACCGCAAGACGGTCAACGCAAAGCGTGCATTTGTACACCTTTGAGTCGGCCTTCGAGAGGCGCGGGATGTTGAACGGGCAACCTTTGATGCAGTAGCCGCAGCCGATGCACTTGTCGTGAACGAAATCCACGATGCCATTGGAGTACTGCACGATGGCGCCGGGCGCCGGGCAAGCCTTGAGGCAGCCCGGATCGGCGCAATGCATGCAGCCGTCCTTGCGGATCAGCCATTCGAGATTGCCGCTCTCGGCATTCTCGTATTCGGTGTAACGCATCAGCGTCCAGGTGTTCTCCGTGAGGTCGTGCGGGTTGTCGTAGACACCGACATTGACGCCGACCTCCTCGGTGAGGTTGTTCCACTGGAGGCACGCCACCTGGCAGGCCTTGCAGCCGATACATTTCGAGACGTCGATCAGCTTGGCCACCTCCGTCAGCCGCTTGGCGGGCGGCGTGACGGTGGAAGCCGAACGGCGGATCAGATCCTGCTCGCCGAACTTCGGCGGGACCGGATTGGTGGTCGGGTTAGGAACAGGTGTGAACATGTCTTTGCCCTCCCCTTAAGCCACCGGACCCGCGATGGGTTCGATATTGACGAGAAACGCCTTGAACTCAGGCGTCTGCGAGTTGGCATCGCCGATCGCGGAGGTCAGTCCGTTGATCGGAGACGCCTTCTTGGTCTCGCCGATGAAGCCGAAGTTGAGCGGCAATCCGACCTGATGCACCGTCTTGCCGTCGATGGTGAACGGCTTGAGGCGCTTGGTGACGACGGCCTTGCCTTTGACCTCGCCGCGGTTGGACCGGATCCGGACCATCTGGCCGTGCTTGATCCCTTTCTCCTTCGCGAGTTGCTCGGACATTTCCACGAAGAACTCGGGCTGCATGACCGCGTTCACCTGCACGCTCTTAGTCCAATAGTGGAAATGCTCGGTGAGGCGGTAGGTGGTGCCGACGATCGGGAAGTCCTTGGACGTGCCGAGCGCCGCCAGATCGTTCTTGAAGATCCGCGCCACCGGATTGCCCTTGAGCTTCGGGAACACGATGTTGCCCACCGGCGACTCGAACGGCTCCATGTGCACCGGGAACGGACCGTCGGCCATCAGACCACGAACCCAGAGGCGGGACACGCCTTCCGCGTTCATGATGAAGGGACCGACCGCGCGTTCCGGCGGAATGGTCGGCACGTAGTCCGGCACATCCGGCCCGGTCCAGCGTTCGCCGTTCCAGTACATGTACTTCTTGGCTTCGCTCCACGGCTTGCCGTCGGGATCGGCCGAGGCGCGATTGTACTGGATGCGGCGGTTGGCCGGCCACGAGAAGCCCCAGTTCGGAAAGACACCGAGACCCGACGGGTCCGCGTTGTCACGCCGCTGGGCGAGGTTGCCGGTCGGACCGTAGAAGCCGGTGTAGATCCACATGCAGCCGTCGGTCGAACCGTCGTCCCGCATCTCGCCGAACGAGGCGAGGCGCTGGCCGGCGGCGCGAACCACCTTGCCGTCCGCATCCTTGAGATCCACCAGCGCCCTGCCGTTCAGCTCGGCCTGGAGTTCCTCGACGCTCGGATGCAGCGGATCCTTGTAGCTCCAGTCCACCGCGAGCAGTGCTTCCTTGCCCTTGCCGCCATCCTTTTCGTACATCTTGCGCATGCGCACAAAGAGGTCCGAGAGGATTTCGGTGTCGGTCCGCGATTCGAAATACGGATCGGCGGCCTTCCACTTCCACTGGATCAGCCGGCTGGAGTTGGTGACGCTGCCTTCCTCCTCCGCGAAGGAGGTGACCGGCAGCATGAACACTTCGGTCTGAACCTTGGCGGGGTCGATATTGTTGAACTCGCCATGGTTCTCCCAGAACCGGGCCGTATCCGTTTCGATCGGATCCATGCTGACCAGGAACTTCAGCTTCGACAGCGCTTCCCGGCTCTTGTTGGAGTTGGGAATCGCCATCAAGGGATTGAAGCCCTGACAGAGAAGACCGGTGGTCTTGCCCTGGTGCATCAGGTCGAACATCTTGATGCAGTCATAGATGCCGTCGAGTTTCGGCAGATAATTGTAGCCGAACTCGTTCTCCGGCGTCGCGTTGGCGCCGAACTGCGTCTTCAGGAAGCTGACGAAGAACTTGCGGTAGTTCTGCCAGTAGCTGGTCTGGTTCGGCGTCAGCGGCTTGAAGGTCCGCTTGGCCAGGTGCGATTCCAGCGTCGGCTCCTGTTCGGTCGGCAACGCCAGATAGCCGGGGATCGCCGCCGTCAGCGTGCCGACGTCGGTGATGCCCTGCACGTTGGAGTGACCGCGAAGTGCGTTCACGCCGCCGCCGGGGATGCCGATATTGCCGCACAGAAGCTGGATCATCGCCGCGGTGCGGATGTTTTGCGCGCCATGGCTATGCTGGGTCCAGCCCAGGGCGTACATGATGGTCATCGACCGCTCGCCGTTGGCGGTCGAAGCGACCCATTCGGCCACCTTCAGGAACTTGTCCTTCGGCGTGCCGCAGACGCGCTCGACCAGTTCCGGCGTGTACTGCGCGAAGTGCTTCTTCATGAGCTGGAATACACAGCGCGGATCTTCCAGCGTCATGTCGCGGATCGCGAAGCCGTCAGGTCCGAACTTGTATTCCCACGAGCTGCGGTCGTACGAACGCTTGCTCTCATCGTAGCCGGTGAACAGTCCGTCATTGAAGCCGAACTCGTCCTTCACGATGAAGGCGGCGTTGGTGTAGTGGCGCACGTACTCCTTGTGAATCTTGTTGTTGGAAACAAGGTAGTTGACGATTCCCGACAGGAACGCGATGTCCGACCCCGAACGGATCGGCGCATAGTGATCCGCCAGGGCCGCCGACCGGTTGAACCGGGGATCGACCACCATCAGCTTGGCGCCACGCTCGGCCTTCGCCTCGGTGACCCATTTGAAGCCGCAGGGATGTGCCTCCGCTGCGTTACCACCCATAATCCAGACGAGATCAGCGTTCTTGATGTCCGTCCAGGAATTCGTCATTGCACCGCGACCAAATGTGGGGCCCAAACTGGCCACCGTCGGTCCGTGTCAAATTCTCGCCTGGTTTTCGATCTGCAACAGGCCGAGGCCGCGCGAGACCTTGAACGTGGCCCAGCCGCCCTCGTTGGCCACCGAACTGCCGGCGAGAAACGCCGTGGTCAGCCAGCGGTTGACGGTGACGCCGTCGCGGTTCTTGTCGATCCAGTTGGCGTCGCGGTCGTCCTTCAAGAGCTTCGCGATGCGATCCATCGCGAAATCCCAGCTCACCCGCTCGAAGCTGTTGCTGCCGGGCTTGCGGTACATCGGGTATTTCACCCGCGTCTTGGCCTTGATGTAATCGAGGGCGCCGGCGCCCTTGGGGCAGAGTGTGCCGCGATTGACCGGATGGTCGACGTCACCCTCGATGTGGGTGACCTCCATCTTGCCTTTTTCTTCCTTGCTCTCCGCAGCGAAAATCAGCATCCCGCAGCAAACCGCGCAATAGGGACACTGGCTACGAACTTCCTTGGTCTGCGCGAGCCTGAAAGGCCGGATCGACAGTGCATGAGCGGCTTCGATTTCACCAAATCCAAGCGCTGCAAGACTCGTTCCCGCCAAACCCGCACCGGCCCCGAGCATAAACGAGCGCCGTGAGAGTTCGATGTTCATCGAACATGGTCTCCTCAGTACGGCCCCCACCGGGGGACGATTAAATTTTAGAGTCGTTCAAAAAAGGAGGGTACGGCGACTTTAAATGACTGTCAAAACTTGGGTTTTGTCATTTGGCGCGGTGTCGACGCGCCATCGCGCGCCGCGATATAATTTGCGGCAGCGCATCATCCCGTTCCATCTGCTCAGTTATTCATCAATGCCGCGGCTGATCGCGGCCTGCTTGGCCGGCGCTCGCATCAACCAAAGTCTAAAAGAGGCATCTTGCCGCACCGGCGGGTCCGGAGCGCGAGCAGTGCGCAATCTTCCTGCGCTGCGATAGGGTGGCGGACCAAAGCCGCCGAAACCGAGAACTACACCTACGCTATAGACCTATTCAGCAAGGGCCCGATGAGTTCGTTTGAATCAGCCTGTTAATGAGAGCTTGTGCTTTTCCTTCATATGGCGTGCATAGCCCAAGGCTTGATCCAGACTCCCGGAATTCCAGATTTTTGCAATTGAATGAACACCACTTCCCATTGCCAATATCTCTGATTTCAACACAACTCGTTCTTCGTCCAGGCGTTCGCCTGATCGCGAATTCAATCCATTTTCCCCTGTTTAACGCTGACCAGCCCGCGTCTCTCGGCAGACGACTGATTAAGGCGACCGCATGATCTCAGGCAATCACGTAGCCGAGGCGGTCCATGAGGTCTGTATCGAGCGCCCCACGCATCTCCGCCAGTTGCGGGGCGGAGAATTCCCGCATGTACTGGCGGAGGTTATACCAGCCTATGTCGAACGGTCGATCGGTGACGGGTTTGTCGGCCAGTTTTTCGCGCATCCGGGCCATAGCGTTGGCCGGAAGCGCCACGCTTTGTGAAGTCATCATGGTTCCGGGGAAATGGCGTGCGATCCGTTCGAGCACTGCATATGGGTCGGCCAGCACGTCCTCGTACCTGACAATGATCGCGCGTTCCGCCGGCAGCGAGGCCATGTGGAAATAGTGCGATGTCCAATAGTCGATCGGGCTCCGAAACCAGAATGAGGGCGGATAGGGGGCCTGGTCTATGCTGACGACAAAGCGCGAGGTCAGGAAGGTTTCCCAACTTCTTCCGCAGTCGAAATGCCTGAACTTGACCAGCTTGGCGTAGCGGAACAGAGAGGCCATGCTGGCGTAAGGGTCTTTGACGCAAACCAGGGCCTTTTCGTCGGGCACGATATAGCCATCGGGGCCGAAATTCATCGGTGAATAGAGGTGTTTGTGGCCACCGATGCTGAAGCGGCACTCGGCGTCCATGTTCTGCTCGATCAGGAGCTTGAGTAGGTTCGTTCCTGACCGGAATACCCCGTAAATTTTGAAGGTCTGCATGGAAGGCCCCAGCCGGCCTGCCGACGGTCGGAGATTGCTGGCGGGCGGTCCGGTTCTGCCTATCTAATCAATCGCAGGGTTTCAACCTCGGTCAACCGCGCGCCGATCATGCCACGACCGGCTGTTCAACCGGTCTGACCACCGCAGGCGCATCAGCATATCGAGCACCTCGGGCCAAAGCCGTTACATGGAGCGCGGCGGTGCGGCCATTGTGGAGGCCCAGCGGTGGATGCTGGCTATATTCTTGGAAGGCAAGTTTTCCAAAACCCGCAATCTCTCATCGGCGGCCAACGTGACCTCACCATCGTGGCGAGGGATAGCCAGCATGAGGATGGCAGGCGGCCGTCTTCCGACTCCGGTGTGGTGCA
>JBDHSX010000099.1:0-14002 GCA_039808365.1 Xanthobacteraceae bacterium | reverse complement strand
GCGCGGTTCGATATGACGAGGGTTTGAGCGTTTGGGAATGCGAGTCGCCGTCATTGCCAGCACTCGGATCGGCGTTTCACGCCGTCCGAGCGCAGGCTCCGCGAAGCAATCCAGAACGCCACGAAGGAAAGACTGGATTGCTTCGTCGCTACGCTCCGCGCAATGACGGCGGGTGGAGTGGCCGAGTGTCAGGGAGTTTAAATCGTCATTGCGAGCGGAGCGAAGCAATCCAGAAGGCCGCGAAGGAAAGACTGGATTGCTTCGGAGTTGACGCTCCGCGCAATGACGAAACAACAGATGCAGGGAGTACGCCATGAGCATCATGAACGTCGACTACACCACGAAAATTCCGAACAATGTCGATCTCGCCTCCGACCGTCAGGTGCTGAAGGCGCTGGAGGGCTGGCATCCGGGCTATCTCGACTGGTGGAACGACATGGGGCCGGAAGGTTTTCAGGAATCGCTGGTGTATTTGCGCACCGCGGTCAGCGTCGATCCGAAGGGCTGGGCCAAGTTCGACTATGTGCGGATGCCGGACTATCGCTGGGGCGTGCTGCTGGCGCCGCAGGATGTCGAGCGCAAGGTGAACTTCGGCCAGCACAAGGGCGACAAGGCGTGGCAGGAAGTGCCGGGCGAATATCGCGCCATGCTGCGCCGCCTGGTGGTGATCCAGGGCGACACCGAGCCGGCCTCGGTCGAGCAGCAGCGCCATCTCGGCAAGACCGCGCCCTCGCTCTACGACATGCGCAACCTGTTTCAGGTCAACGTCGAAGAAGGCCGCCATTTGTGGGCGATGGTCTACCTGCTGCAAAAATATTTCGGCCGCGACGGCCGCGAGGAGGCCGACGACCTGTTGCGCCGCCGCTCCGGCGACGCCGACGCGCCGCGCATGCTGGGCGCGTTCAACGAGGCGACGCCGGACTGGCTGTCGTTCTTCATGTTCACCTTCTTCACCGACCGCGACGGCAAGATGCAGCTCGAAAGCCTGGCGCAATCCGGCTTCGATCCGCTGTCGCGCACCTGCCGCTTCATGCTGACGGAGGAAGCGCATCACATGTTCGTCGGCGAGACCGGCGTCGGCCGCACCTTGCAGCGCACCTGCGAGGCGATGAAGGCGGCCGGCATCGAGGACGCCAATGAGATCGAGAAGATCCGCGCGCTCGGCGTCATCGACCTGCCGACCATCCAGAAGAAGATGAACCTGCATTATTCGCTGTCGCTCGACCTGTTCGGTTCGGAAGTCTCCACCAACGCCGCCAATTTCTACAACGCCGGGCTGAAGGGGCGCTTCCAGGAAACCAAGATCGACGACGATCATCGCCTCACCGACGACGTCTATCCGGTGGCCAAGCTGGTGAACGGCGTCATCACCATGGTCGACGAGCCGGCGCTGACCGCGCTCAACATGCGGCTGCGCGACGACTACACGCAGGATTGCGCCAAGGGCGTCGAGCGCTGGAACAAGATCATCGAGAAGACGGGCGTCAACTTCCGGCTCGAACTGCCGCACACCGCGTTCCATCGCGACATCGGCGAGTTCAAAAATATCAACGCCACGCCGAAGGGCGTGCTGCTGTCCGACGCCGACTGGGCCAGGGTGCGCGACGACTATCTGCCCTCGAAGGCCGACGGTGATTTCATCGAGTCGCTGATGCAGCCGGTGAGCGCGCCCGGCCAGTTCGCCGGCTGGATCGCGCCGCCGAAAGTCGGCATCGACAACAAGCCCGGCGATTTCGAATATGTGAAGATCGCGGCTTAGCGCGATTGCCTGTCCGGCCGTCATTGCGAGCACTCGGATCAACGCTTCGCGTTGTCCGAGTGCTCCTCGCAATGACGAGGATAGGACGGAGAATGCAGCCATGAACGCGCCCCTCAAGAAACAGCACCTGATCGATCCGGAGATCTGCATCCGCTGCAACACCTGCGAGGAGACCTGCACGATCAACGCCGTCACCCACGACGACAACAACTACGTGGTGAACGTCGACATCTGCAATTACTGCATGGATTGCATCTCGCCGTGCCCGACCGGGGCCATCGACAACTGGCGCGTGGTGGCGGAGCCCTATTCGCTGGAGGAGCAATTTTCGTGGAGCGACCTGCCGGCGCAGGACGACGTCGCGAGCGAGGACGCCGGCGGCAGCATCGAGGCGCTGGAGGACGAAATCGGCGCGCTGCTGGCGGAGGCGCGCAAGGGGCTGGGCGGCAAGGCGGTGGCGCCGCATTCCGCCAGCAAGCCGACGGTCAATCTCTACAATCGCGGCAAGCCGGCGGTGGCGACGGTGACCGGCAATTTCCGCCTCACCGACGCGGCCGCCGAATCCGACGTGCGCCACATCATTCTCGATTTCGGCGATCAGCCGTTCCCGGTGCTGGAAGGCCAGAGCATCGGCATCGTCGCGCCGGGCGTTGACGCGGAAGGCCAGCCGCATCGGGTGCGGCTCTATTCGGTGGCGAGCTCGCGCGACGGCGAGCGGCCCAACACCAACAATCTGGCGCTGACGGTGAAGCGCGAGGCGCATGGCGTCTGCTCGAATTTTCTGTGCGATCTTTCACGCGGCGCGAAGGTCGAGGTCACCGGGCCGTTCGGCGCGACCTTCCTGCATCCGAACGATCCGGCGGCCAATATCATCATGATCTGCACCGGCACCGGCTCGGCGCCGTTTCGCGGCTTCACCGAGCGCCGCCGCCGCGCCATGCCCGACGCCAGCGGCCGGCTGCTGCTGTTCTTCGGCGCGCGGCGGCCGGAGGAGCTGCCGTATTTCGGCCCGCTGCAAAAGGTGCCGTCGAAACTGCTCGGCAAGTATTTCTGCTATTCGCGCGTCGCCGGCGAGCCGCGCGTCTATGTCCAGGACCGCCTCCGCGCCGAGGCCGCGCAGATCGCGGCCCTGCTCGGCAACGCCGCCACCCATGTCTACATCTGCGGGCTGAAGGGCATGGAAACCGGCGTCGACGAAGCCTTCGCCGACGTCTGCCGCGGCGCCTCGCTCAACTGGGCGGCGCTGAAAGCCGAAATGCGCGACAACGGCCGCTATCACGTCGAGACGTATTGAGGCGTGTTAAATCGTCATTGCGAGCGAAGCGAAGCAATCCAGTCCCACTTTGCGGCTTCTGGATTGCTTCGTCGCTTCGCTCCTCGCAATGACGAGAGTGGATAGGGTCTCTCAATCGAGACCCGATCACGAACCTCATATCAGCGTCTCGAACAGGTCGCGCCACTCGGGGTTGAGGCTTTCAATCAGCGCGATCTTTTTCGCCCGGCTGCCGCCCTTGATCTGCTTCTCCCGGGTGATCGCATCGATCATGGTTTCGTGCGGTTCATACCAGATCAGCGTCTTGCAGCCGTATCTCGCCGAGAATCCTTGCACCGATCCCTGCCGATGCTCATAGGCGCGACGTGGCAGATCGGATGTGACGCCGATGTAGAGTGTGCCATTGCGTCGATTGGTGACGATATAGACGCAAGGCTGCTTCATTCGAATGGCTGCTTCGTTCGCGAACGCCTCATCCGTCGTCGAAGCCTCTCAGCCGTCGTTGCGAGGAGCGAAGCGACGAAGCAATCCAGTCTTCCCTTGCGGCCTCTGGATTGCTTCGCTTCGCTCGCAATGACGACACGTGGGCTGCCTCGCAATGACGGCGCGGTGGCGGTGTTCGCCCCCGCGCCGCAATGACGTCGCCGAGACGCGCCTAGCCGCCGGTGATCGTTTCCTGCTCGCCCGACACCGGCACGCTGAGATTGGCGTAGACGATGCCGCCGTCGATCGCGATGGCGTTGCCGACCATGTAGTCGCCGGCGCGCGAGGCGAGGAAGACGGCGAGGCCGGCCATGTCCTCGTCGTTGCCGATGCGCTTGGCCGGAATCCACTTGGAGATATGGTCGGCCTGGTCGCGCGCCGCGCGGTTCATGTCGGAGGCGAAGGCGCCGGGGCAGATCGCGGTCACCGCGATGTGGTCCTGAATCAGCTTCGCCGCCATGCGCCGGGTCAGGTGGATCACCGCCGCCTTGCTGGCCTGGTAGGAATAGGTCTCCATCGGGTTCACCGACAGGCCATCGACGGAGGCGATGTTGATGACCTTGCCGGGCTTCTCCCTGGTCGCCGCGGCGCGCAGCGGCTTGGCCAGCGCCTTGGTCAGGAAGAACAGCGACTTGACGTTGAGGTTCATCACCTTGTCCCAGCCGGCCTCCGGAAATTCGTCGAAGGTCGAGCCCCACGCCGCGCCGGCGTTGTTGACCAGAATGTCGAGCTTGTCCTCGCGCTTCATGAATTCCTCGGCGAGCTTGTTGCAGCCCTCGACCGTGGACATGTCGATCGGCAGCGCGATGCACTCGCCGTCATAGGCGGCGGTGAGTTCCTTCGCCGTTTCCTCGCAGGGCCCGGCCTTGCGCGCGGTGATGTAGACCTTCGACGCGCCGTAGGCGAGGAAGCCGCCGGCGATCATCTTGCCGATGCCGCGCGACCCGCCGGTCACCAGCGCGACGCGGCCCTTGAGCGAAAACAGATCCTTGAACATGGTGCCTCCCATTTGTGACGGGTCGATTTAGTCCCCGCGCCGGAAGGCAAGTCAAGGTGAGCGGCGGACAGGGGACGACGATCTTTGCGCCCCCGCCGCGACGCCTCAGCGCCAGTAATTGTTGGCGGCGGCCACCGTCTGGAAATGCACGGCGATGACGTGGGAGGAGGCGATCAGTTGCGAGGTGTCGTGGTCGTAGGCGGAGCGCAGGCTGGCGCGCACCGCGTCGGAGGGCTGGGTGTATTTGACGCCGACCCGCGACAGTTTCACCGCCAGCTCGAAGCCCGCCTGCGGCGTATCGGTTTTCAGGGAGGGAAGCCAAATCTCGCTCATTGCCAAATCTCGCTCATTGCATCCACCTTGGAACAGTCTGGAACGATTCTCATCTGAGCGAAATAGATATATCTTGTCTACATCTTTTTCGTTTCCGCCGTGCCCGACAAGCCCCTTGGCCGCCCCCGCCAATGCTGCGTCACCTCACCGCATTTCGAAATTGACAGCATCTCAAGCATTTGTTTTCACTCCGTTTCAGGATCCGTAGGGAATCGAATGCGCGGACTTTTCAGGTGGAGCAGGAAATGGTGGCCGGGTCTTATTCCGCTTGCCGTGCTGTGGGGTCTGGCGGCCTGGTCCAACACCGTGCCGCTGGAGCGCAGTCTCGCGGCCGCGGCCTCGACCGCGCTGAAGAACGACGTGCTCGACAAGACCCGGATTGATGTCGCCGGCCGCGACGTCACCTTTTCCGCCGATGCGTTTTCCGAGGAAGGCCGGCGCAGCGCGCTGACCTCGGTGGAGGGCGTGCCCGGCGTCCGGCTGGTCAACGACAGGACCCGGCTGGTGCCCGAGGCCAAGCCCTATGTCTGGACCGCGGTGCGCGACGTGGTGCGGGTGACATTGAGCGGCAGCACGCCGCTGCCGGCGATCAAGGCGCGGTTGCAGGAGGCGGCGAAGGCCGCGCTCGGCGGCGTCGAGGTGGTCGATCAGACCGCCTTCGCGCGCGGCGCGCCGGCGCGGTTCGACGCCGCGGTGCTGCTTCTGATCGATCTGGTCGCCCGTCTCAAGGAAGGCAAGGTGACGCTGTCCGACAAGGCGGTGACGTTGTCCGGCATGGCGCGCGAACTCGGCGGCCGCGAGGCGATCTGGGCGGCCCTGCGCAATCTTCCGGAGGGCTATACGGTCGCCGCCAACGACATCGCCGCGCCGCCTTACGTGTTTCATGCCAACAAGGACCCGGTTGGCGCCACGCTGGCCCTGAGCGGTTACGTCCCCGACAACAAGGTTCACGCCGATTTGGTGGCGGCGGCGGAGCGCAAGTTCTTCGGCGAGAAGGTGACCGATACACTCAAGACCAGCATCGGCGCGCCGAAGGGATTCGCCGAGGTCGTCACCCGCGCGCTGGGCGCGCTGTCGCGGTTGTCGACCGGCGTGCTGACCGTGTCCGACCGCGAGGTGACGCTGTCGGGCGACGCGCTGTTCGACGGCGCGGCCAACCAGATTCGCCAAAGCCTCGGCAAGGGCCTGCCGGAGGGCTGGAAGGCCAAGGCCGAGATTTCGGTGAAGCCCGCCGCCTCGCAGGTCGACGCCAGCGTGTGCCAGCGGCTGTTCTCCGACGTGCTGGGGCAGGGCCGCATCCGCTTCGAATCCGGCCAGGCCACCATCAACGCCGATTCCGCCGGACTGCTGGACCGGCTGGCCGAGATCGCGTTGCGTTGCCCGACCGCCGCCATCGAGATCGTCGGCCATACCGACGGCGACGGCGACGCCGCCGCCAATCAGGCGCTGTCCGAGGCGCGGGCCAAGGCCGTGGCCGATTATCTGATCAAGGCGGGGCTGCCCGCCGATCGCTTCAAGACCTCGGGGCAGGGCAGTTCCGTGCCGATCGCCGACAACGACACCGAGGACGGCAAGGCGAAGAACCGCCGCATCGATTTCCTGGTGAGGTGAGGCGATGGCCGCTTTCATGAGCTTTCATTGGGGCTGGCTGGTCGGCGCGCTGCTGCTCGGGCTGGCGATGGGATGGATCTCGGTGGTCCAGCACGGCGAGGGCCTGTCGAAGCCGCTGGCGCGGGCGATCGCCGGGCTGCTGGTGGTGATCGTCGGCGCGGCGGTGGCCCGCGTCGTCCCCGGCCGCCCCGGCTACTGGCTCGATCTCGGCCTGGTGATGTTCGCCGCCTATCTGGTCGGCTGCGTCGTCGGCGCGGCGTTGCGCGACCGGCTGGTGGCGCGGCAGATGGCCGCCGGGCGCATTCCGCCGCGGCCCGATCCGCCGGAACCCGCGGCATGAGGTCTGCTGCATGATGTCGCGCGGGCGGGCGGCCGAATTGGCTGCGCCAGGGTTGACGGCGGCGTCGGCGGTGACGATGTTTTGACCGCGAGCCTCTCACGGGATGCCCTGAAATGGATGGGAATCCTCGCGCGATCGTGGCGATTTTATTTTTCTTTCCGCCAAAACGCGCTACCACGACGAGGCAAGCGTGTGTCGTCGGGGCTGAGGGGGCCGCGCGGGACCGCCATTCGAGGTTAAGATGCGGGATTTCATTCGCAGGACACAGGAGGTTCTGCGCGACAAGCAAGTCCTGCGTCGGTTGGGGATGCTGGTCAGCCTGACCGTCATCGCCGTCGCCTGCTACATCCTGTTCCACCTGTTGCGCAACATCGATGTCGATCGCGTGATCGACGCGCTCGGGCGCAGCGACCGGCGCGCGATCGCGCTGGCCGGCCTGTTCGTCGCCGCCAGTTATTTCACCCTGACGTTTTACGATCTGTTCGCGCTGCGCGCCATCGGCCATTCCGAGGTGCCGTACCGGATCAGCGCGCTCGCCGCCTTCACCAGCTACTCGGTCGGGCACAATGTCGGCGCCAGCGCCTTCACCGGCGGCGCGGTGCGTTACCGGATCTATTCGGCGCGGGGGGTGAGCGCCGTCGATGTGGCGAAAATCTGTTTCGTCGCCGGGCTGACGTTCTGGCTCGGCAACGCCGCCGTGCTCGGCATCGGCGCCGCCTATCACCCGGAGGCCGCCTCGGCGGTCGATCAACTGCCGCCATGGTTCAACCGTTTCGTCGCCCTGGCCATTCTTGTCGGGCTCGCCGTCTATGTCGTCTGGGTGTCGCTGGCGCCGCGCACCGTCGGCCGCGGCCCGTGGTCGGTGGTGCTGCCGGGCGGCGGGCTGACGCTGCTCCAGATCGCCATCGGCATCGTCGATCTCACGTTCTGCGCGCTGGCGATGTACATGCTGGTGCCGCGCGAGCCCGATGTCGGCTTCGTGGTGGTCGCGGTGATCTTCGTGTCGGCGACGCTGCTCGGCTTCGCCAGCCACTCGCCCGGCGGGCTCGGGGTGTTCGACGCCGCCATGCTGCTCGGCCTCGAACAGATGGACAAGGAGGAACTGCTGGCCGGCATGCTGCTGTTCCGATTGCTTTACTATATCGTTCCGTTCGTCATTTCCGTCATCCTGCTGACGCTTCGCGAGGTCATTCTCGGCTCGCGATTCAAACGGGCGGATGCGGGCGCCGCGGCCGGCGAGGCCGCCGCGGGGCTCGGGATGCCCCGATCGGGAAAATTCGGTGACACTGGCGCCTGACCGTTCCGAGGTTCGATCCGATGTGGCGGCGGATGCGGCGGTGACGGACCCTCCGTCGCCGTTCGCGTCGTGGCCCGACCGGCTGCGCCATGCCGCGCTGGTTCTGCTGGTCGCCGCCATGGTGCTGGCGATGCTGACGATCTCCGGCAATCTGGCGGCGGTGCATGCCGCCATCGCCTTCTTCTGCATCGTTTGCGCGGCGCTGGTGCCGTGGCGGCTGCACGATCCGGCCGCCGCGCGCGACGAGGCGCCCCGTCCCGACCCGGTCGAGGCGCCGGCGGTCAGCGCCGTGATCGCCGGCATGTCCGAACCCGCCGTGCTGCTGGATCGCGCCGGGCGCGTCATTCATCTCAACGCGGCGGCGGCGCAGCTCGCCCCCGCGCTGCGCCGCCAGGAGCTGGCGCAGTTCGCGCTGCGGGCGCCGGCGATCGTCGCCGCGCTGCGCGAGGCCGCCGCCAGTTCCACGGCGCGGCGCGTTCCGTTCGTCGATCACGCCCCGGTCGAGCGCTGGATGGAGGTGACGATCACCCCGGTCGCGGTGCCGACCACGTTCGGCGGCAGCGACTTCTGCATGCTGATGACGTTTCACGACCGGACGCCGCTGCGGCGGGCCGAGGAGATGCGCGCCGATTTCGTCGCCAACGCCAGCCACGAATTGCGCACGCCGCTGGCCGCGCTGTCGGGCTTCATCGACACGCTGCGCGGGCCGGCGCGCGACGACGCGGCGGCGCGCGAGCGCTTCCTCGGCATCATGCACACGCAGGCGAGCCGGATGGCGCGGCTGATCGACGATCTGTTGTCGCTGTCGCGGGTCGAACTGACGGCGCATGTGCGGCCCGACGCCCGCATCGACCTCGCGCCGCTGTTGCGCCAGGTGATCGACGGGCTGGAGCCGCTGGCCAAGGAGCGCGCCGTCGCGATCGAAACCGACCTGCCGGCGGAGCCCGCGATCATCGCCGGCGACCGCGAGGAACTGCTGCGGCTGTTCGAGAACCTGGTGGAGAACGGCCTCAAATACGGCGCTTCCGGCGGCCGCCTGGTGGTGTCGCTGATGCCGGGCGCGGGTCCGGAGGGCGCGGCGGAATGGCAGGCGCGGGTGCGCGACTTCGGCCCCGGCATTCCGTCCGAACATCTGCCGCGCCTCACCGAACGGTTTTACCGGGTCAACGCCGGCGACAGCCGGGCGCAGGGCGGCACCGGCCTGGGGCTGGCGCTGGTCAAGCACATCGTCAACCGCCATCGCGGCCGCCTCGTGATCGAAAGCACGCCCGGCCAGGGCGCCACCTTCACCGCCGCCTTTCCCCGGCCGCCGGCCTGACCGGTAGGCGTCATCCCGAGCGTCTGACCGGAACAGGGCGTCATCGTCCGCGAAAGCGGACGATCCAGTAAACCGCGCGCGTTCGTGGGGCGTTGATCTGTCACGGAATACTGGATACTCCGCCTTCGCGGCGTGAGTCGGGATGCCAAATAAAATTCAGCGATTCCAATGCGTTGGTGCTGTCATCCCACTGTCATCGAAGCTTCATAAAAGCGCAGTCACGAGCTCGTAGAGAGCGGCCTGCAAGCGCGATCGAGGGCGATCGGCGCCGCGACCACAGGATGGAGAAACCCGTGAAACTGTTCCGCAGCCTTGCCGCCGCCGGCGTCGTCGTCGCCGGTCTCGGCGTCGCTCTGACCGCGACGCTCGCCGCCGATATCTCCGGCGCCGGCGCGACCTTCCCCTATCCGGTCTACGCCAAATGGGCGGAGGCCTATAAGAAGGAGACCGGCAACGGCCTCAACTACCAGTCGATCGGCTCCGGCGGCGGCATCAAGCAGATCACCGCGCGCACCGTGACCTTCGGCGCTTCCGACATGCCGCTGAAGCCGGACGAACTCGACAAGGCCGGGCTGATCCAGTTCCCGACCGTGATGGGCGGCATCGTGCCGGTGGTCAATCTCGACGGCGTCAAGAGCGGCGACCTCACCCTCGACGGCGACACGCTGGCGAAAATCTATCTCGGCGAGATCAAGACCTGGAACGATCCGGCCATCGCCAGGCTGAACCCCAACGTCAAGCTGCCGGCGCAGGCGATCGCGCTGGTGCATCGCTCGGACGGCTCGGGCACCACCTTCATCTTCACCAACTACCTGTCGAAGGTGAGCGCGGACTGGAAGGGCAAGGTCGGCTCGGCGACCGCGGTGGAATGGCCGGCGGGCATCGGCGCCAAGGGCAACGAAGGCGTCGCCAACAACGTCAAGCAGACCAGGGGCGCGATCGGCTACGTCGAGACCGCCTACGCCAAGCAGAACAACCTGACCACCACACGGCTCGTCAACAAGGACGGCAAGGCGGTGGCCGCGACCCCGGAAACCATCGCCGCCGCCGCGGCCGGCGCCGACTGGGCGAAAGCGCCGGGCTTCTACATGATCCTCACCGACGAGGCCGGCGACAAGGCCTGGCCGATCGCCGGCGCCACCTTCATCCTGCTGCCGAAGCAGCCGAAGAACGCCACTGATGCCGCCATCGCGCTCAACTTCTTCGCCTGGGCCTACAAGAACGGCGACAAGCTGGCCGAGGATCTCGACTACGTCGCGCTGCCCGACAGCGTGGTGCGGCTGATCGAGGCCAACTGGGCCGCCAACGTCAAGGACGCCGACGGCAAGCCGGTGTTCAGCGTGACGAACTGATGCGAACGACGATCGGCCGGCGCGTTTATCCGCCGGCCGATCGACGCGGCAGGACGTCATCGTCCGCGAAGGCGGACGATCCAGTATCCGCGGGCGCGCCGGGTCTATCGCGAGCGCCACGGAATACTGGATGCCCGCCTTGGCGGGCATGACGATCGAGAACATGAATACGATACGCCAGGAGGCGATTGTGGTGGACGTGACGTGGGGAGGCGCGCAGGTGGGCGCTCAGGATGCGGCGGCGCGTGCCAAGGAGCGGGAAAAGGCGTTGCACAGGCTGCGGCTTGGCGACGTGATATTTCACGCGGTCACCCGCAGCGCGGCGCTTCTGGTGCTGCTGCTGCTCGGCGGCGTGATGGTGGCGCTGCTGGTCGGCTCGCTGCCGGCGCTGACCACCTTCGGCTTCGATTTCATCACCACGCAGCGCTGGAATCCGGTCACCGAGAAATTCGGCGCGCTGGCTCCGATCTACGGCACGCTGGTGACGTCGCTGATCGCCATGGCGGTGGCGGTGCCGTTCGGCCTGCTGATCGCGATGTTCCTCACCGAACTGTGCCCGATGTGGGCGCGCCGGCCGATCGGCATCGCCATCGAGCTCTTGGCCGGCATTCCCAGCATCATCTACGGCATCTGGGGCCTGTTCGTGCTGGCGCCGTTCCTGCAGCAATACGTGCAGCCGGCGCTGATCTCGACCTTCGGCAACGTGCCGGTGATGTCGAGCCTGTTCGCCGGCCCGCCCTACGGCATCGGCGTGCTCACCGCCGGGTTGATCCTCGCCATCATGGTGCTGCCGTTCGTCACCTCGATCTCGCGCGATGTGTTCGACGCGGTGCCGCCGGTGCTGAAGGAAGCCGCCTACGGGCTCGGCTGCTCGACCTGGGAGGTGATGCGCTACGTGGTGTTGCCCTATACCCGCGTCGGCGTCATCGGCGGCGTCATGCTCGGGCTCGGCCGCGCGCTCGGCGAGACCATGGCGGTGACCTTCGTGATCGGCAACGCGCACAAGATCTCGTCGTCGCTGCTCGCCCCCGGCACCACCATCTCGGCGACCATCGCCAACGAATTCACCGAAGCCGTCGGCGATCTTTACACCTCGTCCTTGATCGCGCTCGGCCTGATCCTGTTCGTCATCACCTTCATCGTGCTGGCGATCGCGCGCTATCTGCTGCTGCGCATCGAACGAAAGGCCGGATGATGGACGCCGCCATCTACAACGCGCGCCGCCGCCGCAACGCGCTCGCCACCGCCGCCTCCTACGGCGCGACCGGCATCGGCCTCGCCGGCCTCGCGATGATCCTGGTCGTGCTGTTCTGGGAAGGCTTCAGCGGCTTGTCGCTGGCGGTGTTCACCCAGATGACGCCGCCGCCCGGCTCCGCCGGCGGCCTGCTCAACGCCATCGTCGGCTCGATCCTGATGACGGTGATCGCCATCGCCATCGGCACGCCGGTGGGGATGCTGGCCGGCACCTACATGGCGGAATACGGCCGCCACGAAAAACTCTCCAGCGTGGTGCGCTTCATCAACGACATCCTGCTCAGCGCGCCGTCGATCGTCATCGGCCTGTTCATCTACGAGGTGATGGTGGTGCCGATGGGCCACTTCTCCGGCATCGCCGGCGCGGTGGCGCTCGCCGTCATCGTCATTCCGGTGGTGGTGCGCACCACCGAGGACATGCTGATGCTGGTGCCGAACACGCTGCGCGAGGCCGCCGCCTCGATCGGCCTGCCGCGCTCGCTGATGATCCGCCATATCGCCTATCGCGCCGCGCGCTCGGGCATCATCACCGGCATATTGCTGGCGGTGGCGCGCATCAGCGGCGAGACCGCGCCTTTGTTGTTCACCGCGCTCAACAACCAGTTCTACAGCCACAACCTCAACGCCCCGATGTCCAGCCTGCCGGTCGTCATCTTCCAGTTCGCGCTCAGCCCCTATGAGGACTGGCAGAAGCTGGCCTGGACCGGCGCGCTGATCATCACCATCTCGGTGCTCGCATTGAGCATCATGGCCCGCGCCCTGACCGGAACGAGGAAAGCATCATGAGCATCGCCACCGCGATCCCCACCGCCGTCGCCGGCCATCCGCCGGCCGACCTGCGCGACAAGGTCGCGATCCGCAACCTCGCGTTTTTCTACGGCGGGTCGAAGGCGCTGAAGGGCGTCACGCTGCCGCTCTACGAGAACAAGGTGACGGCGTTCATCGGCCCGTCGGGTTGCGGCAAGTCGACGCTGCTGCGGGTGCTGAACCGGATGTATGACCTCTATCCGAACCAGCGCGCCGAGGGGCAGGTGCAGTTCGACGGCATGAACATCGTCGATCCCGGCGTCGATCTCAATTTGTTGCGGGCGCGCATCGGCATGGTGTTCCAGAAGCCGACGCCGTTCCCGATGTCGATCTACGAGAACATCGCCTTCGGCATCCGGCTCTACGAGAAACTGCCGAAGCGCGAGCTCGACCAGCGCGTCGAGCAGTCGCTGCGCCGCGCCGCGCTGTGGGACGAGGTCAAGGACAAGCTCAACGCCAGCGGCCTCGGCCTGTCCGGCGGCCAGCAGCAGCGCCTGTGCATCGCGCGCACCGTGGCGGTGCGGCCGGAAGTCATCCTGTTCGACGAGCCGTGCTCGGCGCTCGATCCGATCTCGACCGCCAAGATCGAGGAACTGATCGACGAGCTGAAGGAAGACTACACCATCGTCATCGTCACCCATAACATGCAGCAGGCGGCGCGCGTCTCCGACTACACCGCCTTCATGTATCTCGGCGAGCTGATCGAGTTCGGCCCGACCGACAAGATTTTCACCTCGCCGACCGACCGCCGCACCCAGGATTACATCACCGGACGGTTCGGGTGAGCGTTTTGGCCGGAAAAATGCAACACACAACAGCCGTCATACCCGCGAGGGCGGGTATCCAGTATGCCGTGGCGGCCATGGATTCTATGAGCGCGCGCGGATTACTGGATCGTCCGCCTTCGCGGACGATGACGCCGCGTGGTGGGGCGGGCTCCGTTCGTCATTGCGAGCGGAGCGAAGCAATCCAGAAGGCGAACAAGCAAGGACTGGATTGCTTCGTCACTTCGCGCCTCGCAATGACGGTGTCTGATGGAGATTGAAAATGGCTTTTGAACATACCGCCAAGGCTTTCGACGGCGACTTGCAGGAACTGACGCGGCTGGTCGCCGAAATGGGCGGCCTCGCCGAGCGGCAGATCGTCGAATCGGCCGACGCGCTGGTGCGCCGCGACGT
>JBDHSX010000098.1:0-14113 GCA_039808365.1 Xanthobacteraceae bacterium | reverse complement strand
AGTACTAGGTAGGAGGATGGCCTGGAGGTTTAGGACCTTCGGGCCATTCTGCTTTATGCGAAGCCTTCGATAGAAGTTCCGATTCGGTCTGGCGGACTTCGCAGTTATTGCTGGGGACGAATTTCGGGATTTTTACCCGCCCCGTCCCGGCGGGGCCATGGTTACCGATTGTTGACGGTCAAGCCGCTACAAGATCCATGCGGCGGCGCAGCAAATTTTGGACACATTACTCCGGAATAAGCCGCCCATCACGCCATTGAGGACCTTGATTCATGCGTTTCCGCCGCCTATCCGCTTGCCTTCGCCTTGCCGCCATCGCCGGCGCCGCCCTCACCGCCGCGACGTCGGTTCAGGCCCAGACCCCCTATGACGGGCAGTGGAGCGTCACCATCTTCACCAAATCCGGAAGTTGCGAGCCGACAGCCCAGTATCCCCTCACCGTCAGCGACGGCAAGATCACCGCGCCGGGCGCCGACATCTCGGGCCGGGTCGGCCCTGCGGGGCTGGTCAAGGTGTCGTTCCAGGGCGCTTTCGCCAACGGCCAGCTCAGCGGCAACGCCGGCTCCGGCAAATGGAACGGCGCTTCGGGCGGCATTCCGTGCAGCGGCAACTGGCAGGCTTCGCGTCAATAACCAGAGCAGGACCGATCTCATGAGCGCCGGGGCGACACGTCGAAGCGGAATTTCGCGTTGGGCCGTGGCTGCGGCGGCGCTGCTGAGCCTCGGATCCGTGGCGGCGGCGCAGTCGCCGGGCGCATTCGCCGGCCTGGCCGGGGTGTGGTCCGGCAGCGGCACCGTCTCCCTCGACAACGGGCAGAGCGAGCGCATTCGCTGCCGCGCCACCTATGCCGTCAGCGCCGACGGCAACGGCCTCAACCAGACCCTGACCTGCGCCAGCGATAGCTACAAATTCGACCTCAAGAGCAACGTGATCGCCAAGGCCGGCGCGCTGTCCGGAACCTGGGGCGAATCGAGCCGGAATATCGGCGGCAATCTGCAAGGCACGGCGCAGGGCCGCCAGTTCGATATCGTCGTCAGCGGCCCCTCCTTCGTGGCCAACCTGTCGATGGTGACGAGCGGCAACAAGCAGCGCGTCACCATCCGCTCCGACGGGGCTTTCCGCAGCGCGTCGATCTCGCTCTCGCGCTCCTGAGCGCCACGCGCGCGCCATCCGCCGCGCATCGGCATCGAACGCAACGCCGCGCCGCTTGAGGCGCGGTCGAACGCGGCCATCGACGGCGCTGGCGTGATGGTTATGATCGCGCCCGTATCGCCCCCGTCTTGTCCCCCTGCCGCAGCCGGTCCCGCCCATGCCTCAACCCTCGACGCCGAAAGCCGCGCTATGGATGGCCGGCTGGCTCGTGCAATTGCTGGCGATCGCCATCGCCGGCCGCGAAGCGTTGCGCGCGCTGAGCGTTTTTCAGGTCATGGAAGTGCGGTCGGTCCTCGGCTTCGTGCTGTTGCTGCCGCTGATCCACCGCGCCGGCGGGCTCGCGCAACTGCGCACCCGACGTCCGTTCCAGCATATCGTCCGCAATCTGGTGCATTACGCGGCCCAGCTCGGCTGGTTTCTGGCGCTGACGCTGATTCCGCTCGGCGAGGTGGTGGCCATCGAATTCACCACGCCGATCTGGACCGCGATCATGGCCGCGGCCTTTCTCGGCGAGCGCATGGATGGCGGCAAGGTTCTCGCCGTCGTGCTCGGACTGATCGGCGTCGTCATCATCGTCCGGCCGGGGATCAATGCGGTGAGCGTCGGACAGCTCGTCGTGCTGCTCGCCGCGGTCGCCTTCGGCGTCTCGATCGTCATGATGAAGTCGCTGACCCGCACCGAGACCACGCTTCGGATCATTGTCTGGATGACGGTGGTGCAGTCGGCCGTCGGCTTGGGGCCGGCCGTCGCGGTGTGGACCTGGCCGGACGCCGCGACCTGGGGCTGGCTGGTCCTGGTGGCGTTCTGTGGAACATTTTCGCACTACTGCATGGCGCGGGCGATGCTGTACGCCGACGCGACCATCGTGGTGCCGATGGATTTTCTCCGGGTTCCGCTGGCGGCGACCGCCGGCTGGCTGCTCTATGCCGAACGCATGGACCTGCTGACGGTGCTGGGCGCGGTCATCATCCTCGGCGGCAATCTGCTCAATCTTCGCGGCTCGGCGAAGCCGCGCGCGGCGGCGTGAGGCGAATCATTTCCCCGCGGCCGCGCGCAGGGCGGCGTTGATGCGGTCCTGCCAGCCGGGGCCGTCCTCGCGGAAATAGTCCAGCACGTCCTGATCGATCCGCAACGTCACCTGCTCTCTCACGCCGGGAATCGCGGCCTGGCGCGGCAGCGGATCGGCGACCCTGGTGGTCGCCTTCTTGAACGCCGCTTCCGCCTCGGTGCGGGCGTCGTTGAGCGTGCGGGGGCGTCGCGGCGGCTGTGACATGATTGTATCCTGCTCAGTCAGGTTCGCGTCAGGTTGCTTCCTCTCCCCAAATAAGCGACGCGGTGGCGATCGCGCAAGCCGCGATCACGAACCATCACACTTCGAGCGTCAAAGGCCGACAGGCTTTAGAAATCGTAAAAGCAACGCATTTGCGTTGCGACATCGTCAAATATCGCGGTGTATCCTGACGGCGCAAATCAGCACCACAGAGGAGATCACGATGCCAGCCATTGCGGAATCCCTGTCCTCCAATCGGGGCCGCGTCGCGACGCGCGAGCGCGAATTGCCGACCTGCCCGGTTTGCGCCGATCAGATGATCGCCGCCGAAGCCTCGGCGTTCCTCGCCGACGACCTGGTCAGCTATCTGTGGACCTGCGAGACCTGCGGCTATGGCTTCGTCACCGAGCATTCGTTCAAGGCGGTGGTCTGCAACTGAGCGCGACGGTGCGCCTGGATGGGTCATTCATCGGGTGAATCTACGGCGCATGTTTTCTCAACACCGCCCCGAGCCTGCTTGCGGCCGATTCCAGTTCGGCGATCGGAAATCCACCGAAGCCGAGCATCAGGCCGGGCCGGCCCCTGCGCGAGGCGTAGAGAGGTGAAATCGGTCGGACGACAATGCCGGCCGAACGGGCGTCCGCCGCCAGCCTGACGTCGTTGACCGCCCTGGGCAGCCAGACGACGAGATGCATGCCCTGATCGCTCGGCTGCAACACCACCCATTCCGGAAAATGCCGAGCGATGGCGGCGATCAAGGCCGCCCGACGCTCGGCATAAGCGCTCCTGATGCGACGGATATGCGCCTCGAAGTGCCCTTCCCGCATGAATGCCGCGAGAACGTGTTGATCGACCGAGGGCGAGTGGCGATCGATCAACGCCCGTGCGCCGCCGAACGCGGCGACCAGGGGGGCCGGGGCGATGACGTAGCCGATCCGCAGCGACGAAAACAAAACCTTGCTCATGGTGCCGAGATAGACGACGCGCGACGGATCCAGCCCTTGCAGCGACGGAAACGGGTGGCCGGAATAGCGCAACTCGCTGTCGTAGTCGTCCTCGATGATCCAGGCCTCCGCGTCCCGCGCCCATCTCAACAAGGACTGCCTGCGCCCCATGCTCATCGGCATGCCGAGCGGATACTGATGTGACGGCGTCACGAACGCCGCGCGCGCCCCCGGACACAGTTCGATTGCCTTCTCGACAGTCATGCCGTTGCGATCGACGGGAACGTTGACGGTCCGCACATCCATCGCCCCGAGCACCGCGCTGATCCCCGGATAGGCGGGGTTCTCGATCCAGGCGGCGTCGCCGCGACCGAGAAGAATCCGGGCCGAGAGAAACAGCCCCTGCTGCGTCCCCGCCGTGATGATGACCTCGTCGGGCGAACAACGCACCGCCCTCGCCCGTCGAACATGGTCGGCGATCGCCTCCCGGAGCTCGGCGACGCCGCGCGGATCGATGTATCCGCTCGGCGCGGCCGCCCGCGAGGCGCGGACGCGGTTGCCGAGCCTTCGCCATGTCTGGTCGGGAGCGGCGGCGTCGGCGGGATGAGCGATCGCGAACGGCAGGCCGGGCTGCGGCTCCAGCATGCGCTCGACCGCGGCGTAGCGCTTCGCCGCCGGCGGCAAGCGGCCCGCCGCCCGGGGCTTGACCTGAAGATCGCTCCGTCCGCGCGCGACGCCCGCGCGGTCGAGTTCTCCGGCGACCGCGGTTCCGGCGCGCGGGCGGGACTCGAGATAGCCCTCCGCCTTCAATTGATCGACGGCCTCGACGATCGTTCCGCGCGACAACCCCAGGGATTGCGCAAGCATCCGCGTCGACGGCAGCCGCTCCCCCGCCTTGAGATCGCCGCAAGAAATCGCGTCCCTCAAACCCTGCGCCAATTGCTGACTGATGCGGCCGGACGCGCGGTCGATCGCCTTGAGCGATGGAAGCGAAAAGCTGCCGCGCGGCCGGGACATGATGGTCCACCAAAATCTCGCATTGCGATGATCCGGAATAGACCAGAAACAAGCGGCCCGCGCCATAGCCTCGATTTCGACCTGCCGCGGCATCATTCTGGCCCAGATAATTTTAGCCATTCTGGCACTTCAACATAGACCAGATTTCCGGAATAATTGCCGCTAACGCCAACCCCGGCACCGCGTTCGGACACCCGGCACGATGACTGAAGCCGTTCAGCAAGACTTCAAAACGTGGCTCTGCACGATCTGCGGACTGATCTACCGCGAGGCCGATGGCTGGCCCGACGACGGCATCGCGCCCGGCACGCGGTGGGCGGACGTGCCGGACGACTGGATATGTCCGGACTGCGGCGCGGAAAAGAACGATTTCCAGATGGTCGAGATTTGACGCCGCGCGTCCGCCGCTGGCGCTGAAGGCAGATGGAGAAACCATGTACGTCCCTCCCCACTTCGACGAGTCCCGCGTCGACATGCTGCACGATCTGATCGAGAACAATCCGCTCGGCATCCTGGTCACCAACGGCAGAAACGGCCTCGACGCCAACCACATTCCGTTCGAGCTGGATCGCCGTCAGGGCCGACACGGCGTGTTGCATTCGCATGTCGCGCGCGCGAACCCGGTCTGGCAGGACATCACCGACGGCGACGAGGTTCTCGTCGTTTTCCGCGCGGCCGATGCCTACATTTCCCCGAACTGGTACCCGAGCAAGCATGACTTCCATCAGCAGGTTCCGACCTGGAATTACATGGTCGCCCATGCCTATGGGCAGGTCACGATCCGCGATGACGAACGCTACGTTCGCGGCATGGTCGCCAAACTGACGCGCCGGCATGAAGCGGGCGAGGCGAAACCCTGGAAAATGACCGACAGTTCGAAGGAGTTCATCGCAACCATGTTGAAGGCCATCGTCGGCCTTGAAATCGAGATGACCCGGCTCGTCGGGAAGTCGAAGCTCAGTCAGAACAAGGAGGTTCGCGACATCCGATCGGCAGGAGAAACCCTGCGCCGGAAGGGCGAGGACATCATCTCGAACGCAATGCTCGCGGTGGCGGACGGCAAGAGCAGCTGAAAAACGCGACGCCTATCGCGGCGCGATGTCGCCGCGCGCCCAGCCCTCCCGCACATGGGCCGCGAAATCAGCGAACGCGCCGCGCGCGACGGCGTCGCGCATTCCCGCCATCAGGCCCTGGTAGTAGGCGATATTGATCTCGGACAACAGCATCGCGCCGAGCGCCTCGCCCGACTTGATAAGGTGATGCAGATAGGCCCGCGAATAGTTTCGCGCGGCTGGCCATGGACTTTCTTCGTCGAGCGGGCGCGGATCGTCGGCGTGGCGGGCGTTGCGCAGGTTGACCGGCCCGCCCCGCGTGAACGCCAGTCCGTGGCGGCCGTTCCGGGTCGGCAGCACGCAGTCGAACATGTCGATGCCGCGCGCGACCGCATGCAGGATGTCGTCCGGGGTGCCGACGCCCATCAAATAGCGCGGCCGCTCGCGCGGCAGATGCGGCACAGTCTCCTCGATCATCCGCAGCATCACCTCCTGCGGCTCGCCGACCGCGAGCCCGCCGATCGCGTAACCGTGGAAGTCGAGATCGACCAGACCGCGCGCGCTTTCGTGGCGCAACGCCGGAATATCGCCGCCCTGCACGATGCCGAACAGCATGTGCCCGGCCGGCGCGGCCTCGAAGGCGCGCTTGCTGCGCTCGGCCCAGCGCAGCGACAACCGCATCGCGCGTTCGATGTCGGCGCGCTCCGCCGGCAGCCGCACGCATTCGTCGAGCTGCATCGCGATGTCGGAGCCGAGCAGCCGCTGCACCTCGATGGCGCGTTCCGGCGACAGTTCGACGCGCGCGCCGTCGATGTGCGAGCGGAAGGCCACGGCGTGTTCGGTCACCTTGCGCAGTTGCGCCAGCGACATCACCTGGAAGCCGCCGGAGTCGGTCAGCATCGGGCCGTTCCAGGTGGTGAACGCCTGCAAGCCGCCGAGCGCGGCGATACGCTCCGCGCCCGGCCGCAGCATCAGGTGATAGGTGTTGCCGAGCACGATATCGGCGCCAGCCTCGCGGATCTCGCGCCAGTGGATGCCCTTCATCGCGCCGGCGGTGCCCACCGGCATGAAGGCGGGCGTGCGCACCACGCCATGCGGCGTGGTCAGCCGGCCCAAACGCGCCTCGCCGCTTTGGCCGAGCCGTTCGAAATGATTGTCGAGCGTCATCGGCTGGCCGGATCGGGAAACAACAGGCTGGCGTCGCCGTAGGAATAGAACCGGTAGCCGCCACTGATCGCGTGGGCATAGGCGCGCTTCATGGTGTCGAGGCCGCTGAAGGCCGACACCAGCATGAACAGCGTCGAGCGCGGCAGATGGAAATTGGTCATCAGCACGTCGACCGCGCGGAAGCGATAGCCCGGCGTGATGAAAATATCGGTGTCGCCGGAAAACGGTTTGATGATGCCGTCCGCCTCAGTCGCGCTTTCGAGCAGGCGCAGCGACGTGGTGCCGACCGCAACGAGGCGCCCGCCGCTTGCACGCGCGGCGTTCAGCGCCGTCGCGGTGGCGTCCGAGATCGTCCCCCATTCCGCGTGCATCCGGTGCGCCTCGGTATCCTCGGCCTTCACCGGCAGAAACGTCCCCGCCCCGACATGCAAGGTCAGGCGATGGATCGCGACGCCGCGCGCCCGCAGCGCGGCTTCCAGCGCCGGCGTGAAATGCAGCCCGGCGGTGGGCGCCGCCACCGCGCCCTCGTGAGCCGCGAACATGGTCTGATAATCGCTTGAGTCCTGCTCGTCCGGCGTCCGGCGCGAGGCGATATAGGGCGGCAGCGGCGGCGCGCCGATATCGGCGATAGCCTGGTCCAGCGTCGGGCCGTGGAACGAGAACGTCAGCGTCACCTCGCCCTCGTCGCCCTTGGCTTCAACCTGGGCGTCGAGATGGCCGAGCAGGCACACCCTGCCCTCGTTACCGAACCGGATGGTGTCGCCGGCGATCAGCTTCTTGGCGGGCTTGACCAGGGCCTGCCAGCGCGAGCCGTCGAGGCGCTTGATCAGCGTCGCCTCGATGCGCGGTTCGGCATCGCGCCCGATGCGGCGGCCGGTCAGTTGCGCCGGAATCACCTTGGTGTCGTTGACGACAAGCTGATCGCCGCTTTGCAGAATCTGCGCCAGATCGGACACGTGGCGATCCTGCAAACCCGCGCCGGGCCGCACCACAAGAAGGCGCGCGGCGTCGCGCGGATGCGCCGGCCGCAGCGCGATGCGCTCCGGCGGCAGTTCAAAGTCGAAAAGATCGGTGCGCATGGATCAACTTGACGATGTGACGGGGGAATATCTCCATCACTGGACCCTCAGGGCCGGAAACGTCAATGGCCGGATGATATCCGGCCATTGCACCTTCGTTGAAATTCGAAAGCTCTCAAGCGGCGTCGGCCGCCATTCGGGCCTTGACGATCTTGTCGGGGTTCTGCACCGGCTCGCCGCGCTTGATCTTGTCGACGTTCTCCATGCCCGAGGTCACCTTGCCCCAGACGGTGTATTGCTTATCCAGAAAGCGCGCGTCGTCGAAGCAGATGAAGAACTGGCTGTCGCCGGAATCCGGGCTGGCGGCGCGCGCCATCGACACCACGCCGCGCACATGCGGCTCGGCGTTGAACTCGGCCTTGAGCTTCTGGCCGGAGCCCCCGGTGCCGGTGCCGTGCGGACAGCCGGTCTGGGCCATGAAGCCGTCGATCACGCGATGGAACACGATGCCGTCGTAAAAACCCTCGCGCACCAGTTGCTTGATCCGCGCGACGTGGTTGGGCGCCAGATCCGGGCGCATCTCGATGGTCACCGGCCCTTGCGTGGTTTCGAGGATCAGGGTGTTGTCGTCAGCCATGCTGCTTTCTCTTTTGGTTGGAGGTGTTTTCGGCGATCGTCAAATTTCAAGGTCATCGGCCGCCCGGCGACCGCCTCGCCCATGCCATGGATAAATGGCATCGGAACGCAGCGCTGCAATGTTTGCATCACCGCGATGCGGTAGATCAGCCGCTCGTCGTCGGGGGCGTCGCGCGTCTCGAATGTGACGCGCGGCTGCCCCAGGATGCGGCCATCGCGGGTAAAAGCAAGCCGAACCGTGATCACCATGCCGGCGCTGCCGACCGGCAATTCCGGAGCCCGCCAGCAGCCTCTCAGGCGCGCGAACATCTCCTTCAGGCTGCCGACGCCCTGCTCCTGTGCCACCGCGACGCCTGGCCCCGCGCCACATGACAGGGCTGCCAGCATCAGAGCGATGGGAGCGCGTCGCCACATTCCGCGATGTCACTTGATGTCGGCGGCGACCTGCACCTTCACCATCTTGTCGGGATCGGCGACCGCGCCGCTCTGCACGCCGGGAGGCGCTTTCTTCAGCTTGTCCACCACGTCCATGCCGGACACGACATTGCCGATCACGGTATATTTGCCGTTCAGGAACGACGCATCCGCGAAGGTGATGAAGAACTGCGAATTGGCGCTGTCGTTGCTGTCGCCGCGTCGCGCCATGCCGACCACCCCGCGCGTGAACGGCACCTTGGAGAACTCGGCCTTGAGGTTGGGATATTTCGACCCGCCGGTGCCGTTAAAATTCTGGCCGTCGCCGGTCTGCGCCATGAATCCGTCCATCACCCGATGGAACGGCACGTTGTTGTAAAAACCGTCGCGCGCAAGCTGCTTGATGCGCTCGGCGTGGTTCGGGGCGATGTCGGGGCGCAACTGGATGACGACGCGGCCCTTGGTGGTGTCGATGACAATGGCGTTGGCCTTGTCGAGATTGGCGGGCAGCGGCTGCGCCAGGGCGGGAGCCGCGCAGATCAGCGCGGCGACGACGGCGAGAATGCGGATCATGTCAACTCCGGAGGGAGAGAGGAAGGTCAGCTCTGGAACTTGGTCTTCAGGCTCATGGCGACCGAGGCCGGCACGAAGGCCGAAACGTCGCCGCCCATCGCCGCGATCTGCCTGACCAGTGTGGCGGTGATCGGGCGGACGCCGACCGAAGCCGGCAGGAACACGGTCTGCACCTCCGGCGCCATGGTCTCGTTCATGCCGGCGATCTGCATCTCATAGTCGAGATCGGTGCCGTCGCGCAGGCCCCGGATCATGATGCGCGCGCCATGGTCGCGCGCCGAGGTGATGGTCAGGCCGTCATAGGTGACGGCGTCGAAGCCGCAGCCGGCCCGCGCCGCGACCGGACCGAACACCTCGCGGACCATCGCCAGCCGTTCCTCGGTGGTGAACAGCGGCTTCTTGCCGGGATGGATGCCAATGGCGACGATCAGCTTGTCGCAGAGGCCGACGGCCTGGCGGACCACGTCGAGGTGGCCGTTGCTGACGGGATCGAAGGAACCGGGATAGAGCGCGATGCGGGTCATCGCCTCGTCTAACCCGCCCGGCCGCCCCCTGCAAGCCGGCGGGTTCCGCGGAAATGCGTCGAAAACCGGGTTTATTTGCCCGATGGAACTGAACCAAATGCGGGTTCCGGGCGTCTTCTCAGGGGAGTGTGAGCTGGCTCACTGTTTCAGGCGCAATATGGGACGAAACATTCCCGCGCCGGGATGAAGTCATTTTCATCCGCCCACGACAACCGGAAGAAACCAGCGGGGGCTATCAAACGGTCAGCAAGCACGCAGAACGGCCACAAGGTCCGCACCACAGGGGAACGTCATGATCAAGGCTCTTTCAGCTCTGACCGTCGCCGCTTTCATCGCCGCCGCCCTGACCATCCTTCCGGGGTTCGCCCCCGAGGTCGAGGCCGGTGTTTCGACCGCACCGCTGGCCAAGAGCGACCGGCTCGACCTGCGCTCCGACGCCTGCACCCGGCAGACCTGGCCGAACCTCGACGCCTCCTGCCTGCGCGGGACCGGCGCGCACGGCGCCCTCGTCCCAGCGCGCGTTATCCGCGGCTGAGCCATCATCTTCGCCGCATGCCCGCGGCAAACCTCCGAGACTGCTCCAAACAAGGAAGGGCCCCGCTAGGGGCCCTTCTGTTTTGCCAAGGCTGTCCGGGTCCTCGCCCCTACCCCTCGCCGTTGCCGTTGTCGCCGTCGTCCCCGATATGCTCGACCGACACGACATGCTCGCCCTCGGCGGTGTCGAACACGATGACGCCCTGAGTCGAGCGGCCGGCGACGCGGATGCCCTCCACCGGGCAGCGGATCAACTGCCCCTTGTCGGTCACCAGCATGATCTGGTCGGCATCCTCGACCGGGAACGAGGCCACCAGCTTGCCGTTGCGGCTGTTGA
Organism: Xanthobacteraceae bacterium; assembly: GCA_039808365.1. Classification (GTDB taxonomy): domain Bacteria; phylum Pseudomonadota; class Alphaproteobacteria; order Rhizobiales; family Xanthobacteraceae; genus 62-47. The sequence goes on along the minus strand of JBDHSX010000098.1, from coordinate 3,474 downwards.
CCGACATCGCGACGATGCCTTTGCCGCCGCGTCCGGTGGTGCGGTATTCGTAGGACGAGGTCCGCTTGCCAAAACCGTTCTCGGACACCGTCAGCACCACCTGCTCGGCCGCCGACATTTCGATGTAGCGCTCCTGGCCGAGCTGGATGGCGCCGCCGCCATTGTCCTCGCCGTCGGCCTCGGCGCCGTCCTCGACCGCGCTGGTGTCAGCGGCGCCGTTGTCGCCCGACACCGCGCGGCGCATCTTCAGATAGGCCGCGCGCTCCTCGGAGGTGGCATCGACATGGCGCAGGATCGCCAGCGAGATCACCCTGTCGTCGCCGGCCAGCGCGATGCCGCGCACGCCCATCGAGGTGCGGCCCGAGAACACCCGGACCTCGGGCACCGGGAAGCGGATGCATTGCCCGGCGGCGGCGGTGAGCAGCACGTCGTCATGCTCGGTGCAGATCTGGACGTCGACGATGGCCTCGCCCTCGTCGAGCTTCATGGCGATGATGCCGGAGCGGCGGACATCGACAAAGTCCGACAGCTTGTTGCGGCGGACATTGCCGCCGGTGGTGGCGAACATCACGTCAAGGTCGGCCCACGAGGACTCGTCCTCCGGCAGCGGCATGATGGTGGTGATGCGCTCGCCCTGCTCCAGCGGCAGGATGTTGATCAGCGCCTTGCCGCGGCCGTTCGGCGGCGCCATCGGCAGCCGCCACACCTTCTCCTTGTAGACCTGGCCGCGCGAGGAGAAGAACAGCACCGGCGTATGGGTCGAGGCGACGAACAGCCGGCTGACGAAATCCTCATCGCGGGTCTGCATACCCGAGCGGCCCTTGCCGCCGCGCTTCTGGGCGCGATAGGTCGACAGCGGCACGCGCTTGACATAGCCGAGATGCGACACGGTGACGACCATGTCCTCGCGCTGGATCAGGTCCTCGTCCTCGACCTCGCCTTCCTGATCGACGATCTCGGTGCGGCGCGGCGTGGCGAATTCCGCCTTCACCGCACTTAGCTCCTCCTTGATGATGCCCTGAATGCGCGCGCGCGAGCGCAGGATTTCAAGATAGTCCGCGATCTCGACGGCCAGCTTGTCGATCTCGTCGGAGATTTCCTCGCGGCCGAGCGCGGTGAGCCGTTGCAGGCGCAGATCGAGGATGGCCTTGGCCTGCTCCAGCGACAGCCGCGCGGTGCCGTCCGGATTGATGCGGTGGCGCGGATCGTCGATCAGCGCGATCATCGGCGCGACATCCTGCGCCGGCCAGTCGCGCGACATCAGGGTTTCGCGCGCGGTGTTGGGGTCGGGCGAGGTGCGGATGACGCGGATGATCTCGTCGATATTGGCCACCGCGATGGCGAGGCCGACCAGGATATGGGCGCGGTCGCGCGCCTTGTTGAGCAGGAATTTTGTGCGCCGCGACACCACCTGCTCGCGGAACGCGATGAACAGCGTCAGCAAGTCCTTCAAATTCATCAACTGCGGACGGCCGGCGTCCAGCGCCACCATGTTGGCGCCGAAATTGGTTTGCAGCGGGGTGTATTTGTAGAGCTGGTTCAGCACCACTTCCGGCACCGCGTCGCGCTTCAGTTCGACCACCACGCGAAAACCGTCGCGGTCGGATTCGTCGCGCAGATCGGAGATGCCCTCGATTTTCTTGTCGCGCACCAGTTCGGCGATGCGCTCCACCATGGTGGCCTTGTTCACCTGGTAGGGAATTTCCGAGATGATGATGGCCTCGCGGTCCTTGCGCGCCGGCTCGATCGACACCTTGCCGCGCATCACGATGGAGCCGCGGCCGAGGTGATAGGCCGAGCGGATGCCCTGGCGGCCGAGGATGATGCCGCCGGTCGGGAAATCGGGACCGGGCACGATGCCGATGAGATCGTCGATGCCGAGCGCCGGATCGTCGATCAGCGCCATGCAGGCGTCGATCACCTCGCCGAGATTGTGCGGCGGGATGTTGGTGGCCATGCCGACCGCGATGCCACCGGCGCCGTTGACCAGCAGATTGGGAAACTTCGCCGGCAGCACCGACGGTTCCTTCTCGCTGTTGTCATAGTTCGGCTGGAAATCGACGGTGTCCTTGTCGATGTCGTCGAGCAGCGACTGCGTGACCTTGGCGAGGCGGGATTCGGTGTAGCGCATGGCCGCCGCCATGTCGCCGTCCACCGAGCCGAAGTTGCCCTGCCCGTCGATCAGCGGCACGCGCATGGAGAAATCCTGCGCCATGCGCACCATCGCATCATAGACCGACTGGTCGCCGTGAGGGTGATACTTACCGATCACGTCGCCGACGGTGCGCGCCGACTTGCGATACGGCTTATTCCACTCGAAACCGTTCTCGTGCATCGCGTAAAGGATACGCCGGTGCACCGGCTTGAGGCCGTCGCGCGCGTCGGGGAGCGCGCGCGCCACGATCACGCTCATGGCGTAATCGAGATAGCTGCGCTTCATCTCGTCGAGGATGGAAACGGGTCGAATGTCGGAGGGCGCCGCCGGCTCCTCCGGGGTGTTGTCGTCGCTATCGGCCAAGGGTGGATTCCGGTCGGTTTCTGCTGGGAATCATATAGCGCATCAGGCGCCCGCAAACCATCCCTCGCGCGATCGGCGCACCGGTTTTTTCCGTTTGATTTTCCGCAACTTAGGGTGAGACAGCGCGACACCGCGCGGGATCGGCCGACAGCCTGCGCGGGACGGTTGATCGGGGCGCGGAAATCGCCATCCTGAGCTCGCGTCAACCATCGAAGAAGCGCCCCATCGAGGAATTCGCCATGCCCCCCATGTCCTACGCGTCCGTCGCCCTCGTCACCCTCCTGTCGGTCATGACCTATGCCTGGATGGGAACAATGGTCGCCCGCACGCGCGTGCGCGTCGGCATCCATGCGCCGGTCATGACCGGCGATCCGCAACTCGAACGCACCATCCGCGCCCATCTCAATACGCTGGAATGGCTGCCGATCTTCCTGCCGTCGCTTTGGCTGTTCGCGATCTATTGGAACGCGCCGGTCGCGGCGGCGCTGGGATTGGTCTGGATCGTCGGCCGGATCGTCTATTTTCTCGGCTACCGGGCGGCGGCCGGGCGACGGCGGCCCGGATTTTTCATCCAGGGCGTCGCCACGCTGGCGCTACTGGCCGGCGCGCTTGGCCGTCTGATCTATCTCATCGCCACGACCCCGGCGCCCTGATCCGGTCCGGCCGCGCCGGACCGTTGCCGTTGACGCCGCCGGCCGCTCTCAGAACGGAATGTCGTCGTCGATATCGGCGTTGCGGCCGCCACCGCCCGCCGCCGCCCGTCGCGGCGCGCCGCCCGAGGGGCCACCAGCGCCGAAATCGCCGCCGGCGTCATCGCCGCCGAAGCTGCCGCCTCCGCCGCTGCGGCCGTCGAGCATGGTCAGGGTGGCGTTGAAGCCCTGCAGCACCACCTCGGTGGAATAGCGCTCCGCGCCGCTCTGGTCGGTCCATTTGCGGGTCTGCAACTGGCCCTCGAT
>JBDHSX010000097.1:0-14282 GCA_039808365.1 Xanthobacteraceae bacterium | reverse complement strand
AGCGATGGGCCACCTCGGCGCAACAACGTGGCTCTTGTCCCGCGCATGAAATGCTGCGAAGATATTCAAAACGTTTTCATGGCCATGGTGCGATCGGATCGAGTCCTTCGCTTCTGGTCCTCACATCGTCTGTGAAAGCTGATGAGCGGAATCAGTTGGCCGTCCAGCCATAAGCCGCCAGACATCGAAAATAGGATCAAAACTCCGCGCCGCGGCCGCGCGACAAAGTGCCGCTACCCTGCAGATCCGGCGCATTCCGACAATGGGGCAACGACTTTCTCATTCTGACCGACACCCTTCCCCTGCAAAGCCTGCGCTGGCTGCAAGCATCAACCCGAGGGGCCGGAGAGTGGACTGATGGCCAGTATTCCATTGATGCGTTGCCAGTTTTTGCTTCCATTCATCGATATTCTCGATGGCATTGGGGCACCGACCGGTTCGCTCCTGGAAAAATTCCGGCTTCCCACGTCGCTCATGGAAAAAGCAGACCTCTATATCCCGCTTCTGCCAACCCTCCGCTTCGTGGAGATCGGCCAGCGGACGCAGGGTCTTGAGGATTTCGGCTTCCTGGCGTCGCAGCAACTTCACTATGAACACCTGGGCGAGAAAATCCGCACCCTGATCGCTCAATCACCGTCACTGCTGGTGGCGCTGCAACACACCTGCAAATGGGCATCGCTTGAAAATACCAACCTCACCATGTGGATCGAACTCCATGACGATCACGCCAAGGTTTGCAGTCGGCTGATCGGGACAAATGTGATCCCGCATCTGGAGCATTCCGAATGGCTCCAGCTTATCTTCCCCATCTACGTCGTCCGGCAATTCGCAGGGTTCGGCTGGATGCCTACAACGATCGCCTTCGAGGCTCGCTACACGCCCCGCCGGACAACGCAAGCTCACTGGCCGAATGTACGCTTTTTGTCCGGCCAGCACGCCGCATGGATCGACGTACCAACCTCCCTCCTGAGTCTCCCTAGCCGTCCGAACGAAATATCCCCTCCGCCTCCCAACGACGAGGACGGCCCCTCAGCCGATGAGATCATCAGATCGCTCAAGCTGATGTTGCCCTCCTATATGGATGAAAAAATTCCATCCCTCGCTAGCGTCGCGGAAATGGCGGGCGTGAGTGCGCGAAGCCTTCAACGCAAACTTTCGCATGCCGGCTTCACCTACTCCGATCTGGTCGAGGCGGCGCGGTACGACATCGCCAGCAAGCTGTTGCGCAACACGGATTCCAAGATCATCGATATCGCGTTTTCCTCCGGATACACTGATCCAGCACACTTCACCCGTGCCTTCCGCAGGATTTCCGGTGTCACGCCGCGGACGTTTCGGGAGCAATCGCGCTTATAGCGAACTCGTTTCGCCAGAGTTTTATCACCGGATTTCCACTTTGGGCATCCGCCGTCCGAATGACTGAAAGTCCCCTTTGGTCCGACCCGCAGTAATTTTTGGCTCCGTGTGCGCAATCCGCCAAACTGCGGTTGGGTGGTTGCTAACGGCTTTGACACTGGCCTGCTGCCCGGTGTCGACATATGGCGCCGACGCCGACGCGGATCCGGCGGCATCGAACAAACCGACGATTTATCTCGACCTCAGAACCAATGTTGGCCGTTTGCCCGCAGGTTCCTTGCCGATCGGGTTCGGAACGCCCGCGCTTTTCACGGCCCTGCAATCTCTAGCCACGGCCAGGGGAAACGCGGCCTCGTCGATCAATGGACCGCTCACCCTGCCTGCGCGCAGCGCGTTGGGCGTCGATCTTCCCCTCACGGTCGACCTGTCGGACTCGCTGTCGATATATGCGGGGGTCTCCGGCAGCACCACGAGCCCGAATGGAATCGAACTCACCTCGTTCTCGCTGACCAGTTGGAACGCCGGATTCCAGTCCGTCCTACACCAGCAGGACGGCGGTACGCTGCCGACAATCACGCTTCAATCTACGATCACCGGATCGATATCGAGCGGAGCGCTGACAACGACGACGCTGACCAACGTGCTCGAATTCAACTATGCTCTCGATACCGACGAAACGCGCGGATACCTTGCAGGCGTGCAAGATACGCGAATCTCGGTGAGCAACGGACTGGGCGAGATTCGGCCAAGCATCATCGGTTATGTCGGAGCCTATTATCAGTGGCCGAATAACTGGAAGGTGACGGCGCGCGGCGGCTTGCAATCGTTTGGAGGGGCGCAAATTCTCGACCTGGTCGATCTGCCGTCATTCACCCAGCCCATCCTGCGTTTCGATCTCGACCGGCTCGATGACGATGGAAATCGCATATTCGGCCTATCCGCCGAAATCATGTGGGCGCCGAAACCGGTCTATCAGCTCACGTTAAGAACACCGCTTTATTTGACGCGCAACTGACCAGTGCGCCCGCCGTAGCCGATGCGCGCCATCGGCTCGGCTCGCGAGGTGTGTTCGCTCATTTTCGATCGTTGGCGCGAAATGGCAATCTTTGCCTGCGGACCTCCGTTATCGGAGCATGGCTGCGGCAGAGGCGCGACGTGATCGGAGGCGGGCCGCCTTGGCGCACGAACCGACCTTTGACGGCTGATCAGCGGAGCGAAGGTATGAACATTCTCAATGAAACGCCGTGGGGCACGGATTGGGCCTGGAGCCTGCCGCTCATTCTCCTCAATGTCGTCATTCACGTCTTCGGCCTGGCATTCATCTACGACGGATTTACCGCCCTGTTTCGGGAGATCGGGCGTCGCAGCACATTCATGTTTCGCTTCGCGGCAACGATGAGCACGGCCGTGGTGTTAATCGTGATCCTCCATGGCATCGAAGCCGCGACCTGGGCGCTTGCCTATCTCTTGCTTGGCGCTATTCCGGACCTCAAATCCGCGATGCTTTATTCGCTCGGCGCCATGACCGGTTTCGGAGGGGACACTGTTTCCCTGTCACCGCAATGGCAGATGATGGGTGTTCTGCAGTCGCTTGCCGGGGTTTTGCTGTTCGGCTTCACGACCGCGTTCATGTTCGCCATGTTCCAAGCCGTGTGGCCATCGCAACAGCAGTTGGAAAACAGGCAAAACTCCACAAAATAATCAGCCCGGCGGGATCGGGTTTTCATCAAGCCCGATTCCGCCGGCCACTGTCACACTTTTAGCGGCATCGCGTGTAGATGCGTCCGTACATATCCACGGCCTGAACACACGCCGGCACCGGCGCCACCACCACCGGCGCCGGAGCGACCACGACCGGAGCGGCGACTGCAGCGCCTGCCCCGACGGCCCGGCGGGTCGTGCGGCGCGCCACCCCGGCATAACTCATCGGCGTCAGCGGGCGGCCGATGATGGCATGGGCGCTGCTTACGAGCGACGCCGAGCTGCTGAGGGGTGCCCGATCGTTCAGGGACAGAACGGCCCCGCCGATGGCGATTGCAGCGGACATTTGAAGAAGCCGATATGCAGCGCGCTTCATTTCTTGTCTCCCGAAACGATGCCGTGGGGAACCTCGTCCATGGCGGAAAAGGCGGTGACGTCGACCTTCTTCGCCGAGGCCGGCATCTGGACCGCGAAGGCGTCCGCGCCGAGGTCGGCGTCCGTGCGGAGCTCCTTGACGCGCAGCGTATACTGCGGCGCAGCCGCGACGCCCTTGCTGGTAATCACATATTTGCACGGAATGGGCTTGGCGCCGACCTGCACCCAAAGCTGCCAATCCGCCTCGTCGGTGCGGAACGCGAGATGCTCGCATTCCACGCCATTGATCACGCCGCGCCCGATATGCTTCAGATCGCGCACGTCCATCATCAGCTCGTCATAGGAATTCGACAGCAGGAAATCGGCGCCCGGCAAGGCGATCGAGAACTCGTCGCGAAGCCGGTGAACGAGTTGATCGACCGACCCCTTGGCCTGGATCTGGGCCACGGCATCGATGTTCTTGCCGAGCAATGTCAGCATGTTGCCGTCGAACACCAGTTCGACATTGGCGTAGCCGCCGACGCGCGTCGCGCGCAACTGGTCGGGGCGACGAAGAAGCACCTGACCGGAGCTTGCGAATTGGAGCTTCTGAATATCGGGGGTTATCACCTCGATATCGGTGTCATAGGTCAGCGACAGCGTCTTGGCGCCGGCGAGATAGTCCGACATCGCCCGCACGATCTTGTCGGCATCCTGGGCATGCGACGACGTCGCGGAGAGTGTCATCGCGAGAACGCACGCGGGCAACATGAATGAAAGGGATTTTATCAGCTTCATATATTCCCCTGCGAATGTCCAAAGAAGGTGGCACGATCGCTCCACGACGCCGCGCATCGTTGTCGCTCATGGGTTATCATCCCATTTGGCAACTCTGACGGAGCGGCGTCCTTTTTAAGAGCCGTCGCGAGATAATTTTCTCCGCATCGAATTGACCGATGCGGACGGTGACAGCGAGGAAACCGCCCGGTCGTTTTTCCCGACGCTGGCGGCCCCAACACTCCGCGACAGTCAGCACCGCGGCAGGCGCCGCGTCTTGCCATTTCGCGCCAAGTGAGACGTCCCCTCCCCCGCCGTCAATGATGGCCGGAGGTACGTTCGCTGAAGGCCGCAGTGGAATGGGGCTAAGTCGTCGAAGCGGGCGCATGCTCCTCAGGCGCGATGCGGTCGAGCTTTGCGAGGCGGCACCTCTGAAGGGTCGCTGAAGGCGGTTCGCCGAAAATCGACCTGTATTCGCCGGCGAACCGCCCGAACTCGGTCACGCCATGCGCGGACAGAATGTCGGCGAGAACGGTTGCGCCGCCGCATTTGCGGATTGCATGGTACACGTTGTTGATCTGGCGTAGTTTGAGGTAATGCTTTGGTGGAATTTTGAGATACCTCTCGAACGCACGCAACAACGTTCGGTAGCCGACACCTCCCGCTTTGGCGAGGGCGTTGATCTCGATAGCTTGATCCGGTCTCGATTGCACAAATTTGAGCGCACGAAACACAATCTGCTCGGCCGAATGGGTTTCCTCGCAAGGGAGGCTCGTCGTGCTATCTCGCTTCTCCCAAGCGGATTCGAGTTCGTCGAACAGAATGTCCTCTTGACCGCCATCGTCCGTTGAACTGGGTCGGGCAATGTCCAGCACATGCCGCGCCGTTCGCCTCAGTCTCGACGCTTCCGCCGCTCCCAGGCCGACCATGACCTTTTCGGTCTTCAACGGGGTCGGCACCAACGGAGCCGGCACCATCTTCAAGGCGATGGCCTCGCTTTTGGGAATCGACCAAGAGAACCATTCCAGAGGGCCGCTACGAGTGACGGTGAAATGAGAATCGGGCGGTAGAACGATCAGGACGCGGCTCGGACACGGAACGCCGTCCAGGAAGACGCGATCGTCGAAATCGGTGACCTGCATCAAGAGGGTTGTATAGGCCGGATCCGTGATGCCATGGGTTATCCCCGGACCACCATCGACACCGAACTGCAAAATGGTCCGCGCCAGTGGTCGCTGGCGTACTCCCCAACGCTGAACCGAGCGTTCTGATTTCAGGAAGGTGACCGTACCACCCTGCACCGTGTCCGCATACTGACCGAAATTGTCCGGCATCGAAAATCTGCGAAAGAACGAGAGCAGGAATTTAACGCCTAACTAAACACCGGGTCGTGAGACGGGTCAATCCAACGTGGTGCGGCTGGATTCCCGCCACTACTCGGTGATGCGTTCCGGCAACACTCAAGAGGGGTCGGCGCATGAATGGCAGTTTCTGCATAACTGTTTCGTGAGTACCGGTGCCAATCTGCGTCGGTTGAAACGAACTGCCGATCTCGGGGCAAATGTTGCCGACCGACACGGAGGATGCAGGACATCCCTCATCCGCCTTTTGAGTTGGATCAATGTCGCCATATTCCAAAATTCTGCCTGTTCGCTCCTTTTGATCCGGAGGTTACCATGAACGTCCAGAAATCACTCCTCGTGCTGATCGCGACGTTCGCGATTGCGGCGCCGACATTCGCCCAGCAGCCCCGGCAGTCGCCCTCGCCTTCCGGATCGCCGAGCGCGACCAGAGTGATCGACGGACGGCAGCTTCCGCCGCCCGATCCGGCTTTCGGCGGTGTGATCAAGAACGACGCGCTCCAGTCAAAACCGTGGTGGGCTCCACGCGTTGTCCCTCCCCAGGGTGCGCCGAACGTGCTGCTGATTATCACCGACGATTCCGGCTTTGGCGTGCCAAGCACCTTCGGCGGCGTGATTCCGACGCCGACCATGGATCGGATCGCCAATGAAGGCTTGCGCTACAACCGCATCTTCTCGACGGCGTTGTGTTCGCCGACGCGGGCGGCGCTGCTCACCGGACGCAATCACCATTCGGCCGGCTTCGGCGTGATCTCGGAGCAGTCGACGGGCTTCCCCGGCTACAACAGCATCATCGACCAGGACAAGGCCACGATCGGCCGCATTCTGAAGGACAATGGCTATTCCACCGCGTGGTTCGGCAAGGATCACAACGTGCCGACTTTCGCCGCAAGCCAGTCCGGCCCGTTCGATCAATGGCCGGTCGGCATGGGCTTTGAGTATTTTTACGGTTTCGTCGGCGGCGACGCCAACCAGTGGCAGCCGAACCTGTTCCGCAACACCACCCAGATCTATCCGTTCCTCGACAAGCCGCCGGGCACGTGGAATCTCGTTACCGCGATGGCCGACGACGCCATCGACTATATGACCCGGATGCACCAGATCCAGCCGGACAAGCCGATCTTCATCAAATACGCGCCCGGCGCCACCCATGCTCCGCACCACCCGACCAAGGAGTGGGTCGACAAGATCAGCGCCATGCATCTGTTCGACGACGGCTATGAGAAGCTGCGCGAGCGAATTCTCGATAACCAGAAGCGCCTCGGGGTGATTCCGAAGGACACCAAGCTGGCGCCGTGGCCGGCCGACATGCTGAAGCCATGGGATCAGCTGACCGACAACGAAAAGAAACTGTTCATTCGTCAGGTCGAGGTGTTCGCCGCCTACGCCGCTTATAGTGACCATGAAATCGGCCGGGTCATTCAAGCTTTCCAGAATTTGGGCAAACTGGAAAACACGCTGATCATCTATATCAACGGCGACAACGGCACCAGCGCCGAGGGCGGCCCGCTGGGCACCCCGAACGAGGTTGCGTTCTTCAACGGTCTCAATGCGCTGCCCGCCGAAGTGCAGATGAAGTGGTACGACGTCTGGGGCACGGAGCAAACCTACAACCACATGTCGGCGGGCTGGTCCTGGGCCTTCGATACGCCATTCGACTGGTTCAAGCAGAACGCATCGCGGCTCGGCGGCATCAATCAGAACATGGTGGTGTCATGGCCGGCGCGTATCAAGGACAAGGGCGGCTTGCGCGAGCAGTTCATTCACGTCATCGACGTCGTGCCGACCATTCTTGAGGCGGCCGGCATCGCCGCGCCCGAAATCGTCGACGGCATCAAGCAGAAGCCGATCGAAGGCACAAGCTTCCTGTACACCTTCGATGCCAAGAACGCCAAAGTGGCATCGCGGCATTCGACCCAGTATTTCGAGATGATGGGCCAATGGGCGCTCTACAAGGACGGCTGGATGCTGAGCACCAAGGTCAACCGCGCGCCGTGGGAAGCCTTCGGTCCCTCCAATCCGGACCCGCTGAACAACCAGGTCTTCCAGCTTTACAATCTGAAGACCGATTTCAGCCAGTCCGAAGACATTGCCGCCAGCCATCCGGACAAGGTCAAGGAGATGCGAGCTCAATTCGCCGCCGAGGCGAAGAAGTATCAGGTGTTCCCGATGGACGCCTCGGTCGCGGCGCGCATGGTGGCGCCGCGGCCGAACATCACGGCGGGGCGAACCGAGTTCGTGTATACCCAGCCGATGGTCGGGCTGCCGCAAGGCGCCTCGCCGGTGCTGCTCAACACGTCCTATACCGTGACGGCGGATATCGAGGTGCCGCAGGGCGGCGCGGAAGGGATGATCCTGACCTCCGGCGGGCGTTTCGGCGGTTACGGCTTCTACCTCCTCAAGGGCAAGCCGGTCTGGCTCTGGAACATGGTCGATCTCAAGCGTCTCAAGTGGCAGGCGTCGGATGCGCTCACCCCCGGTCAGCATGTCGTGGAGTTTGAATTCAGGTATGACGGCCTGGGTCCCGGCACATTGGCGTTCAACAATTTCTCCGGCATCGGCCGCTCCGGAACAGGTACGCTGAAGGTCGACGGCAAGGTCGTCGATACCAAGGCGATGGAAAAAACGCTGCCGATGATCCTGCAATGGGACGAGAGCTTCGATATCGGCTCGGACACGCTGACGGGCGTCAACGACGAGGACTACAGGCCGCCGTTTGCGCTGACCGCGAAGCTGAACCGGCTCACTCTCAAGCTTGATCGGCCGCAATTGTCACCGGAGGATATCAAGAAGCTCGAGAGCGTGAAGAAGGCCGCGGCCGATGGGCCGGTCTCCGAGGATCTCACTTTGATCCAGCGGCTGGAGGCGCGGTTCGACAAGCGAGAGGAATGCCGCAAGCAGGCCGACGCCAAAAAGCTCGGTCCGGTCGAACGCATTCAGTTCGTGCGGAAGTGCCTGGAGTGAGGCGAGCCGGGAGCTTCGGAGCGGTTGATCAGCGTGTCCAATCGTCCGGCGGCTCATGGTGGTGATTGCCAACGTTTTACGTCTTGCGGGCCGGCATACGCCCGCAAGACGCGATTCGCGCTTCACGGCAACGGCCGCCACGTATAATTTCAGCGAACAGCCTCTCCTGGTATCGTTGGGCTAACGTGGCAAAAGGCTCGGGAAAGAACCGCAAGCGGCGGAAGGCCCACGCCGGCGCGCGGCCTGCGGCGCAGCCCGAGGCGCGGCCTGCGGCACAGCCTGATGCGTCGCCTGCGGCACAGCCTGATGCGTCGCCTGCGGCGCAGCCCGATGCGCCGCGAGAGCCGGCCGCCGTCATGCGGACCGGCCTTCCCTGGCTGATGATGACCGGCGTCGGCCTCCTGCTCCTGATGACGGTTGCCGCCGTGCTGTGGTTCGCGAAGCCCGATCCGCCGGTCGAGGCGCGGCAGGCCGCCACGCTGAGTTTCGTCGGCAGCCAGACCTGCGGCGGCTGCCATGCAGCGGAGGCGAAGCTGTGGCAAGGCTCGCACCACCGCCATGCCATGGCGCACGCGACCGAGCAGTCGGTCCGGGCGGACTTCGGCGATACCAGCTTCGACTACGCGGGCACGCGCTCGCGCTTTTCCCGAAAGGACGGAAAATTCTTCGTCGAGACCGACGGGCCCGATGGCCGGCTCGCGACGTTCGAGATCAAATACACCTTCGGCGTCGATCCCTTGCAGCAATATCTGATCGAATTCCCCGACGGCCGCATTCAGGCGCTTTCGATTGCCTGGGACACGCGACCGAAAGACAAGGGCGGCCAACGCTGGTTTCACCTCTATCCCGACGCGGCCATCGTCAGCACCGATCCCCTGCACTGGACCAGGCTGAACCAGAACTGGAACTTCATGTGCGCCGAGTGCCATTCGACCGACGTGCGCAAGAACTACGACGCGGCAAAGGACCGCTTTGCGACAAGCTTCTCCGAGATCAGCGTCGGCTGCGAGGCCTGCCATGGCCCCGGCTCGCGCCATGTCGCATGGGCCAAGAACCCGGACCGGACCTCCGGTGAATCCAACGGCCTCGTCGTGACGTTCGATGAGCGCGCAGGGGTTACATGGTCGGCCGCCGCCGATACGCTGAAGCCGGTGCGCAGCGCTCCCGCGCCGGCCCTGCGCAAGGAAGTCGAGACCTGCGGCCGCTGCCACGCCCGGCGCGGCACGCTTTCGGAAAACTGGACGCCGGGAAGATCGCTGTCCGAAACGCACCGCGTCGCGCTGCTCGACCGACGATATTTTCACGCCGATGGCCAGATGCGTGACGACGAGGAAACCTACAACTACGCCCCCTTTAAACAGAGCAGAATGTTCGCGAAAGGCGTCACCTGCAGCGACTGTCACGATCCGCACAGCACGACGTTGAAGGCGACCGGCGACGCGGTCTGCACGCAGTGCCATGCACCGGCCCGATATGAAGCGGTTGAGCACCGGCATCACTCCGCCGTCTCCCCGCCGCTGACCTGCGTTTCCTGCCATATGCCGGAGCGGCGCTACATGGTGGTCGATCGCCGTCATGACCACGGATTCCGCATCCCGCGTCCCGATCTCTCCGTCGCGACCGGCGCGCCGAATGCCTGCAATGATTGTCACCGCGACTCGTCCGCGGCATGGGCCGCGCAACAGATCGAGGCCTGGTTCGGCGAGGGGCGACACGGCTTTCAGACCTATGGACCGGCGTTTCATGCCGCCTGGAGCGAAGCGCCCGACGCGCAGGCGCGGCTTGCCGCCATTGCCGGATCGGGCGATGTCCCTGGCATCGTCCATGCCAGCGCGCTGGCCGAGCTTCCGGCGCCCGATCTCGATCTAATCCGCCGTGGATTGTCTGATCCCGATCCGCTGGTGCGGCTGGGCGCACTTGATGGACTGGAAAGTTGGCCGGTCGATCGGCTGTGGCCGCTCATCGCCGCGCAATTGGCCGATCCCGTTCGCGGCGTGCGCATCCGTGCCGCCGAGCTGCTCGCCGCGGTCCCCCCGGCGCTCCGACCCGCCGACGATCGCGGCAAATTCGCCGACGCCGCGGCGGAGTTCGTCGCGGCGCAGCAACTGAATGCGGATCGCCCGGAAGCGCGCACCGCGCTTGGCAACTTTCTGGCTCGCCAAGGCGACGACGAGGCGGCAGAGGCCCAGTACCGGGCGGCGCTGAAACTTGATCCTTCGTTCGCGGCGGCCGCCATCAACCTGGCTGATCTCTATCGGCAACGCCGGCGCGATGGCGACGGCGAACGGATCTTGCGTGAAACGCTCGCCGGATCGCCCCGCGACGCCGCGCTCCGTCACGCGCTTGGTCTGACGCTGGTGCGCCTCAAGCGTGGCGAAGCGGCGCTGGAAGAGCTTCGCCAGGCCGCCATGCTGGATTCCGGCCAGCCGCGTTACGCTTATGTCTATGCCGTCGGGCTGCACGCGGCCGGCCGGCGCGACCAGGCGCTCGCCGTGCTCAGGGACAGCTTGCGAGAACATCCGAATAATCCGGATCTGCTCTCGGCGGCGTTCGCCTTCAGCCGCGAATCCGGAGATGCCGTGGCTGCGCTCGAATATGCCGAGCGGATGGCGCGGCTGCGACCGGGCGATCGAGGGCTGGCGGACGTCATCCGGCAACTCAAGCGGTAGTCCGCGGCGGCTCGACCGGGCCGTCAACTGATGACCTGATCGCCGCCTGATCCGCGCATTCTTGAGGCGAACTGAAATGATCTCGCTTGAAAACGCGATAGATCGAAGCGATCGCAAGTTCGCCTAACGAGCCGCATCAAGCGACCGCGCTTTCGTTCAGAGCCCGGAGCTTGTGGACGAGCTGGACGACGCGCTGCTCGTCAAACATCTGGTCCGGTCCCGTGGGCGCGATATCGGTGAAGGGCGGCTCGTAAAGCAACGCCGGATCCATCGCACCCTGTTCAGTGAGATGCTCGATCACCATCGTGATGAATTCGATCTGCTGCGCCGAGGCCGTGCCTGGAACAAGAAAATCGGCGAAGGCTTCGGTGACCGCGGCCCGGTCCAGACCGATCAGGGAACGCACGAAGCGGCCGAATCCCCGGCCGGCCTCGCGCGCCCGCTCAATGTCCTCGGGCCCGCCGACGCCGGCTTCGATCAGCATCCTTTCCAGCTCCGCCAGATCGCTTTCCGTCATCGGCTTGCCATGTCGCAGTTTATGCAAGGCCAGGTGGTTCTCGTGGGTCTTGAGAAAATGCCTGGCCTTGGCCTTGAAGCGGGCAAAGTCGGCCTCGCCGACCTGCGGCAAGGCGATCTCCTCGCCGGTGCCGATCTCGTCGGCGAAGTTGGAATAGACGATCGCCTTGCGGCCCTTCTCGATATGCTGGACGAGGTCGCGCAGCCGCAGCCTGACCAGTTCAAGCAGGGGAACCGTCACGCCTTCCCACCATTGCGCGCCCTGAATCTCCTCGATCAGCGTCGCGCGCGCGGCGATGCCGGGAATGGCGGTCTGATTTTCGAGGGCCGACGCGATCTCCAGAAGCTGCTTCTTCAAGGCATCGAAGCGCCTGGACCCCTTGAGCAGCGCGAGTTCGAGCTGGAACATCAGAAGATCGAAGCGCTTCGCCTCCTCGGCGCCGAGATGGCGCGATGACGGCAGCGGCGCGATTTCCCTGACCAGTTCCTCACGGGCCGCGTCGTCGATCGCTTTCCACGCCTCGTCACCTTGATACTTCTCGACCACGCGCCGCTTCTGGCGCACCAGAAAATTATCGAGGTTGAGGCCAGCCACGGTATCGCGGAGCACCTTCAGCGCTTCCTCGCGCACATCCCGCTCGTTTGGCGGAACATCATCCGTTCCAGCATCGTAAGGCTCCTGAGGCCCAGCGGAAAAGCCGCCCACTTTGGCCTGCTTGTCGTCGAGCGCGCGGACCAAGTCGAGCCGCGCGGCGAACAGCCGAGCCGAAAGTGATTTCGTCGCGCTCGCCTCCTGAATCTCAGGGTTGGCCCCGAAAAATTCCAGGTTCTGGCAATAGTCGAAGACCCGGAAATACGCCTTGTCCTGCCCGGGACCGAAAAGGTCCGGGCAAAGCCGCGTGCCGCGCCCCATCATCTGCCAGAACTTGGTTTTGGAGCGCACCTGCTTGAAGAACACGAGATTGACCACTTCCGGCACGTCGATGCCGGTGTCCAGCATATCCACCGAAATGGCGATATGCGGCGGCTTGTCCTTCTTCGAAAAATCGTCGATCAGCGTCTGGGCGTAGGATCCGCTCTCGTAAGTAATGACGCGCGCGAAGTGACCGGCAAGGTTCGGATAGGCAGCGTTGAAACGCGCCTCGATGAACTGCGCGTGCGACTGGTTCTTCGCGAAGATGATGGTCTTGCCGAGCCGGTCGCCGCCTTCCACCTTCAGCCCGCTCTCCATCAGATGGGCGATGACATGGTCGACCGTGGCGGCGTTGAACAGCCGCTTGTTGACCTCGGCGGCGTCGACGGAATCGGGCGGCTCCTCCTCGCCCCATTCCAGCATGTCCCACTGGTCCTTTTCCTCCTCGGAAAGGTCGTCGTAGCGCAAGCCGGAGCGCACGATTTTCAGCGGCACTGAAATGGCGATTGGCGGCACCAGATGTCCGTCGGCGACCGCCTCGTCGAGACTGTAGGCGTCGGTCGGAACGCCGTCCTCAAGATCGAACAGCGAATAGGTGTTCTTGTCGATCTCGTCCTTCGGCGTGGCGGTGAGGCCGACAAGCAGGGAATCGAAATAATCGAAGATGGCGCGATAGCGCTGGTAGACCGAGCGGTGCGCCTCGTCGATGACGACGAGATCGAAATGGCCGGGACCGAACGCCGCCTTGCCGTCGCGCCGCCCGTCGATCAGGTTCATCATGGTCGGATAGGTGGACAGGAACACGCGGCCTTCGCTGGTGCGCTCGGTCACGAGATTGACCGGCGCCGCGTCCGGCAGGTGCGCCTTGAAGGCGCCGGTGGCCTGGTTCACCAGCGCGATGCGGTCGGCGAGGAACAGGACGCGCTTCACCCAGCCGGCGCGCATCAGAAGATCGACCAGCGAAATGATGGTGCGGGTCTTGCCCGCGCCGGTCGCCATCACCAGCAGCGCCTTGCGCTCGCCGTCCTGATCGAACGCTTTGGCGATGGCGCGGATGGCGCGTTGCTGATAGGGCCGCCCGGCGATCTTCGGATTGGCCCGAATCTCCGCCAAAGCCTTGCGGCCGGCGCGGCGCTGGATCAACCATTCGAGCTCGTCGCGCTTGTAGAAACCGCCGATCTGGCGCGGCGGCGCGCTGGTGTCGTCCCAGATCCAGTGCTCGTAGCCATTGGAGTAGAAGATCACCGGCCGCCGGCCGTAGCGGGCCTCAAGCGCATCGGCATAGAGCCGCGCCTGCTGTTGGCCGGCCCGCGCGTCCTTGCGGGTGCGCTTGGCTTCGACCAGGCCGAGCGGCTTGCCGTCCGCGCCCCACAGCACATAGTCGACGAAGCCGACCCCTTCGGCGTTCGGCATGCCCTCGACGCGAAACTCGATGTCTTCCGGCTTGTCGAGCGCCCAACCGGCCTCGCGCAGCAGCAGGTCGATGAAGCGGTCGCGGGTCTCCGCCTCGTTCCAGTCATGCGCGGTGGGCGTGGCCTCGGCCGCCTTGCGCGCCGCGGCGACCTCCGCGCGCAGCTTCTGCAATTCCTCATCGAGATTGGTCTTGTCCGCGAGCAGTTTTGTCAGTTCGCCGTTCTTGGCGTCGAGCGCGGCCTGCTGCGCCTTGAGATG
>JBDHSX010000096.1:0-14358 GCA_039808365.1 Xanthobacteraceae bacterium | reverse complement strand
AGCGTCTCCCGCCCACCAATTGACATCACAAGACCCCAAGGTATCTAGAGGGCCGCCGGGGCGGCCTGGGACGGCGCCCGACATTCTGCATCGAGGTTCAG
This sequence comes from Xanthobacteraceae bacterium, assembly GCA_039808365.1. Taxonomy (GTDB): domain Bacteria; phylum Pseudomonadota; class Alphaproteobacteria; order Rhizobiales; family Xanthobacteraceae; genus 62-47. The sequence continues at coordinate 14,257 of JBDHSX010000096.1, read as the reverse complement.
GTTGGCTCGCATAAAAGCGATACGGTTTTTTCCTTTCAAGCCGACAAAGTCCTTATTGCCCGCAGATATTCTTGTCGTCCTGATCGCCGCCACGCTGCCGTGGTCGACGTCGGTGCCCGCCATCCTGCTGGTATTTTGGATCTGGGCGCTCGCGCCCGCCACCGACCTGCGGGCATTGCGGACCTTGATGAGGCGACCGGTCTGCTATCTGCCGGTCTGTTTCTTCATGCTCGCCCTCGTCGGCATTCTATGGTCCCGCGCGCCCTGGGTGGCGCGGCTCGATGCGATGAGCCCGCTGGTCAAATTGCTCGCCGTCCCGCTTTTGATCCACCAGTTTCAACGATCCTCACGCGGCCTCTGGGCTTTCGGCGCTTTCTTCATCTCATGCACGATCCTGATGATCTATTCCTGGATCGTCGCGGCCGAACCGCGCCTGGCGTGGAAGGCGGATGCCGAATATGGCGTCCCGATCAAGAACTACATCGATCAAAGTCAGGAATTCGCGCTTTGCATGGTCGGCGTTCTCTACGTGATCATTCAGTGGTTCCGCGACCGGCAGATCTTGAAAGCATTGGTGCTGGCGGCCATCGCCCTGGCGTTTCTTGCCAACATGGCCTTCGTCGTGGTTTCGAGAACCGCTTTGGTGACGATTCCGCTGATGATCGCCGCCGTCGCCGTTCTTCATCTGTCACGGCGCGCCTTCATCGCGGTCGTCGGTGTCACGCTCGTTCTGGCTTTCGCCGTCTGGACAGCCTCGCCGGCGCTGCGCGAGCGGGTGGCGACGATCACGTCCCAGTATCAGGACTACGCCACATTGAACGAACCCACCTCGGTCGGGCTACGGCTGGAATTCTGGCGGAAATCGCTGCATTTCTGGAGCCAGGCGCCGATCATCGGGCACGGCACCGGCTCCGTCAGATCGCTGTTCGAGGCGTCCGCGGTGGGACAGACCGGCGCCTCGGCCGAAGTCATCGCCAATCCGCATAATCAAACGCTCTACGCCGCCATTCAATGGGGCGCCCTGGGCGTGCTCGTTCTCTTTGGCATGTGGTTGTCCCATCTCCTTCTGTTCAGGGGCGCAAGCCTCGCGCACTGGATCGGACTGCTCGTCGTCGTCCAGAATATTCTGACGTCGACGTTCAATTCCCACTTGTTCGATTTCGTTCCGGGATGGATGTACGTTCTCGGCGTGGGAGTTGCCGGAGGCATGGTGATGTCCTCCGCAGCGCGCGCCCCTCACAACGTGTTGGAAGCCCGCATATGAAACGCGCGATCACCGGCGTCGGCCGTGTTCGATTTCAACCGTGATACGCGCGATACCATTGCACGAAACGCGCGACGCCCTCGCGCACGGCGGTGCGCGGACGATAACCGACGCGTGAGGCGATCAGGCTGACATCGGCGAATGTATTCAGAACGTCGCCCGGCTGCATCGGCAGCAATTCGCGGATCGCCTTCTTGCCCAGCGCGGCCTCGATCGCCTCGATGAACTCCGACAGCACCACCGGCTGGCTGTTGCCGATGTTGAAAATGCGAAACGGCGCGCTGCTGGTCGCGGGATCGGGATGCTCGCTATCCCAATTCGGATCTGGTCGCGCGATATCGTCCGTTGCACGCAGCACACCGTCGACAACGTCGTCGATATAGGTGAAGTCGCGCATATGCTCGCCGTTGTTGAACAGCTTGATCGGCTGGCCCGCCAAAATATTCTTCGTGAACAGATGCGGCGCCATGTCCGGCCGCCCCCAGGGCCCGTAGACCGTGAAAAATCGCAACCCCGTCGTCGGCAACCGGAACAGATGGCTGTAGCTGTGCGCCATCAACTCGTTGGCGCGCTTGGTCGCGGCATAGAACTGCACCGGATGATTGGCGCCATCGTGCTCGCTGAACGGCATCCTGGTGTTGGCGCCATAGACGCTGCTGGTGCTGGCATAGACAAGATGCGGCGTGCCCGCCGCGCGGCAGGATTCCAGCAAATGCGTGAAGGCGACGATGTTGCTCTCGACATAGGCACGCGGATTTTCCAGGCTGTAGCGCACGCCCGCCTGCGCCGCGAGATGGATCACGCGATCGAAGCGATGCGCGGCGAAACATGAATCCAGCGTGTGGCGGTCGGCGAGGTCGGCGCGAATAGACCGATAGCTGCCGCTCGCCCGCGCGGCGACCTCATCCAGCGCGTCAAGACGCGCCTGTTTCAGCGCCGGGTCGTAGTAGTCGTTGACGACATCGATCCCGACCACCGAATCGCCGCGCTCCAACAGCCGCTTCGCCGTGTGGAAACCTATAAATCCGGCGTGGCCGGTCACCAGCACGCGCATCGAACGTCCTCTCGCTTCACCCATCCGGCGATGCATGGGAGCCCGCGCCCCGACAGATGTGGCGCGTACCTAGCACATCGTGCATCGTGTTTAAAATCGCTCTCCAACCATGCCACCGTCACGCCGGGAGCCTGTTCCATGCCATTTCCGTCCGCCTCCGCGGCCCTCGCCCGCTTCACCGTGCTCGATCTCACCCGCGTCCGCTCGGGGCCGACCGCGGTCCGGCAGTTGGCGGATTGGGGCGCCAACGTCATCAAGATCGAGGCTCTGAGCGAGGGCGCGGGCGGCGAACAGCCGGGCGGGCCGCGCCACGGCTCGGACTTTCAGAACCTGCATCGCAACAAGCGCGCCATCGCGCTCGATCTGAAAAAACCGGAGGGGCTCGCGGCCTTTCTGCGGCTCGCCGCCAAAGCGGACGTGGTGGTCGAGAATTTCCGGCCGGATGTCAAAACAAAACTCGGCATCGATTATCATAGCCTGCGCCGGATCAATCCGCGCCTCGTCTATGGCAGCATTTCCGGCTTCGGCCAGGATGGCCCCTATCACAAGCGCCCCGGCTTCGACCAGATCGCGCAAGGCATGGGCGGGCTGATGTCGATCACCGGCGCGCCCGGCCAGGGCCCGATGCGGGTCGGCATTCCGGTGGCCGACCTCACCGCCGGCCTGTTCTGCGCCATGGGCATCCTCACCGCGCTGCTGGAGCGCGAGGTCTCCGGCCAGGGCCAGTGGGTGCAGACCTCGCTGCTGCAAGCCCAGATCTTCATGCTGGATTTTCAGGCGGCGCGCTGGCTGATGGAAAAACAGGTCGCCGGGCAAGCCGGCAACAATCATCCGACCGCCATTCCGACCGGCGTGTTCAAAACCTCGGACGGTTTCATCAACATCGCCACCACCGGCGGCAAGATCTGGGAGCGCTGCGCCGAGGCGCTCGGCGCGCCGGAGTGGATCACCGATCCCGTCTACGCCAACGCGTCGGCCCGGTCGGACAATCGTGACGCGCTCAACGCCGCGATCGAAAGCCGCACCGTGACGCGAACCACCGCCGAATGGGTGGACGCGCTCAACGCCGCCGGCGTGCCCTGCGGCCCGATCTATCGCATCGACCAGACTTTCGCCGATCCACAGGTGAAACATCTGCATATGGCGCAGCCGGTGCCGGCTGATAATGGCGGCGCGTTCGAACTGGTCGCGCAACCGGTCACTTTATCGCGCACGCCGAGCCACATCGCCGCGCGTCCGCCGGAATTCGGCGAGCATACCGACGAGGTGCTGCGCGAATTCGGTTTCAGCGCCGATGAAATCGCGACGCTGAAGCGATGCGGGGCGGTTTAGGACAAGATTTTCCCCATCATTGCGAGAAGCGAAGCAATCCAGACGCTCTTTCGCGGCCCTGGATTGCTTCGTCGCTTCGCTCCTCGCAATGACGGGGAAGAAATGACGAGTAAAACCGGATGCGCGTGCCGCGTTACTCGCCCTTCCATTTCGGTTTGCGCTTGTTGAGGAACGCATCCATCCCTTCGCGGAAATCGGCGCTCATATAGGCTTTGAGGATCAGGTCCTCGCCCTGGTCGCGCTCAAGGTTCGGCCGCAGCCGGCGCACCGCTTCCTTGGTGACTTCCAGCGTCAACGGCGCGTGACTCGCCAACAGTTGCGCCAGTTCACCGGCGCGGCGCTGCAACGCCTCGGCATCGGGCACCACCTCGTTGAGCAGGCCGAGCGCCAGTGCCTCGGGCGCTTCGACAAGACGCGCGGTGAAGATGATGTCCTTGGTGCGCGCGGCGCCGATCAACGCCACCAGGCGGCTGATATTCGACATCGACAGGCAATTGCCGAGCGTGCGCGCGATCGGAAAGCCGATCCGCGCCGAGGCGGTGCCGATCCGCATGTCGCAGCAGGCCGCGAGGCCCGCGCCGCCGCCGGTGCAGGCGCCGGCGATGGCGGCGATGGTCGGCACCCGGCACGATTCCAGCGCGCCGAACACCCGGTCGATGCGCGCTTCATAGTCGAGGGAATCTTGCGGCGATTTGAAGGCACGGAATTGCGCGATATCGGTGCCGGAGGCGAACGCCTTGTCGCCGGCCCCGGTCAGGATCAGCGCCTTGATGGCGCGATCCGCGTTGGCGGCCTGGCAGATGTCGGCGAGCCGCTCATACATCGCGAACGTCATGGCGTTGCGCGCCTGCGGCCGGTTGAAGGTGACGCGGCCGACGCCGTCGGTCACGGTGTAGAGCAGATCGTTATCGGACAAGGTCACGGTCATGGCGTTGGCTGGCAATGGCGCAATCAAATCCGGTTAGCACGAATCGCCGGCGCTGTCCCCTCGACAACGCTGCCGCCACTTCGTAAATCTTGCGGTCGGAAGGGGAATCACATCATGACCGATCTGACGCTCGATGCCGCCCGCAAGATCGTCGAGGCGGCGCTCGCCAAGGGCAGCGAGAAACAGCTCAACCCGCTGGCCGTCGCGGTGCTGGATGCGCGCGGCAGCCTGAAGGCGTTCGCGGCGCAGGACGGCACCAGCCTGAAGCGCGGCGATATCGCGCACGGCAAGGCCTATGGCGCGCTGTCGCTGGGCATGGGCTCGCGCGCCCTGTTCAAGCGGGCGCAGGAGCAGGCTTATTTCATCGGCGCGGTGAACACCATGCTGCAAGGCGCGCTGGTGCCGGTGCCCGGCGGCGTGCTGGTCCTCGACGCCGGCGGCGGCCTGATCGGCGCGGTCGGCATCAGCGGCGACACCTCCGACAATGACGAAGCCTGCGCCGTCGCCGGCATCGAGGCGGCGGGATTGACGGCGAATCCCGGATAGCGAAGCACGGCGCCTCAGCCGTCAATTGCGAGGAGCGAAGCGACGAAGCAATCCAGTTCTTGCTTCGTGGCTCCTGGATTGCTTCGCTTCGCTCGCAATGACGATAAAAACAGCGGCTCTCGCCGCTACCCGATGCGGCGGTCGCGGCCTTGCCAGAACGGATCGCGTACCGCGCGGCGCAACAGCTTGCCGACCGGGCTTTTCGGCACCTCGTCGATGAAGTGGACCGACTTCGGCACCTTGTAGCCGGCGAGCCGCTCGCGGGCGAAGGCCATCAGCGCGGCGTCGTCGGCGCCCTCGCCGGCGCGCAGCGCGACGAAAGCCGCCACCGCCTCGCCCCACTTGTCGTCGGGAATGCCGACCACCACCACCTCGCGCACCGCCGGATGGGCGGCGAGCGCGTCCTCGACCTCGCGCGGATAGACGTTGTAGCCGCCGGTGACAATCATGTCGGAGGTGCGGTCGACCAGATAGAGATAGCCGTTTTCGTCGAAGCGGCCGACGTCGCGGGTGCGGATGAAGCCGCCGGGCAACGACATCTGCGCGTTCAATTCCGGCGCGTCGAAATAGCCGCGCATCATGAACGGCGCGCGCAGCGCGATCTCGCCGACCTCGCCCGGCGCGACCTCCTCGCCGTCCTCGTCGACGAGATGGATCTCGCAATCGATGCTCGGCCGGCCGCAGGCGGCGAGGCGCTGCTCCGCGCCGGGGCCGACGTGATCTTCCTTGGTCAGATGGGTGATGAACACCGGCGCCTCGGTCTGCCCGTAATATTGCAGGAAGCGCGGCCCCCACAATTTCAGCGCGCGCTGGATGGTCGGGCGCGGCATCGGCGACGCGCCGTAGATGATCGAACGCACCGAACCGAAATCCGCCTCGGCGATGCCGGGGTGATCCAGCAACATGCCGAGCATGGTCGGCACCATGTTGAGCGCGGTCGGTTTCCAGCGCTCCACCGCGTCGATGTAGGACGCCGGCGTGAAGCCCGGCAGCACCGCCGCCGTCGCCCCGCGGATCCAGTACGGCAGCACGAAGCAGCCGCTGGCATGGATCATCGAGGCGGCGTGCAGCATGATGTCGCCCTCGCGCACGTCATGGTTGGCGAGGATGTTCAGCGTCATCCCGGCCCAGCTCGCCTGGGTGTGCTCCACCGCCTTCAACTTGCCGGTGGTGCCGGAGGTGAAGGTGGTGATGACGATGTCGTCGGCCTCGGGCTTGCGCTCCGGCGGCGTCGCCGGCTGCGCTTTTGCCAGCGCCTGAAGATCGTTGGCGTTCGCGTTGTCGCCGATGCTGATGGTGCGCAAGCCGGGCACCGCCTGCGCCAATTCGCCGGCGCGGTCGGCGAGGTCCGCGCCGTGCAGCAGCACGCCAACGCTGGCGCTTTCCAGCATCTGCTGGTGCTCCGCCGCCGACAGCCGCGAGTTGAGCGGCACCCGCGACAGCCGCGCCTTGGCGAAACCGAAGTCCACCGGAATGGTGAACACCGAATTGTTCAACAGCAGCGCGACGCGGGTGCCGACCGCGAGCTTGAGCGTGTCGATGAAGACGTTGGCAATCTGGTTGGAGAGTTGATCGACCTCGGTGAAGGTCAGCTTGTCGTCGCCATACATCACCGCGATGCGCGGCCCGAAATAGACCGCGCCACGGCGCACCAGTTCCGTCATCAGCATGAGAACCCTCCCGGTACTTTCATTCGTGCGGCCTGAATCGCCCGTGTCCGGTCGTCATTGCGAGGAGCGAAGCGACGAAGCAATCCAGAAGGCGACGCCGCAAAGAGCTGGATCGCTTCGCTTCGCTCGCAATGACGATCCGACCCTACCGCCCCGGCCAGGACGGCTTGCGTTTCTCCCCGAAGGCTTTCAGGCCCTCCTTGGCGTCCTCGGTCATGGCCAATAGCGCGATCTGGCTTTCGGTGTAGGCGATGGCCTCGTCGAACGACATCGCGGCGATGGCGCGCATGGCGTATTTGCCGCGCCGGATCGCGGTCGGCGACTTGTCGATGAGGCGGCCGATCAGCCAGTCGACCTTGGCGTCGAGTTCGCCGGCCGGCGCGATGTGGTTGACGAGGCCGGCGGCCTGGGCGGCGTGAGCGTCGAACGGCTCGCCGGTCAGCGACCATTCGTTGATCAGCCGGCGCGGCGCCAGCGACTGCAACAGGCTCATCACCTGCATCGGGAACACGCCGACCTTGACCTCCGGCAGGCCGAAGATCGCGGTCTCGGTCGCCACCGCCATGTCGGTCATGCACAGAAGCCCCATGCCGCCGGCCATGCAGACGCCGTTGACGCGGGCGATCGCCGGTTTCGTGGCGTTCTGCGCCAGCCGCAAGAGATCCGCGTAATCGACGTTGGGCTTGGCGAAATCCATCGCCGCGAAAGCGCCGCCGGTGTTGGCGAGATCGGCGCCTGCGCAGAACGCCTTGTCGCCGGCCCCGGTCAGCACGATGACGCGGATCGCCGGATCGTCATGCGCCTCGCGATAGCCGCGCGCGATGCCGGCGATGACGCCAGCGTTGAGCGCGTTGCGCTTCTCCGGCCGGTTGATGGTGATCCACAGCGCCGGTCCGCGCTTGTCGTGCATTACGCTGGTATCGTCCGCCATCGTTTCCCGTGTCCTGTCGCTAGGCCGTTGCATCCGTCGCGGCGTCGATCACCGCGACGATGTGGCCGGTGGTGACCTGCTCGCCCTCGGTGACGCCGAGTTCGGTGATGATGCCCGAAACCGGCGCGACATGCACGTGCTCCATCTTCATCGCCTCCAGCGTCGCCACCGGCTGCCCGGCGGTGACCGCGTCGCCGGGCTGAACCAGCACCGCCACCACGCGGCCGTTGAGGGCGGCGCGCAGCTTGCCGTCGCCGCCGCCCGCCGCCGCCCGTTCCGGCGCGGCGCGGGTGAGGTCATGAACGCTCAACACCACGCCGTCGCGCAGAATGTAAAGCCGGCCGCCGGCGCGGCGATAGCGCACGCTTTCGGTGAGGCCGTCGGCCTTGACCCGGATGACGCCGCCGTCGAGCGCGGCGACGGCGATGGCGCGGCCCTCGCCGTTCGTGCCGACGGCGTAGTCGCCCTCGCGGTTGCGCGCGATTTCAGTTTCGCTGACCTCGCCGTCGATGGCGAAGCGCATCGGCATCGGGAAGGTGGTCGCCAGCGACCGGCCCGGCCGCCACGGCGGCGCGTGCGGGTCGGTGACGTAGAGCAGCAGCGCCGCCAGCGCCGCGTTGTCGATGCCGGCGACGAGCGGGCGCGCCAGCAATTCGTCGGCGTGTTGTCCGATGAAGGCGGTGGTCGCGCCGCCTTGCGCGAACACGTCGTGGCGCAGGCAGGCGGTCAGAAACGCCTGATTGGTGGTGACGCCGAACGCCACCGTCTGCTCAAGGCCGTGGATCAGCCGCCGCCGCGCCTCGTCGCGGGTCGCGCCATGGGCGATCACCTTGGCGATCATGGAATCGTAGAACGGCGGAATGTCGATGCCGGAATAAAGCGCGTGCTCGACCCGCAGATGGTCCGCCGGTTGCCATTCCAGCATTTTCCCCGATTGCGGCATGAAGCCGTGGCGGGCATCCTCCGAGCACAGCCGCACCTCGATGGCGTGGCCGGAAAAGCGCACGTCCTCCTGCCGCAGCGCCAGCGGCTCGCCGGAGGCGATGCGCAGTTGCAGCTCGACCAGATCGAGCCCGGTGATCGCTTCCGTCACCGGGTGCTCGACTTGCAGGCGGGTGTTCATCTCCATGAAGTAGAAGTTGCCGGCGCCGTCGAGCAAAAATTCCAGCGTGCCGGCGCCCTCGTAGCCGATGGCCTTGACCGCCTTGACCGCGATCTCGCCCATCCGCGCCCGCAATTGCGGCGTCACCGCCGGCGACGGCGCTTCCTCGATCAGCTTCTGGTGGCGGCGCTGCACCGAGCAGTCGCGCTCGCCGAGATGGACGGCGTTGCCGTAGCGGTCGCCGAACACCTGGATCTCGATGTGGCGCGGCTCGACGATGGCGCGCTCAAGGATCACGGTGGGGTCGCCGAACGCGCCCTGCGCCTCGGAGCGCGCGCTGCGCAAGTGATCCGGGAACGCCGCCGCGCTCTCCACCAGCCGCATGCCGCGGCCGCCGCCGCCGGCCACCGCCTTGATCATCACCGGGAAGCCGATGCGCGCGGCCTCCGCCGCCATGGTGGCGTCGGATTGATCCTCGCCCTGATAGCCGGGCACGCAGGGCACGCCGGCCTGTTGCATGATCGCCTTGGCGCCGGCCTTGTTGCCCATCGATTCGATGGCTTGCGGCGACGGGCCGATGAACACGAGACCGGCGTCGCGGCAGGCGGCGGCGAAATCCTCGTTCTCGGCGAGGAAGCCGTAACCCGGATGAACCGCGTCCGCGCCGGTCGCCTTGGCCGCCGCGACGATGGCGTCGATGCGCAGATAGGACTGCGCCGGCAGCGGCTCGCCGATCCGCACCGCCTGATCGGCGGCGCGGACGTGCGGCGCGTCAAGATCGGCGTCGGAATAGACCGCGACCGTCGCAAAGCCGAGACGGCGCGCGGTGCGCATCACGCGCAGCGCGATCTCGCCGCGATTGGCGATCAGGATCTTGCGGAACGGGGTGAGCTTCACGATTCTGTCCCCGCTCATGGCCGCGCCACCGAGAACTGCATGCGGTGCGGCGCGCGGGCGTCGCCCTCGCGGCAGATCGCCATCACCTCGGCCAGCACCGCGCGGGTGTCGCGCGGATCGATGACGCCGTCGTCGAGCACGCGGGCGGAGGTCGAGAACACGTCCATCTGGCCGTCGAACACGGACGTGATCTTGGCCTTCATGGCGTCGATCTGCTCGCGCGGGACCGGCGCGCCCTTGCGGGCGGCGGCGGCCTCGGTGACGATCGCCATGGTTTCAGCCGCCTGCTCGCCGCCCATCACCGCAGTCTTGGCGTTGGGCCACGAGAAGCAGAAGCGCGGATGGAAGCCGCGCCCGCACATGCCGTAATTGCCGGCGCCGAAGGACGCGCCGCAATAGATGGTGATCTGCGGCACGGTGGCGCTGGTCACCGCCTGGATCATCTTCGAGCCATGCTTGATCATGCCGGCTTCTTCATAAGCCTTGCCCACCATGTAACCGGTGGTGTTGTTGAGATAGAGCAGCGGCGTCCGCGACTGGCAGCACGCCTGAATGAAATGCGTCGCCTTGTTGGCGCCGGCGGGATCGAGCGGCCCGTTATTGGTGATGATGCCGATGGCGTGGCCTTCGATGCGCGCCTGCCCGCACACCGTGGCCGGGCCGTAATCGGGGCCGAACTCGACGAAGTCGGAATCGTCGACGAAGCGCGCGATCGCCTGGCGCATGTCGACCGGGCGCTTGTGGTCCATCGGCATGATGCCGAGCAGGTCCTCGGCGTCGTACCGCGGCGGCTTGGCGTCGGCGCGCTTATGGTCGGGCTCCGGCCGGTCCCAGTCGAGCCCGGCCATGATGTCGCGGGCGATGCGCAAGGCGTCGCGGTCGTCCTCGGCGAGATAGTCGCCGAGGCCGGAGACGCTGGTGTGCATTACCGCGCCGCCGAGTTCCTCCTCGGTGGCGATCTCGCCGGTCGCGGCCTTCAACAGCGGCGGCCCGGCAAGGAAGGCGCGGGTGCGGCCGCGCACCATGACGATGTAATCCGACAGCCCGGTCTGATAGGCGCCGCCGGCCGTGGACGAGCCATGCGTCACCGTCACCACCGGCAGCCCCGCCGCCGACAGCCGCGCCAGATTGCGAAAGATGTTGCCGCCGCGGACAAAATCCTCGACGCGGTAGCGCAACAGGTTGGCGCCGGCGCTCTCCACCAGTTGCACGTAGGGCAGCCGGTTTTCCAGCGCCAGCTCCTGCACCCGCAGGGTCTTGTCGAGGCCGTAAGCCTGCAACGCGCCGGCGTCGATGCCGGCGTCGTTGGCGCTGACCATGCAGCGGATGCCGGAGACGAAGCCGATGCCGGCGACGACGCCGCCGCCGGGCGCGCTCTTGTCGGGGTCCGGCACATCGAACATGTAGCCGGCGAGCGTGGAAAGTTCGAGGAACGGCGCGCCGGGATCGAGCACCAGCGCCACGCGCTCGCGCGGCAGCAACTGGTGGCGCTTGTGGAAGCGCTCCTTGGCGGCGGCGGATTTGGCGCGGCTGCGCGCTTCCAGCATCCGCATCCGCGCGATCAGCGCCAGCATGCCGTCGCGGTTGGCCTTGAAGCCGGCGCTGCCGGTCGAGATGGTCGATTCGATGATGGCCATATTGCGAAGGTTTCTCCGGAATTTTAACGACACCCCCTCGGGGTCGTCCCCGCGCAGGCGGGGACCCATAACCCCTGGCGTCGGTTATTATGAAATGACCTCACCCTGTGCGATGGAGCCGAACCGCTGCGGCGTCTGGGTCCCCGCCTGCGCGGGGACGACGCTGTTCGGATGGCAATCGCCCCACGGACGCATCCCGCGTCACCCTTGCGCGAAATGGTCGGTGTATTGCTGGCGCAACTCGACCTTGCGCAGCTTGCCGGTGGCGGTCATCGGCATCTGGTCCAAGAGCTTGATGAACTTCGGCACCTGGAAGCCGCCGAGATGCTGGCGGCAGTGGGCGATGATCGCCTCCTCGTCCGCCTGCGCGCCCGGCTTGAGCGTGATGAAGGCCGACACCGCCTCGCCCCATTGCGGATGCGGCAGGCCGACCACGGCGGCGGCGAGCACCGCCGGATGCGCCATCAGGGTTTCCTCGATCTTGACCGAGGCGACGTTCTCGCCGCCGGACTTGATCATGTCCTTCTTGCGGTCGAGGAACAGCACCTCGCCGTGATCGTCGATCAGGCCGAGGTCGCCGGTGTGGTGCCAGCCGAACTTGCGGGCCTCCTCGGTGGCCTTGGGGTCCTTGTAGTAGCCGAGCATGACGTTGGGGCCGCGATGCACGATCTCGCCGGGCTGGTTGCGCGGCAACAGGTTGCCGTCGTCGTCCATGATCGCGGTTTCGTTGACGATCATCGACTCGCCCCAGTAATTGCCGAACCGCTTCAACTGACGATCCGGCTGCGACATCGTCGTCGCCGGATACATCTCGGTCTGGCCGCTCGGCTGCACGAAGTTGGGGCACAGTTCGGCGACGCAACGCTCCAGCAGCGGCCGCGGCATCGGCGCCATGGTGTAGATGCAGGTCCGCAGGCTCGACAGATCGAACTCCTTGCGGCGCGGATGATCGAGGATCGCCTGATACATCAGCGGCAGGCCGATGAAGATCGTCAGTTTGTCACGCTGGATCGCCTCCATGCAGGCGACCGGATCGAAGCCGCGCATCAACGCCATCTTGCCGCCGACCGCGAGATAGGTCAGCAGCAGCACGTGCGCGGCGCAGTGGAACAGCGGGAACTGGCCGGTGATGCCGTCGTTGCGGTCGAGATGCATCTCGATGGCGTTGCTCATCGCCGCCATCACCACCGCGAGATGGCAGTGCATCGCCCCCTTCGGCCGCGACGTGGTGCCGCTGGTGTAGATGATCATCGCCAGGTCGCGGTCCTCGAAGGCGATCTCCGGCTCGATGTCGGATTGGCCTTCGAGCAGCGCGTTGAATTCCTCCAGCCCCTGCTCCCTCGCCTTGCCGGCGAGGTCGACCGCGATCAAGCCTATGCCGCGCTCCTCCAGCGCCGCGCGGCGGTCCGGCTGGGCGTGCAGGTTGTCGTCGATCACCGCGAAGCGCACGCCGGCGTGATCGAGGATGTAGCTCATGTCGCCGGGGTTCAGCATGGTGTTGATCGGCACCCACACCAGCCCGGCGCGGTGGATGCCGAACAGCGCTTTGACGAACTCGACCGAGTTGTTGCAGATGGTCGAAATCTTGTCGCCGGGCTTCAGCCCGCGCGACACCAGATAATTGGCGAAGCGGTTGGCGTCGCGCTCCAGCTCGGTGTAGCTGACGCGGCGGCTGCCCTCGGTCAGCGCGATGCGGTCGGGAAAGCGGCGCGCGGCGCGCCTCAACAGATCGCCGACCGCGACTCGGCCGATGCGGCCCGGCCCCGGCACGCCGCCGGTCGCTTCCAGATTGCTCATGATTGTCCTCCTGAATTCGTTTCCTTCGTCATTGCGAGGAAGCCTCGCGACGAAGCCGTCCAGTTCTTGTTATTGCTTTCTGGATTGCTTCGCTTTGCTCGCAATGACGTGTTGCGTCTATCTAGAGCGGCGAACGCTCAACTGGGATCGCCTTCGCCGCTCTGGCTCTTTGTTTGAGCATCGGATTGATCCGAAAACCGCTTCGCACTTTTCGGTCCGATGCTCTAAGCGTTCCGAATGCCGAAAATCTGCCGCGCTTCGGCCGGACTTGCAATGGTGCGCCCGGCCTCGCGCGCGTATTGCGCCATGGTTTCGATCAACTGGCCGTTCGAGGTCACCTTGCTGCCGTCGGGGCGGTAGAACGTATCTTCCAGCCCGGTGCGCAGGTGGCCGCCGAGTTCGGCGCAGCGCCGGTGCAGCGGCCAGATCTCGGCGCGGCCGATCGCGGTGACCTGCCAGTTGGCTTCCGGCAGCTTCAATTTGAGCAGGATCGGCAGCAGTTCGGGATCGGCCGGCATGCCCGAGGCCACCCCCATGACGAAATTATATTCGAGCGGGCCCGAATACATCCCGGTCTGGCGGTACATGCCGACGCAGCGCACGATGCCGACGTCGAAGCATTCGAACTCCGGCACCGTGCCGGCGTCGTTCATCGCGTCGAGAAAATCCTGCACCTTCTCCACCGAATTGTCGAACATCATCGGTGGCCAGGCCCAGGTGTTGTCGGCCTTCACCTTGAGATAGTTCAGCGAGCCGGCGTTGCAGGCCGCCATTTCCGGCCGGGTCTCGCGCACGCAGGCGAGCGGGCCGGCATAGTCCGGTCCCGACGTGCCGGTGGTGTGGTTGATGACGACACCGGGACAGGCTTCGCGGATCGCCTGCTGGATCTCGCGCGACACGCTGACCTCCCACGACGGCAGATGGCCCTTGTTGGGCGCCTGCTGGCGCAGATGGATGTGCATGACGCTGGCGCCGGCCTCGAAGGCGGCCTTGGCCTCGCGCGCCATTTCCTCGGGCGTCACCGGCACATGGTGCTGCTTGGGATCGGTCAGCACGCCGTTCAGCGCGCAGGTGATGACAACCTTGTCGCTCATGCCGG
>JBDHSX010000095.1:0-14370 GCA_039808365.1 Xanthobacteraceae bacterium | reverse complement strand
ACCCCAAAAGCCTTCGCCGACACCAAAACAAACCTCAACCCAATCAGCGAATAGTTGAACTTCTACAATTGCGAGCGAAGCGAAGCAATCCAGGCGCGATAAGGCAAGAGCTGGATTGCTTCGTCGCGAAGTCTGTGCCCAGACAGTGCGAAGCACTGATCCGGGTGCTCCTCGCAATGACGACCCGCGGCTCCATGGCCGCCTCACCGCCCGAACAGCCGGCTCTGCCTCAGCATCTCGGTGTCGCTGCGCTGCCAGTCCTGCCATAGCTCGAGCGTTGCGAGCAGGATGACCAGGCCGCCGAGCGTGGAGTGCCAGAAGCGCAAGGTGCCGGCGTTGAAGTAGCCGAACAGGTAGGGCGACAGCACCAGCCACAGGCCGAGCAGGATCTGGCCGGTTTCCTCCCAGCGGCGCAGCGCGACGTATTCGAGTTCGGCGAGGAAGAACACCAGAACGCCGACCAGCGCCGCGTTCCAGACCGCGCTCTGGCCGACAGGATCGCCCGCCGCCCAGGGCGACAGCGCGATCGCAAGCCCCAGCGCCATGCCGAGCCAGTCTTCCCAACTGCGATGGATCGTGAACAACCGCGACAACATGGAAGCCTCCTGTCTGACAAGAGGCACGCACCCGCGGCGAGACAATGCAACGCTCCGACGATCGCTCCAGCCGCCTCGGGCGCATGTCTGCCGTTTCACTTAGAGGCGCGGCCAAGCGCCACAAGACCCCGAGGCGATGAAATTTCAGCTTGCTGCGCGGCGTTTGCGCGCCTTGCGGCGTGATGGCGGATCGCTACGATGCCTTGCGAAGCATGGAGCGGGCCCAACCCGCCTCCCTCCCCGCCACCCCCGCAGGATTTGCCATGACCGAGCCGACCCGCTGCGTCCGCGACAACACCGCGCTGAATCGCTATGAACTCAGCATCGACGGCGCCACCGCCTTCGCCACCTACCGGCGCAGCGCCACCACCGACACCATCACCCACACCGAGACGCCGCCCGCGCTGCGCGGGCGCGGCATCGGCGCCGAACTGGTCAAGGGCGCGCTGGACCTGATCCGCGCCGACGGCCGCAAGGTGGTCGCCGCTTGCAGCTTCGTCGCCGATTATCTCGACAAGCATCCGGAGAACGCGGATCTGAGGAGCTGACGCCGCGACCTTGCGCGCAAACGCGCAAACGAAAAGGCCCGCGTCGCCGCGGGCCTTTGGCTGTCGGATCGATGGGATCGATCAGTTCTTGAGATCGTCCGGCACCTTGCCGCCATTGGCGGCGAGTTTCGCCATCACCTGCTTGTGCAGCCAGATGTTCATCGAGGCGGAATCGCTGGTGTCGCCGGTGTAGCCGAGTTCCTTGGCGAGGTCCTTGCGCGCGGCGAGGCTGGAGTCGATGTCGAGCGCCTTCATCAGGTCGACGATCGACTTGCGCCAGTCCAGCTTCTCGCCCTTGGCGGCGACCGCCTTGTCGAGGATTGGAGCGACGTCGACCGTCGGCGCGGCGGTGGCGGCGCCGGACGAAGCGGGCGACGCGCCGCCGGCCGACCCGGCGGGGGCGGTGGTTTCTGGCGTCGCGGCGTCGGCCTTGGTGCCGAAGATCGCGCCCATGATCTTTCCGAAAATGCTCATCTCATTAAGCTCCTGATGACTGTCGAACGAATGAACCGGCAGGCGAAGGAAGGCTCCGGAGCCGGAACCCGCGCGCGACCTTAACGGGTCACCCGATAATTGCCAATGTCGGGGCATGTTCCCTCCGCCGGCGCGACATGGCGGCCGTGGACAACCCGCGAAAGCGCCGCGACCCCGGCACAACCACGCCGTGCGGCCTCGATCAACGGCATCTCATTACCGTTACCGCGCCGTCGCAACCGTCGCGCAGTTTTGATCGCAATGGACGGGAACATTCGGCGCGAACGGCGTTAAGCTTCATTCACCGGTCGCGGCAAGATCACATCCTTGCTTTCGCGGGGCTGGTCGGGTCGTGACCCAATCGCGGCAGCACCTGCCGTTGCGAGACGGTTGGCGTTGTCCCTGCGACAAGGGAGACGATCATGGCAACCTCGATCTACGGCAATACCCCGCCGCTCGCGCGCGGTGACACCTCGCGGATTTCGACCCTGCCGGCGGTGCGGCGGATCGGCCTGTCCGATCTGCATGACGCGCTGCGTCGCGGCTGGGAGGATTTCAAGGCAGTACCCAGCCACGCCATCGTGCTGTGCGCGATCTATCCGGTGCTGGGCCTGGTGCTGGCGCGGCTGGTGCTCGGCTATTCGGTGCTGCCGCTCTTGTTTCCGCTGGCGGCGGGCTTCGCCTTGCTCGGCCCGTTCGCGGCGCTGGGGCTCTATGAATTGAGCCGCCGCCGCGAACTCGGCGAATCGCCGGCGGCGTGGCAGGCGGCCTCGGTGCTGCGCTCGCCCTCGTTCGGCTCGATGCTGGCGCTCGGCGCGCTGCTGCTGACGCTGTTCGTGGTCTGGGTGGCGGCGGCGCAAGCGATTTACGTCTCGACCTTCGGCTATGAGCCGGCGGCGGACATTCCAGGCTTCGCCTCCCGCGTGCTGACCACCCCCGAAGGCTGGCGCCTGATCGCGGTGGGCTGCGGCGTCGGCTTCCTGTTCGCCTTGGCGGCGCTCTGTCTCAGCGCGGTGTCGTTCCCGATGATGCTGGACCGGCACGCCGGCGTCGCCGACGCCATGCTGACCTCGATGCGGGTGATCGCCAAAAATCCGCTGACCATGGCGGCCTGGGGCGTGATCGTGGCCGCGTTGCTGGTGCTGGGCTCGATCCCGTTCTTCCTCGGCCTCGCCGTGGTGGTGCCCCTGCTCGGCCATGCGACATGGCATCTGTATCGCAAGGCCCTGGAGCCCAATCCATTCCCGCAATCGGAAGCCCTGCCGCCCCAACGCGAGCCGAGGTCAGCCGCCGATTTCCCGGCGGCCCTGTTCCCCTGGCAGCACAAGAGCCACTGAACGGACCCGCCGCGCATCGACGCCGGCGGCTGTCGCAGGACCCGGCCGGACGATGGGAGGCCCATCCCGGATAGTCCCCGTGCCCGGCCCGGCACGGGGTTGCTTGCGCGTGTCTCGGTTTAGAAGTCGGGGCGATTCGGATGGATTGAACCAATCGGCTGAAGGGCATTTGCCGATCCGACGCCGCCAACTGAATATACGTTCATAATATTGTCAAACATGCGTCAAACGCTTATCAGATAACCGGCCCCAAATCCCGTCCGTTAATCGACAAAAACTACGCTCCCAGACTCATCTTAAACTCTAAAATAATTCTACAACATGCTGTAATTAGTGAAATTATTATTTTTAAAACTCTCCCCGTCGCACCCTCCACGAACCCAATCCTCGCTGGCCATCGGCGTAATATGTTTAACCATCCATTGATTTAGTCATGCATTTTTATATTAGCTGCATCGCAACAATTCCGCCTGTTGCACCGCAGCCAAATATCTATATTCGCTTCAACGGTTCGCCGGCTCCTCCAAGGTCTGAACCGGGAATACAGGAGACTACCATGTTGCTTTCCATCATCCGCATGATCAACTCGTTCCGTGAGTATCGGCGGAACTTCGATGAACTGTCGCGGTTGAGCGATCGCGAACTGGCCGATATCGGCATCGAGCGTTCGGACATTCCGCGCGTCGCTTCGGGTGCCTACAACGGATAACCCGCCCCACTGCCGAAGGTTACGATAGCGCCCGCTCCCCGAGCGGGCGTTGTCGTATCCGGCTTCGCGTTCCGGTCCCGCCTTCCCGCCGCGCCGGTCGTGGCGCGGCTCTGTCCCCATCTTCGGCCAAATCGGATTCCACTTCGGGTCAAAACGCGCTACCTGTGCGCCCATGACCGACCTGAACACCGATCCGATCATCGATTTGACCATCCCGCCCCGCCCCGTTCACGTCGTCGGCGGCGGCCTCGCCGGCTCGGAAGCCGCCTGGCAGATCGCCCAGGCCGGCGTCCCGGTGGTGCTGCATGAGATGCGCCCGGTGCGAACCACGGAGGCGCACCGGACCGACGGCCTTGCCGAACTGGTCTGCTCCAACTCTTTCCGTTCCGACGACGCCGTCAACAACGCAGTCGGCCTGCTGCACGCGGAGATGCGGCGGCTGGGGTCGCTGGTGATGCAGGCGGCCGACGCCAACCAGGTGCCCGCCGGCGGCGCGCTGGCGGTGGACCGCGACGGTTTTTCCGCCGCCGTGAGCGCGGCGATCACGGCTCATCCGTTGATCGAGGTGGCGCGCGAGGAAATCGCCGGCATTCCGCCGGCCAACTGGACCAACGTCGTCATCGCCACCGGGCCGCTGACCTCGGCCCCCTTGGCGGAGGCGGTCCGCGCCCTCACCGGGCAGGATTCGCTGGCCTTCTTCGACGCCATCGCGCCGATCGTGCATCGCGACTCCATCGACATGGACAAGGCGTGGTTTCAATCGCGCTACGACAAGGTCGGCCCCGGCGGCAGCGGCGCGGACTACATCAACTGTCCGCTGACCCGCGCGCAGTATGATGATTTTGTCGACGCCCTGATCGCGGGCGAAAAGGTCGACTTCAAGGACTGGGAGACCAACACGCCTTATTTCGATGGCTGCCTGCCGATTGAGGTGATGGCGGAGCGCGGCCGCGAGACGCTGCGCTACGGCCCGATGAAGCCGGTCGGCCTCACCGATCCGCGCAACCCGATGGTGAAGCCTTACGCGATCATCCAGTTGCGGCAGGACAACAAGCTCGGCACGCTCTACAATCTGGTCGGCTTCCAGACCAAGCTGAAGCACGGCGCGCAACTGCGGATTTTCCGCACCATTCCGGGGCTTGAGAATGCCGAGTTCGCCCGGCTCGGCGGGCTGCATCGCAACACCTTCCTGAACTCGCCAAAACTGCTGGACGACCAGTTGCGGCTGCGCGCCGATCCGCGGCTGCGCTTCGCCGGCCAGATCACTGGCTGCGAGGGCTATGTCGAATCCGCCGGCGTCGGGCTGATCGCCGGCCTTTGCGCCGCCGCCAACGCGCGCGGGCAGCGGCTTGCACCGCCGCCGCCGACCACCGCGCTCGGCGCGCTGCTCAACCACATCACCGGCGGCCATATCGAGACCGTCGATGCCGGGCCGCGCTCGTTCCAGCCGATGAACATCAATTTCGGCCTGTTTCCGCCGCTCGCCAACCCGCCGACCCGCAAATCCGACGGCACGAGACTGCGCGGCAACGAGAAGTCGATCGCCAAAAAGCAGGCGCTCAGCGCCCGCGCTCTCGCCGATCTCGACCGCTGGATCGCCGACCGCCCGCCTCTGTCGCGCGCGGCCTGACTTCCGCCGGGACCGCGCTCATGATCTTGCCCGCACAGGACACCGCCGTGCTGTCCGCCCGATGGACCGAGGGCGTGCTGCTCAAGCGCGACGTGTTCTCGACCGTCGAGCGCGGCCGCTTTCTAACCGACCAGGGCGAGGTCGACGCGGTGCTGCGCCGGCTCGATCAGGTGCCGTGGTGGTCGTTCGGCCTCGCCTATCACCTGTTCAGCCGCGAGCGGCGCGCGCTGCGGCTTGCGCGCGACCTCAAGGTCGGGCCGGATTTGCTGTGGGCCGGCCGGCGGGCGCTGGTGCGTGGCTTCATCGACGGCGTCGCGCTGCATCTGGCGCGGCCGGTCGGCGACGCCGCCTATTTCCGCTCCGCCAAGCGGGCGCTGCGGCAACTGCACC
Source organism: Xanthobacteraceae bacterium (assembly GCA_039808365.1). Taxonomy (GTDB): domain Bacteria; phylum Pseudomonadota; class Alphaproteobacteria; order Rhizobiales; family Xanthobacteraceae; genus 62-47. Next base: position 8,686 of record JBDHSX010000095.1, on the reverse strand, counting down.
GGCGCGGCATCTGCCACAACGATCTCGCCAAGGAGCAGAACTGGCTGCGCGGCAGCGACGGCCGCGCCTACCTGACGGATTTCCAGCTCGCGGTCTGCTTCAGGACGCGAAGCAAACTGTTCCGCATCGCCGCCTACGAGGACTTGCGCCATCTGCTGAAACATAAGCGCACCTACGCGCCGGAATTGCTGACGCCGAAGGAGCGCAAGATCCTGGCGCGCAAATCGGCGCCGGCGCGGCTGTGGCTCGCGACCGGCAAGAAAGTCTACAAGGCGATCACCCGAGGCGTTTTCAACTTCACCGACCGTGAGGGCGGCGGACGACGCCTCGTCAACGACGCCCCGCTGTTGCGCGAGGTGATGCTGCGCGACAAGGACGTGCGCGACGTGGCGATCGTCGCCTTCGCCGACCGCCGCGCCGGCGTCGGCCTCTACGCCTTCGCGGAAACAAGTGACAAAAATATCGAGGATCGATTGAAGGCGGCGCTGACCGCCGCCGACGGGCCGAAGCCGCCGGAACATTTGCAGGTGGTCGCGGCGCTGCCGCGCGACGCCTCGGGCAAGGTCCGCACCGAGATCCTGCAACTGGTGGCGATGAATCAGGTCGACCTGATCCCGCCGCTGCTCGCCACCGACGCCGACCGCGCGCTGATGCGCGACATCCTCGACGCTCGCAAGAATTTGCGCGACAGGTTCAGTTTTTAGTCGCACGTCATTGCGAGCGAAGTAATCCAGGAAGTTGCGGAACCCAGACTGGATTGCTTCGGAGCTCAACGCTCCTTGCAATGACGATACCTTGACGATTTATCCCGCCGTTCAAATCTTCCGCCCCGCCTCGATCCAATATGGATCGCGCAGGCGGCGCTTGAAGATTTTTCCGGAATCCTCGCGCGGCAGGTCCGCGCGAATCTCGATGTGCTTCGGCACCTTGTAGCCCGCGAGCGACTTGGCAAGCTCCGCGCGGATCGCGGACACATCGAGCGTGACGCCGCTCGACGGCTGCACCACCGCCATCAGCGCCTCGCCGAATTCGTCGTCCGGAATGCCGAACACCGCGCAATCCTGCACGCCCGGTACCGCCAGCAGCACCGCCTCGATCTCGGCCGGATAGATGTTGACGCCGCCCGAAATCACCATGTCGCGCTTGCGGTCGGAAATGAAAACGTAGCCGTCGGCGTCGATGTAACCGACATCGCCCGAGGTGATGAAGCCGTCGCGGTCGATCTCGGCGCGCTTCTCCGGCTTGTTGTGATAGGTGAAGTCGGGATTGCCGGCGATCCGCGAATAGATTTCGCCGATCTCGCCCGGCGGCAATTCGCGGCCGTCCTCGCCGATGAACCGCAATTCCGCGCCCGGCGAAATCCGGCCGACGGTGCCGGGCTTTTTCAGCGCGTCCTCGGAGGTCGCGAAGGTCACCGCGCCGGATTCGGTGCTGCCGTAGAATTCGTAAATCACCGGTCCCCACCAGTCGATCATCGCGCGCTTGACATCGGCAGGGCAAGGGGCTGCGGCATGAATGACATGCCTGAGCGACGACATGTCGTATTTGTCGCGAATGTCCGGCGGCAGCTTCATCAACCGGATGAACATGGTCGGCACCATGAAAATGGTGTCGATCTTTTCTCGCGCGATGAGGCGAAGAAACTCCTCGGGGTCGAACCGCGGCATCAGCGCCAGCACGCCGCCGAGCTTGCCCGCGCGCAGCCCGAAGGAATTTGGCGCGGAGTGGTATAGCGGCCCGGGGCACAGCGCGCGCGCGTTCGGCTTGAGGCCATAGATCATCGCCCGCATCCGTTCGGAGGACGCGGTCTGCTCCGGCGTCGGCGCGAAACGCTTGACGCCCTTGGGATGCCCGGTGGTGCCGGAGGTGTAGATCATGTTCTGCGGCTGCGGCAGCGCCGGGCCGTCGTAAGGCGATTGTCCGGCAAGCCACGCCTCAAGGTCGATCACCCCCGGAAGCGCACCGAGGCTGGCGGGATCGATGGCATAGGCGGCGAGGATTTCCGGCGGCGGCGGCGCGCCGAGCACGGTGACGCCCGGCGGAATATGTCCCGACAACGGATGCAGCAGATCGGCATGGCCGATCAGCACTTGCGTCCCGGTGTCGCCGAGGATGTAGGCGACCTCGTCCGGCTTGAAGTGCCAGTTGATCGGCACCGCGTAGGCGCCCAGCGTCATCGTCGCGTAAGCCGCCTCGATGAAGGCGATATCGTTGCGCATCAGGATGCAGACGCAGTCGCCGGGCTTGACGCCCAGCCGTTGCAGGCCGCCGGCGATGCGCGCCGCCCGCGCCGCCACCTCAGCGTGGCTGCGCCGCCGTTCGCCGCTGACGACGCCGTGGAAAAGGTCAGAAGTCTCAGTCATCATCGTTCCGCGTGTCGTGAAAGACGGGCCTCGAAATACAATTGCCGCAAAGCATATCCCACCCACGGCGTCGTCCCCGCGCGGGCGGGGACGACGGTTTTCGGGTTGCAACCAGCGCGCGGGATAAAATTACCCGTCGATGAAATTCGGCGCGCGCTTCTCGATGTTGGCGCGCACCGCCTCGGTCTGGTTCACCGAGCCCATCAGCGCCTGCTGCTCGTAGGATTCCGCGAGCAGCGCCTTGGCCGGATCATGCGCCAGATTGTTGAGGAGCCGCTTTGCCGCGCGGATCGCGCTCGGGCTCTTGCCGGCGATCTCGCGCGCCGCCGCCAGCGCTTCCTTGTAGGGGTCGTCGCAAACCCGCGTGGCGAGCCCATACTCCTGCGCTTCCCGGCCCGAGAAGATGCGGCCGGTATAGGTCAGGTCGCGCAGGATGTCGTCACGGACCAGCTGCGCCAGGATCGGCGTTCCCGCCATGTCCGGGACCAGCCCCCACTTGATTTCGAGAATTGACAATTTGGTGTCGGGCGCGATGAAGCGCATGTCGGCGCCGAGCATGAGCTGGAAGCCGCCGCCGAGCGCCACGCCATGCACGGCGGCGATCACCGGCACCGGCAGTTCGCGCCAGCCCCACACCGCATATTGCGGATCGTTGACGATGCCGCGGGTGCGCGGCACCAGGCTGCCGAGACGGCCGGAGCCCTTGCCTTCCTTCATGGTCTCGAAGCGGGAGGTGTCGAGGCCGGCGCAGAACGCCCGGCCCTCGCCGGAGAGCACCACGGCGCGCACGCTCTTTTCACCCTTCAGGCGGTCGCAGGCCGCCGTCAGCGCGTCGAACATGGCGAAGTCGAGCGCGTTCATCTTGTCGGCCCGCACCAGCCGAACGTCGGCGACGCCGTCCTCAATGGTGATCGAGACGCGGTCCTGCATGGAATGGTTCCCCCAAAAAAATCCCGGTTTCACGCTTTACAGAAATGCCTCGGCGGGTTTTAGTCAACCAACTAATTAACATCCCTCTTATTTCGGAACGGTGCGCCATGTTCAGCCCGCAACTCCTCGCCAACCGACGCATCCTGGTGACCGGAGGCGGCACCGGCCTCGGCAAGGCGATGGCCGCGCGCTTCCTCAGCCTCGGCGCCGAGGTCCATATCTGCGGCCGCCGCAAGGGCGTGTGCGACGATACCGCCGCCGAATTGATGAACCAGTTCGGCGGCAAGGTGACGGCCCACGGCGTCGACATCCGTGACGCCGGCGCGGTCGACCACATGATCGAAACCATTTTCGCGCAGGGCCCCCTCACCGACCTCATCAACAACGCCGCCGGCAATTTCATCTCCCGCACCGAGGAACTGTCGCCGCGCGGCTTCGACGCCGTCGCCAACATTGTCATGCGCGGCACTTTCTATGTGACTCACGCGGTGGGGCGGCGCTGGATCGCCGCCGGGCTTCCGGGCAACGTCGTCTCGATCACGGTGACGTGGGTACGCAACGGCAGCCCCTACGTCGTGCCATCGGCGATGAGCAAGTCCGCCATCCATGCCATGACCATGTCGCTCGCCACCGAATGGGGCCATTACGGCATCCGCCTCAATACCATCGCGCCGGGCGAAATTCCGACCGAGGGCATGAGCAAGCGGATCAAGCCCGGCGACGAGGCCGGCGCGCGGACCAAGGCCATGAATCCGATGGGCCGGGTCGGCCGCATGGAGGAATTGCAGAACCTCGCGGTGTTCCTGATTTCCGGCGGTTGCGACTGGATCAACGGCGAAACCATCGCCATGGACGGCGGACAGGCGCTGGCGATGGGCGGCAATTTCTACCAGCTCCGCGACTGGTCCGACGCCGACTGGCAAAAGGCGCGCGATTCCATCAAGGCGCAGAACGACAAGGACCGCTCGGCGCGCGGCTGACGCTTCACATCCGTGGCGACGCGACGCCGCAAGGATTCGCACCCTCCCCGGCAGGGCGGATATCCGCCCGATAATGTCGCGCCAAATGGCCTATTCGCACCTTGTCATTGGCGAATTGCGCGCCAAAGATCGCTTCCAATCGTCAAAAATAAAATCGCATGAGGGATCGAAATGACCAAACTTGAGGATGTGACCAACCTTGCCGACGCGGTGCGCTTCCACAGCCAGAGCCGCGGAGATTCGATCATCTTCGACTTCGAGGATCGCATCTCGACCTTCGCCCAGTTCGACGCTCATACCAATCAGGTCGCCAACGGCCTTGCGGCGCTCGGCGTCAAGCCCGGCGAGCGCGTCGCCTATATCGGCAAGAACAGCGACATCTATTTCGAACTGCTGATCGGCGCCATGAAGGCGGGCGTGGTGATGACGCCGGTGAACTGGCGCCTCGCCGGCCCCGAGATCGCCTTCATCGTCGAGGACTGCAAGGCGGCGATCCTGTTCGTCGGACCCGAGTTCATCGATCAGGTGCGCGGCATCAAGGACCAGATCCCGAGCGTCCGGATGATCATGACCGCCGAGGGCGGCGCGCCGGAATGGCAGGACGTCGCGCCCTGGCGCGACGCGCAGTCGAGCGCCGATCCCGGCCGGCCGATCGACGAGCGCTCGGTCGCCGTCCAGCTTTACACCTCGGGCACCACCGGCAAGCCGAAAGGCGCGATGCTGTCGCATTCCAACCTGCTGTCGATGGTCCGATCCGGCAACGGCGAGGTGCCGGACTGGAACAAGTGGGACGATCAGGACGTCTCACTGGTGGCGATGCCGGTGTTTCACATCGGCGGCACCGGTTGGGGCGCGCTCGGCCTGTATTTCGGCGCCAAGGGCGTCGTCGCCCGCGAGTTCGATCCGACCAAGATTCTCGACTTCATCGAATATTCCAAGGTCAGCAAGATGTTCATGGTGCCCGCCGCGATGCAGTTCGTGGTGCGGCTGCCGCGCGCCAAACAGACTGACTTCTCGCGCCTGCGCCATATCGCCTATGGCGCGTCGCCGATCCCGGCCGCCCTGCTCCAGGAATGCATCGACGTCTTCAAATGCGGCTTCGTCCAGATGTACGGCATGACGGAGACCACCGGCACCATCGTCGCGCTGCCGCCGGAGGACCACATTCCCGGCGAGGAGCGCATGCGCTCCGCCGGCAAGGCGCTGCCCGGCGTCGAACTCGCCATCCTCGATCCCGACGGCAATCCGTTGCCGCCGCGTCAGGTCGGTGAGATCGCGACCCGCTCCGGCGCCAACATGGTCGGCTACTGGAACCTGCCGGAGGCAACCGCCAAGACCATCACTAAGGACGGCTGGCTGCTGACCGGCGACGCCGGCTATCTCGACGAGAACGGCTTCCTCTATATCCAGGACCGCATCAAGGACATGATCATCTCCGGCGGCGAGAACGTCTATCCGGCCGAGGTCGAAAGCGCCGTGTGCGACCACCCGGACGTGGCGGAAGCCGCCGTGGTCGGCGTTCCCGACGACAAGTGGGGCGAGGCGGTGAAGGCCATCGTCGTGCTGAAGCCGGGCAAGACCGCGACCGCCACCGACATCATCAACTTCACCCGCACCCGGATCGCCGGCTACAAGACGCCGAAGACCGTGGACTTCATCCCAGCCCTGCCGCGCAATCCGTCGGGCAAGATCCTGAGGCGCGAATTGCGCGCGCCGTTCTGGGAAGGCAAGGATCGTCAGGTGAACTGACCGCGACGCGGTCGTCTCGAAGCATCGACGAAACAGTCGCTGTTGAGAGGATCCGCAGCACGAATAGCGTCCCCGCGCAGGCGGGGACCCATACGCCGCAGCGTCAGTAATACGAAAAGCACTTGTTGCCCGCGCCCGTGGCCACTATCAAGGCCAGGGGTTATGGGTCCCCGCCTGCGCGGGGACGACCAAGGAAATCACATCCACCGAGAGAGAGGGAAACGTCCCTCACCGCTTGTTCGCGCCCATGTAGCCGAACAGAAATCCCGCGACCTTGCGCATCTGGATTTCCTCGCTGCCCTCGGTGATGCGGTAGCGGCGATGGTGCCGGTAGATGTGCTCGAACGGCTTGTGGCGCGAATAGCCGATGCCGCCATGCACCTGGATGGCGCGATCCGCCGCCTGCCCGCACAGCCGGTTGGCCCAGTAGTTGCACATCGACACCTTGTCCGACAGCGTGTGCTCGACCTGCGCCTGGGTCATCTGGTCCATCTCCCAGGCGGTCTTGCGGATCAGGAGCCGCAGCATCTCCGCCTGGGTCGCCAGCTCGACCAGCGGAAACTGGATCGCCTGGTTGCGCGCCAGTTCCTCGCCGAACGGCTTGCGCTCGCGGGCGTATTTCACGCTCTCGTTGATGCAGAACACCGCAGCCCCCAGCGAACTCGCCGCCTGCCGGATGCGGTTCTCATGCACGAAGCATTGCGCCAGCGACAGCCCGCGCCCGACCTCGCCGAACAGCGCCTCGTCCGGCACGAAGACGTCGGTGAAGGAGACGCGCGGGTGATCGGTCGGCATGTTGAAGGTCCATAGATATTCCTCGACCTTGACACCCTTCGCATCGGCCGGCACCAGAAAACAGGTGATGCCGCGCGCCTCGCCGTCCTCGCCCGAGGTGCGGGCGAACAGCGCGCAATGGGTGGCGACGTGCATGCCCGTCGTCCACATCTTCTCGCCGTTGATGATCCAGCCGGCCTGGCCGTCGCGCGTCCCCCGCACCGCGCGGGTTTCCATATGCGTCGCGTCCGAGCCGTGATCCGGCTCCGTCAGGCCGAAGGTGATGCGATACTTGCCGGTGATCGATCCCTCGATCATCGCCTTCTGGTCGTCGCGGCCATAGAGATCGAGCATCTTCACGATCGGGAAATTGCCGACGATGGAGTGCTCGTTCTGCAAATCATTGTGCAGGCCGAGACCTTGCGCGGCGAAATGCTCGCGGATCACCGCCATCCACAGGTTGGAGCCGTCCTTGCCGCCGTAGCGCTTCGGGATCGCGAACCGCAGATGGCCGGCCCGATCGGCCTCGTCCTTGGCCTGCCGCAACAGCGCTTCCCATTCGTGACGCGGCAGGCCGCCGTTCTCGAAATCGGTGCGCGCCCATTCGCGGCGATGGTCGAAAAAGCGGATGTTGTCGTCCCGCGTTTCCAGCGGCTTGATCGTGGTCGCGATGAAGCGATCCAGTTCCGCGAGATAAGCGACGAGATCCGCAGGCAAGGCAAAATCCAAGGCTTCTCTCCCACACGCCGATGATGCTTTCGACCGACTAAAGGTGACGATCGCGGGGGAAGTCAAGCGAACGATTGTGGTTGCGGGACCGATGCCGCCATGCGTATCTGGATGCTTGGCGCGACGCGCGCCGCTTGGCATGTTTCGCCTGACGACAGGACCCGCGAGGAGCCATCATGGATTTGAAATTCTCGAAAGTCGAACGCAAGGGCCCGGTGACCATCGTGACGTTGTCGCGGCCCGAGGTCTACAACGCCCTGCACACCGACGCGCATTTCGAGCTGAACCGCGTCTTCAACGATTTCGCCGCCGACTCCGAGCAATGGGTGGCCATCGTCACCGGCGCGGGCGACAAGGCGTTCTGCGCCGGCAACGACCTGAAGTGGCAGGCCGCCGGCGGCAAGCGCGGCTGGGACACCGGCGGGTTCGGCGGCCTCACCTCGCGCTTCGACTGCGACAAGCCGATCATCGCCGCCGTCAACGGCGTGGCGATGGGCGGCGGCTTCGAAATCGCGCTGGCCTGCGATCTCATCATCGCCGCCGAGAACGCCAAGTTCGCGCTGCCCGAGCCGCATGTCGGCCTCGCCGCGCTGGCCGGCGGCCTGCATCGGCTGCCGCGCCAGATCGGCCTCAAGCGTGCCATGGGCATGATCCTCACCGCGCGCCACGTCTCGGCGCGCGAGGGTTTTGAGCTGGGGTTCGTCAACGAGGTGGTGCCGCACGGCGAGGCGCTCAACGCGGCGCTGCGTTGGGCGGAGACGATCTGCCAGAACAGCCCGATGTCGATCCGCGCCTCCAAGCAGACCATCTCGCGCGGGCTCGCGGTGTCGCTCGAACAGGCGATCAACGAGCAGCGGGACTATCCGGCGGTGAAGGCGATGGCCGCATCGCAGGATTTCATCGAGGGGCCGAAGGCGTTTGCCGAAAAGCGGCCGCCGAAATGGCTGGGGAAGTAATAGCCGATACAGGTTGAATTTCCGTCATTGCGAGCGAAGCGAAGCAATCCAGTTCTTTTTTCGCGGCCCCTGGATTGCTTCGTCGCTTGCGCTCCTCGCAATGACGACTAAGTCTTGTCGCGTTCCAACTCCCGCCGATAGCTCGCGTAAGTCGGCTGATCGACGGCGAGCTTGTCCATCGTGGTTTGCCACAGGTGATCGGCAA